>CALXBD010000141.1 GCA_944386445.1 uncultured Clostridia bacterium
ACAACAACCTGTACAAGTGTATGTATCAACCATTTTCATAACGTTACTCATGGTAGCTCTCCTTTCCTGTCTATTCTTCTTTATACTATCACAAAAAGCTCAAAAGAGCAATACAAAAATCAAGCCCGGTTATGCTTTATTCGATGCCATACAGTTCCATCCAGTAATTAATCTGCAAAAAATAAGCAAGCATTTGAGGCCCTGCCATCAGCTGCCCAAACCACGGCTTGCCGTAATCCTTAGGCTGGGCGAGAAATTGAACAGCTTTCTTGCGGTCCAAAAAACGGTGTATTGGCGCTTGGGGGGTAGAGAGCATTTGCTGAAAACGTTCCGTCAGCAAAGCCTCGTATACCGGCGAGTAAGTTTTAGGATAGGGGCTTTTCTTTCGATACAGCAGCTGGGGCGGAAGAAGATCCTTGCAGGCATCCCGCAGCAGCTTTTTTTCCATTCCGCTTTCATATTTCATGCTCCATGGCACATTGTACACATACTCAACGATTCGGTGATCCGCAAAAGGTACCCGGGCTTCCAATCCCCAAGACATGCTGGTGCGATCCATTCGATCCAGCAAAGTCTGCATAAACCATCGCAAATTCAAAAAGCTCATCTGCCGTCTGCGCAGGTCATCACCCTGTTCCCCTGGCAATGCCGGGACTTGGTTTAGAGTATCCTGATACTTTTGTTTTACATACTCCTCCAGGTTTAGAACGCGAATCGCCTCATCTGACAGCAGCGCAGTCCTTGCCGACAGGTCGGCTGACCACGGGAATCCATCCACACGCAGCAGTTCATCCCGGTAAAACCAGGGATAACCACCAAAAATCTCATCCGCGCATTCACCGGTCAGGGCCACCTTGTTGTGCTGTTTGACCAGACCGCAAAAATAGAGCAGTGATGCGTCCACGTCGGTCATTCCTGGCAAATCCTTCATTCGGACCGCGTCTTTAAGCAAATTGGCCAATGTAGCCTCGTCGCACTCCAGATAGGTGTGATGAAGGGGATAAAGGGCAAGCACCTGATCTACATAGGGACGGTCGCGGGTAGGTTGAAAGGAGTTGGACTGAAAACAGGTATCATTATTGGTAAAATCAAAGGAAAATGTATTGAGAGTAAGTCCTTTTGAACTCAGTTGTCGGGAAGCGATCGCGGTAACTACACTGGAGTCAATTCCGCCGGATAAAAAGCTACACACAGGCACATCGGACACCAATTGCCGTTTGACGGCATCCTGCAGCAGCCAGGAAACGGTTTCAACTGTCTGCGCGTAGCTGTCCGTATGTGGCTTTGCCTCAAGTGACCAATAAGGATACTCCTGCCAGCCTTCCCTGGAATACTCTAGGATGCAGCCCGGTTTTACCTCTCTAAGCCCTCGGAATACACCGCAGCCGGATGTTCTCGCCGGACCCAGCCCAAATATTTCTCGAAAGCTGTCCAAATCCGCCTGGGGGTGGATCTTTGGGTGGGCAAACAGAGCCTTTGGTTCTGAACCAAATACAAGGGTATCGCCTTCCACGGCATAAAACAGAGGTTTGACCCCCAACCGATCCCGGCAAAGGAACAAAGTATCCCGATTTCCGTCCCAAATTGCAAAGGCAAAAATTCCGTTGAGCTTTTTAGCCACCTCCATGCCATATTCCATGTACCCATAGAGGATCACCTCTGTATCACAGGTAGTTTCAAAGCGACATCCACGTCTTACCAGATCTTGCTTCAGCTCTTCTGCGTTATAAACTTCTCCATTATAAACGATTCCATATTCCACTTGTCCTCGTTTGCGCAACATGGGCTGGGCACCGCCGGCCAGATCTCGAATGGAGAGACGAGTATGGGAAAGTCCTATGTTGCGCTGCAGGTATTCCCCTGTCTGGTCGCGGCCTCGGTGTGCGATAGCCGTCCGCATCCTCTCGAGAACCCCTGTCCACATTTCAGTATTTTGAAGAAAGTCTGCTTTAAAATTACAAAATCCGGCAATTCCACACATAAACACACCCCAAATCTAAAAAATGCAAAGGCGCCTCTCCTCTCAGAAAAGCGCCTTTGCTTTACTGTACCAATATATTCCGTATCCTATATTTTGCTACTGCGTCATTACGAGGGCTTTGTGTCAGAGAATTAATTCGTCACTCCATAAGACCGGACGCCGGTTATCGAATTTTATATAAATTGTTGTGTATAGTGGAACTTTTTAGAATATCGTCAATTGAATAGCTGCGATTACGCCCATAAGCAGGAACGTCACAGACGGCATTTGGCACTAGTGTTTCCGAGAAAACGGGGCACTGAGATTCCTGGCTTGATAAATAAAGGCCCTATACGCCCTTTGGATGGAACAGATCCTAGAAATGGTCGATTCTGCTAAAAAATGATTTTTCAAAATCATCACACCTTTTCTAAGTTCGTACGCTTATTTAACAGGAGGTCTCGGCAAACAGCTTGACCTCCTGTTCTTATTGTGTAGAGAAATCAGGCACTCCTTCATATCATGCACATTTATAGTCCGAAGTTTCCAGAAGGCTGTCATACTCCCTTTTTGGAAGCTATTCACAGCGGCAAAGTATTGACGAACTGAATAGCGACATGGATAGTGATTGAGCAGTCTGAAAAAGGACGCTCTAATTTACTGTGGGCATTTCATCGCAGATTCAAAACCTTGCTATTGGAAAATTCTTCTCAGCGTGTACCCCTCTATTACGCCATATAATGCGCCTGTCTCAGACGAATACAGTCGGTCAGCCGCATTGTTTCCAAAACGGAAAAAAGATCATCCGGAGATTTTTTCCCCTGTAATAAATTTTCTAGGAATTGGCGTAATTGCCAGTAAAATCCATTTGTCTCAAACATATGCGGTCCGTCAGAAGAAGTTATTTGTGTAACCTCTCCATTATGATTAGAAAACAAAAGTCTGCTTGTGTCTTGGTCACTCCAAATCGGGATCTCTGCGATATAGCTTCCTTGATCCGTAGTAACGGTTAATCCCTCTGATACGCATCCGGAAACTGGGCAAAAACTCAACTGTGCAGTCCCGCCATCCATAAACAAAAGCTGCATCAGGATATTTTCTACTCCCGTCCCGTATCCCGGCAAAGCACCATAAAGCATCTCCCCCTTTTTACAGGGGGATCTCATCATGGAGCAGACCAAATCCACGCCATGGACTGCAGTTGAATAAAAATATGATTCTGTCCGACCAATCCGGTACATATGGTAGGAAATATGCTGGATCGCTGTATTTCCGATATGCCGGCGCATTTCCCGAATAACTGGAATATGTCTTCTGTTGAATGCGACCTGATTCATACACCCGGTTTCCTTGGCTACATCCGCCAGCGCACGACAGGAGCTATAATCCTCCGCCGGCGGCTTTTCGATCAGAACCGCACATCCTGCATGCATTACATCCATGGCAATCTTTGCAGTCAAATGGTAGGGCGTGACCAGAATAACGGCATCTGGACGTTCTCGCGCAACCATCTCGAAATAATTTGTATAGAAATACGGCGCATGAATTTTTTCTGCAAAATTACGTGCACGTTCTTTTTCAACATCGCAGCATGCAGAAAAAACGATCTGCTCCATCTCTGCCCGACATCGCAGCATTGCGTCTAAATAAACATGATGCGCATGATCTCCACATCCGATCAGGCATACTTTTTTCATCTGGGCTCCCCCTTACCTGCCTTTTGTATAGCCTCTGAAGCATATTGCGCATCCAATGCCACCTGATCTAGATATTTGGGATACATTCCGACGATAACAGCATCCCCAGGCTTGATGGAGGCATAAGCTTCCTCGAAAGCATTCCGAACGTTTTCCTGACTTGCACACCGCCTTGTCGCGCCCAAGATCTTAAAAGCAAGACATGGTTTCGAAACTTCTCGGATTATTCGATACATCAAGGGAATATCGCTTTCCACAAAAAGTGGATTCTCATTTCCCTCCAGCAGGGACTGTTTCTTCCGTTCCGGCTTACTGATATTGTAAACGCAGCACATATAAAAGTCCACATCCCAATGGTGCTCTTCCGAATATTCCACGACCTCAGGCATATGGGTACACAAACCGACAGGATGACCGGTTCGACGAATCACGGCTAATCTTCGCTGCAGTTCGTCCAGTTCACCTTCCTGATACAGGTCGTCCGTCACACACCCATGATGGTAAATCAAGGCCGGCTTATAGCTGTTGATCTGTGCAACGTTGCCGTCAAAGGATTTCATTTCCGGGGCAGTCTGAGCGATCCAATTCATTGTTCCCCCCTCCTGCCGGTATTCCCGCAGGAGCCGCATAATATGTTTATCCGCGCGCATCTGTAAAGTAGTAATTCCATATTTTTCACAGCGAAACAGCATCTTCTTTACATTGTCCGATGTAAAATAGTCCTCCATCTCACGGTCAAGTTCCGGAGACCAATGCGATGTTCCGCTGACCGTATTCCCTCCGACAATTAAACGCGATATCTTTTCTCCGCAAAAATCAACCTGTCCGATCATTGTCTATACTCCCTTTCTGTCTCCTTGATTGCATCTGCTGTATACATTGCATCCAGCGCGACTTGATCCAAATCCTTCGGATACATTCCCACTACAACCGCGTCCGTTGCCTTTATATTGGCAAAGGCTTCCCGGAAGGCAGCTGCGACTTGTTCCTGGCAGGTACAACGTCGGGTGGCACCCAGTATTTTAAACACGAGACAGGGTTTTGATGTCCGCTGAATTTCTCGATACATCAAAGGGATATCCTCCGGATAGAAGGGCTCTTCCTGATTTGATTCTCCAGTAATAGCACTGCTAACCCGGTCAATCCTGCTTAAATTGTAAACACTAGCCATATAAAAATCGATATCCAAATCTACACGATCTGCCCAGGAGATCATTTCGCGCATATGGGTCCCTAAGCCAACCGGACAGCCGATTTCTCGGAGCATTTTTAACCGCCGCTCCAATTCCTGAAAATTCTTCGCCTTGAAAAGAGCATCCGTATCGGTACCGTGATGATAGACGGCCACCGGTTCTCCAGCCGCGATCTGACTTATACCAGCCTCAAAAGAGCCCAGTTCTGGTGTTGTCTGAGCAATCCAATTCATTGTTCCACCTTCCTGCCGGTATTCCCGAAGGACACGCAGAATATGTTTATCTGCCCGCAGCTGCATAGTATTGATTCCATTTCTTTCACAACAAAATAAGGTTTCTTTTATCCGGGAGACGGTAAAAAAATCTTGCATTTCCTCATCCATTTTACGGCTTACATGTGAATTACCGCTGAAGGGATTACCACCGATGATTAACCGGGATATCTCAGATTTACCCAACCGAATGGCTGGCAGCACCATCACCACCTCCTGTTGGACACACTGCTCCCTGCACTGTTTTCCGGAATCTCATGCACGCATCCCGAAGGCTGTCCGTCTGACCAAAAACCGTATAGATTCCTGTTATATAAACTTCCGCTCCCAGACGTGCACACTGCATGACATGAGGGTAATCTATCCCGCCATCAATCGAAATCAGGAATTTTTTTCTTGCCGCGTTCTTAGCGCTACAAGCTCTTCTAAACGTCCAATGCTGTCGGGCAAAAAGCTCTGCCCTGCAAAGCCCGGCTCCACAGTCATCAAAACAATGTAATCCGCAAAACTGAGAAGCGGTTCTAATAAAGAAATAGGTTGGCTTGGATTGATGACAATTCCTGCTTTGCACCCCAGTTCCCTGATCCGCGACAGCAGCCTTCTGGAAAAACTGGTGGAATCCAGATGAAAACTGATATAATTTGCCCCTTGTTCTGCTAATGCTTCCACATAGCTTTCCGGGTTGGGCACCATCAGATGCACATCTATGGCAATCTCTGGATACTCCTTTTTCAGTTCTCCAATCAGCCTGACCGGGAAGCAGAGATTGGGGACATAATGTCCATCCATAATATCAATATGGAACCAATCTGCGCCGCCTTCTACAAGCTGGCACACTTCTTCCCTCATATGTAATAAACTGCAATTTGCTAGCGAAGGGGCATTGATTACGTTCATATAGAAAGTCCTTTCTGTGCTTTTTATTCCAAACGGATTCCAAATATTTCCTGCGTTTTTAAATCCATAAATTGACGATCCTCCGGCTCTATGCTCACCATGCAATAATCACTGCATGTTTGACTGTTTCAGAAATCTGTTCTACATCTGCCGAAACATTCAACATCTGTGACATATCATTGGCAATTAGGATTTCACGCAAAATTAGCTGTAATGGGTATAAATCCCGGTCCCGGATATAGAGCATCGCGTTGAACCAGGCGTTCCAATGGTCAACGCCATAATACAGAACCAATACCGCCAGCACCGCTTTGGAAAGAGGTAAATAGATCCGGAATAAGATTGTAAAATGTCCGGCTCCATCCAGCTTCGCGGATTCTTCTAAGCTCTCTGGCAGACTCATAAAGGATGTCCGTAATATCAACAAATAGAATGTGTTGATCGCACCTGGGATAATTAATGCAAATAAGGAATCTGTCAACCCCAAGGAATCTACATTTAGATAGGATGGGATCATTCCGCCACTAAAAAACATGGTAAAAATGATAAACAAGCTGACAAGTTTACCCGCAGCCTGATCCCTTCTGGAAAGATAATAGGCGCCGCAGGAGGACATAATGATATTAATGGCTGTCCCAACAATAACGACAACTAGTGTATTCAGATACCCACTTGGTATCATTGGGTTCTCGATAACCGCTTGATATGCGGCCATACTGAATCCCACCGGACGAAACAGCAGCCCAGTATGTGCCATGAGCAGGCTTGCTTTACTGAAAGAAGCAAACAACACGTGCAGCATTGGATATAGCATCACGGCGATCAGGCAAAGCATATGGGCGATGATGCTGGTATTTCCTTCCTCGATCACGCCAACCTGATACTGCTCTCCGGCGAGGGAGAAGTAGCCACCAGAATATTGCTTCCGGCTTCCGGCTCGCTGGACGCATTGCCCTCTTCATCTTCCTCGGTGCTTGTTACGTCTGGTTCTGTTTCGGATGCGCTTTCTGCGGCAGATGTATTGTGGCGGCGGACGGGTCGGTAATTCCGGCAGATGGTTTAATGGAATTGTAATGCACCTTGATTGCACCCAATAATTATGGTAAAATACAGATAAAGCAGGAGGAAGTACAAAATGGAACAAGCAAAACAGTTCCATGAAAAAGACTTGGAACGTCTTCGGAAATTCCGTTTGATGGATGA
>CALXBD010000142.1 GCA_944386445.1 uncultured Clostridia bacterium
AGCCACACAATATTCAGCAAAAGTGAGCCAACTCCCCCGCCATAACGGACCTCCTTACCAAATGGGAAAAAGGCCAATCCAGCAAATTTGAAGCACTGAATTCCAATTGGGATTCCCACAATGGACAGACACCATAATATTCCAGCCAGGGTCCACCCCAATCCTGCTGCCAAGCCTCCCGTTAAAAACCACAGCACATTGCCAATACAGCTCATTCTGCGACCTCCTTATAACCGGCCTACTCATATAACGACTTACAGAACTCCTTTCCTGCAAAAACGGCGGTTCCTTACGGAACCGCCGTCTGCTTATCGATTCTGAAGTTTGGAAAGAATCTCAAATCCGGACTCTTGAATGGCCTTTTCGATTTCCCCGGTATTCAAAGAATTGATACCGACTACCATTGAGCTCTTGCCATTATTGCCGCGGTAAACGGCCATATGGGTGATATTAGCACCATATTCGCTGATAATACCAGCAGCTTTTGCCATCATTCCCGGCTCATCGTTGGCTTCGATGGTAATCCGGGTACCCGGCTCCCGGAATCCCAAAATATCGATAAAGGAATCCAGAATATCGCTTTGGGTAATGATCCCCACCAGTTTTCCCTGGTCCATAACCGGCAGGAACCCGATGTCATGATCCCGCATCAGAATGGCCGCTTCTTCCAGAAGGGCATCCGGAGATATCGTGATAGGATTTTTCACCATGACCTTGCTGATTTTGGTTTTTGCCAGCAGATAGGTTAGCTCACCGACACTAAAGGTGGTTGCCTTGGATGGGGACGCATGCGCGATATCCTCTTTGGAAACAACGCCGACCAGTTTCCCGTTTTTCACAACAGGAAGCCGTTTTACCCCATACTGCTGCATGATCTCATGGGCGTCGGGGATCGTCTGATCCGGCGAAATAATAAAGGGATTAGCGGTCATTTTGTTTTTCACGAACATAAGCTCACCCTCCCAGATATGCTTTTTTGATATCGTCACTGTTAGACAGCTCTTCACCGGTACCGGACAAAACGATGGAACCGGTTTCCATAACATATGCACGGTTTGCAATCTGCAATGCCATACTGGCGTTTTGTTCTACGAGAAGGATCGTCGTACCGCCCTGATTGATATCCTTGATAATATCAAAGATTTCCTGAACTAGCAGCGGAGCAAGTCCCATAGAGGGTTCATCCAAAAAGAGGATTTTAGGGCGGCTCATCAAAGCTCTGCCCATCGCAAGCATCTGCTGCTCGCCGCCGGAGAGGGTACCGGCAGCCTGACGCTTACGATCTGCAAGGCGCGGAAACCGTTCATATACCATTTTCAAATCCTGAGCGATTCCGGCCCGGTCGCGCCGCAAATAAGCTCCCAGTTCCAGATTTTCCAAGACTGTCATTTCCGGAAAGACGCGGCGTCCTTCGGGCACCTGAGACATTCCCATTTTCACCCGATCTCGGGGAGTTGTATGGGTAATATCCTTGCCATCCAGCAGGATTGAACCGCTTGTGGGCTTTTTAAGGCCGGAAATTGTCCGGAGGGTAGTCGTTTTTCCGGCGCCATTCGCACCGATCAGAGTAACGATTTCTCCATCCTGAACGCTCAGAGAAATTCCCTTCAAGGCATGGATGACGCCAAAATGGACGTTCAAGTCTTTAATTTCAAGCATCGTTGACATCCTCCCCCAGATAAGCCTCGATGACCTGCTGGTTATTTCTGATTTCCTCCGGGGTACCATCGGCGATCACCATACCGTAATCCAGCACATAGATCCGCTGGCAGATCTTCATAACCAAAGACATATCGTGTTCAATCAGCAGGATTGTCAGGTGATAATTTTCCCGAATCCACGCGATCAGTTCTGTCAGCTGAGCCGTTTCTGCGGGATTCATGCCCGCTGCGGGTTCGTCCAGAAGCAGCACTACGGGATTAGTTGCCATCGCACGTGCAATTTCCAGATGCCTTTGTTCGCCGTAAGGAAGGTTCTTCGCCAGTTCATCCTTTTTCTCTTCCAGCTTCATCAGCTTCAGCAGCTCAATACTGGCGTCCCGAACTCGTTTTTCCTCCCGCTGATACGACGGCAGATGCAGAAATGCTGACGGCAAACCGTAACGGATATCCTTGTTCATGGCGATCCGCACATTATCCAGCACTGTCAGGTCCTTAAAGAGCCGGATATTCTGAAAGGTTCTGGACATCCCCAACTTACAAATATGATACGGTTTCTGGCCGGAAATCACCTGGGATTTCCCATCACGTTCCAGAGTAACGGTACCGGAGGAAGGCTTATAGACTCCCGTCAGCAGGTTAAAAACTGTCGTTTTTCCAGCGCCGTTAGGTCCGATCAAGCCAACCAATTCGCCTTCGTCCAGATGCATATTAACATTGGATACCGCAGTCAATCCGCCGAAGGACTTTGTTAATTTTTCCACAGTCAAAATGGGCATGGATCAGACCCTCCCCTCTTTTTCCTTTTTCCGGAACAAACCCATGAGATGGTCGCCGGCGCGTTTCATCAGTGCCAAAGAAAGTTCCCGGGAACCCATCAGGCCCTGAGGCCGGAAAATCATGATAATTACCAGCAGCAGCGCATAAAGCACCATGCGCAGTTCCGTATAGCTGGAAAGGAACATAGAAATCAGGCCCAGAACGATAGCACCCAGAATCGATCCGGTGATGCTGCCCAGTCCTCCGAATACCACAATCACCAAGATATCCACCGACTTCATAAAGCCGAAGGTATCCGGTTTAATTCTCGGGAAGTAGGTCGCATAAAGCGCACCTGCCACACCTGCGCAGAAAGCGCCGATAATAAAAGCAGTCACCTTGTAGCGCGTGGTATTGATCCCCATTGCCTCTGCGGCGATCTCGTCCTCGCGGATTGCGATACAGGCGCGGCCCGGAGAAGAGTGGAGAAAATTCACAGTCAGTGCGACTACTGCTGCAATGAAAAGGAACAGCCACGGCCAGTTGACATATTGGGGCAAATTGGAAAGGCCTGCTGCGCCATTGGTGATCTTGATATTCTGGAAAATGATACGGATAATTTCCGCCATACCCAAAGTTGCGATGGCCAGATAGTCACCCCTCAGCCGCAGTGTAGGGAGTCCTACCAAGACTCCGACCAACGCAGCTGCGCAGCCTCCGACCAAAATACCCAGCAAAAATCCCGGAATTCCTTCGACCCGAAGCGTGATAAAGGCGCAGAAATAAGCGCCGATGGACATAAATCCTGCGTGGCCCAGAGAAAATTGCCCTGTAAAGCCGGTAATAAGGTTCAAACTGACGGCCAGGATTACGTTAATGCCGATGGTGACGATGGTAGCAAAATAGTAATCGCTCAATAGTCCCGTTGCCAACAAAATCTGAATAACGGCATAAATTACAAGCGCACCGACCAGTTTACGGAAGGCGGCAGACTGTCCAAGTGTTTTTCCACTTATCTTCATAGTTACACCTTCTCTCTGGTTGATTTGCCCAGCAACCCGGAGGGCTTAATAATCAACACGAGGATCAGAATGGCAAATACGATGGCGTCCTTGTACATGGAACCGCCGTAACCGGAAACGAAGGTTTCCACAATACCGATAAAGTAACCACCGATCATAGCGCCTGGGATAATTCCGATCCCGCCGAACACTGCAGCGACGAAGGCCTTCAGTCCGGGCAGGAATCCCATCAGAGGATCGATGGAATTGTAATAGATTCCCACCAAAACGCCAGCTGCGCCGGCCAGAGCAGACCCTAACGCAAAAGTAAAGGAAATTGTTGTATTTACGTTGATTCCCATCAGTTCAGCAGCATCCTGATCCTGAGAGGTGGCCCGCATAGCCTTGCCGATGCGGGTCTTTTTTACGATCAGCTGCAACGCGATCATCAAAACGACCGTGATGGCCACGATCAGGATCTGCAGCATACTGATATTGATATTGCCAAGCTGGAAGGTCATAGCCAAGATGCCGGTCTTTTCAGGATAAGTCCGGACATTTGCCTTGACGAAGTACATCATACCGTATTCCAGCAAATAAGAAACGCCGATAGCCGTAATCAGCACTGCGATTCTGGCAGCGTTCCGCAAAGGTTTATAAGCGACCTTTTCAATAATGACTCCCAGCACCATACAGACCAGCATGGAGATACACAAGGATGCAACGAATCCCAGATGCAGGAATGTCATACAGGCATAGCCCACATAGGCGCCAATCATATAAACGTCGCAGTGTGCGAAGTTAATCAGCTTGATAATGCCGTAGACCATCGTATATCCCAATGCGATCAGCGCGTAGATACTGCCCAGGGAAAGGCCATTGACTACCTGCTGCAAAAATTGTTCCAAAGCTACCTCTTTCTGCCGTCCGGCAAACGGCTGCACTCCGGCGATGATCAGTTTCTGTCGTTCAGAATAAACTGTAGGGGCAGAATTACTCTGCCCCTATTTACCGATATGGAAAACTATGTATAATGGATTAGCCTACTTTTTCGCTCTTATACTGTTCGCCGTCTTTCAATTCGATGACCACGATAGACTTAACGGCGTCATGATTCTCGTCGACGCTGAGGGTACCGGTGACAGCCGGGAAATCCTTTGTCTCGCACAGGGCTTTCTGCAGGGAAACACTGTCAAGAGACTCACACCGTGACAGAGCGTCACACAGGAATTTAGCTTCGTCATATCCCAAGGCGTTGAATGCGTCGGGTTCACGGCCGTATCTCTCCTCAAAAGCAGCGATAAAGTCCTGCACCACGGGATCCTGATCCAAAGAGGAATAATGGTTGGTGAAGAAGACGTTATTCAGATTTTCAGCGCCGGCCAAGCCCAACAGATCGGGAGAATCGAATCCATCGGCTCCCAAAATCGGCACATCAATCCCCTGCTCTCTGGCCTGCTTAATAATCAAGCCAGCCTGCTGGTAGTATCCGGGGACATAGATGACGTCGGCATTCAGGTCCTTGATGGAGGTAAGGACGGCGTTAAAGTCCTTGTCATTGCTAGTGTAAGATTCTTCCTTGAGGATGCTGCCGCCTTCGTCCGCAAAGGCAGCCGCGAAGCCCTCTGCCAAGCCCAAGGCATAGTCGCTGGAGGAATCCTTATAGATCACGGCAGTTTTAGCTCCCAAGGTCTGGGCGGCGTACTTAGCCATAGCCTCACCTTGGAAAGAGTCGCTGAAGCAGATACGGAATGCATATTCCTGAACCTTCCCGTTGACCACAGTGACATCATTGGATGTTGCGGAGCCGGAAATAACCGGGACTTTATAGCTATTGGCATCCGGGATTTCTGCCTTAAAGGCGCCGGAAGTAGCCGGTCCGAGAATTGCAAGGACCTTATCCTCACCCATCAGACGTTTTCCCAAAGTTGTAGCCTCTGCCTCATCGGATTTGGTATCATACTCGACCAGTTCAATTGTTTTACCATTGATTCCACCGGCGGCATTCACCTCATCGATTGCCATTTTTACGCCATCGACGGAGCTCTGGCCATAGGTAGCCACACTACCGGTCAGCTCATAGCTGAGGCCGATTTTAATTGTTGTAGCGCCATCCTCGACCTTATTTCCGGTTTTTTCGGAACCGCAGCCGGCTAACGCGGTAATTGCCAGCGCCGCTGCACAAAACACACTGAGCAACTTTTTCATAAACAAAACTCCCTTTTCAATGCAATCTGCTAAATCCATAAAGATTTAACGTATGAATTGATTGTAAATGTTTTAATGCACGATGTCAAGGGATTTTGTAGAGAAAATGCAATTTCCCGTCATATTTTATGCACAATAGACGAAATCTTATAGTTAACACAAAAGCTTTATCAGTGACCTTTCAAATAAATCTGCCGGCATTCAAAAGTTTTCTTTCAAAATAAAAAGAAAGGATAAAATTTTATTCTGAAAATTCAAAGCAATCCTGCACAAAATTCAAATCTAATAGTATTGAGATAGCCATGTCCGCCCGGCAGAGATTCAGCGATAATGAAAAACACGCCCGTCCACGCTGAATGGACGGGCATTTTTTATACTTTCTGAAGTTTGGCAAAATTGGCCATAATTTTTTTCGTGCCAACCCGATCAAAAACCGTTTCGACCAGATTGTCATTTCCCATAGGGGTAATGGACAAGACTGTCCCTTCCCCAAAGACCTTATGGCGCACGCGGTCGCCTACCCGGAAGCTGATAGGCGCAGCAGCAGCTTTCGGAATGGTACCAGCCAAAGGCTCTGTTCGGGCAGGAGGAGGAGCCACCGGCATCCGTTCCCGCTTCCCGAAACTCCGGCGTTCGGAAAAGGTATCATCAATTATTTCCAGCTTATCTTTGGGAATTTCCTCTGCAAATCTGGAAAGGCGAATACGATTTGTAGTACCGAAAACCATCCGGGCGGCGGCATGGGTAATATAGAGTTGTTTCTTGGCCCGGGTAATTGCCACATAAGCTAACCGACGTTCTTCCTCCAATTCCACAGGGTCATAAAGCACCCGGACAGAGGGAAAAATTCCGTCTTCCATTCCCGGCAGAAATACCACTGGAAATTCCAATCCTTTCGAAGAATGCATGGTCATCAAAACGACGCAGTCCTCTGCCTCATTCATAGAATCCAGGTCGGTATACAGGGCGATTTCTTCCAAAAATCCCGAAAGGCTTCCCTCCGGATTTTCCTGTTCATATTTGACCATAGTGGATTTCAATTCGCCGATATTTTCCATACGGTTACGGCCTTCCTCACCCTGAGCCGCCAGCATTGTCTGATAACCAGTCTTTTGAAGGATATCATCCAAAAGAATGTCCAGAGGTTCATTAAGTGCGGCATCTCTGAGCTCCTCCATCATAAAGGCGAAAGCAGCCAGGGGGCCGGACTTTCTGGAAAGCACTCCATAGCTTGCGGCGTTTTTGAGGACCTGAAATACCGGAATTCCACTTTGGACAGCGATTTCGTCCACAGTATTCAGGGTAGCTTCTCCGATGGAGCGTTTTGGCTCATTGATAATTCGCCGGAGCCGAACGGTATCGCTTGGGTTATTGATGACGCTCAGATAGGCCACCATATCTTTGATTTCTTTCCGTTCGAAGAACTTAGTGCCGCCGAACAGCCGATATGGGATACCTGCCTTTATAAAATGCTGTTCAATTGGACTAGACTGGGCGTTCATGCGATAGAGTACAGCATGATCCCCGTACCGCATCCCTTTTTCAGAGACATCCGCCTCGATTGTATCCGCAATAAATTGGGCTTCAGCGCTTTCATTCGCCAATTTATGCAGTTGGATTTTTTCACCCTCACCGTTTTCTGTCCAAAGGTTTTTGCCCTTTCTGGCCACATTATGTTTAATGATCTCGTTAGCGGCATCCAGGATTGTCTGTGTGGAACGGTAATTCTGTTCCAGACGGATCACGACGGTATCGGCAAACTGTTCTTCAAAACCCAGGATATTTTCGATAGTTGCTCCCCGGAACTTATAAATACTCTGGTCATCGTCGCCCACGACACACAAATTATGATACTTACCCGCCAACAGGCTCACCAGCCGGAACTGTGCGTGATTGGTATCCTGATATTCGTCCACCATGATATAGCGCCAACGATTTTGATAGTATTCTAACACATCGGGGTATTGCTCGAAAAGTTCCACTGTCTTACAAATAATATCGTCAAAATCCAGTGCATTCGCCTGAATGAGCTTAGACTGATATTTTTGGTACACCTTTGCGATCTCCTGTTTGCGGAAATCGTTTCCAACAGTCAGTCGGTAGTCAGCAGGAGAAAGCATCTCGTCTTTGGCGCGGCTGATCTCAGCCTGAACTGCTTTGGGCTTAAAAAGCTTATCGTTGACCCCAAGATCCGCCATACTATCCCGGATCACACGAAGGCTATCATCGGCGTCATAAATGGTAAAATTACGGGTATATCCCATCCGCTCAATTTCCCGCCGCAGGATCCTGACGCAGCAGGAATGGAACGTAGAAGCAGCCACATCCCGGGCTTCCTCGCCCAACATTTTTTCCAAACGGCTTTTCATTTCGTTGGCGGCCTTGTTGGTAAAGGTAATCGCCAGAATATTCCAAGGCCGCTGAGGTCGACAGGCGATGATACGGCTTAACTCCTCATTAGGGACTTCCTGTCCATCCAGATAAGCATTCAGGGTATCAAAATCCGCATCAACAATATTCTCCGGCATCCAAGAAGAATTCCAAGCATCCCCGAACTGGATCATATAGGCGATACGGTTAATAATCACCGTTGTTTTCCCGCTGCCGGCCCCGGCCAGGATCAGTACCGGGCCTTCCATCTGGAAGATAGCCTTCCGCTGCATAGGATTCATCGCAGAAAATCGTTTTTCCAAAACTCTGCGTTTCAGATCCAGGTATTCTTGTTTCCGTTCCAGCATAGTCATTTCCTTTTCCTTACAAAAGTCGATATTTTGATTTTATTATACACGATTTTCGACCTTCGTGCAAGGCAGGTGTACCTTACTTTTCAAGACGGAATATTCATTTTCCGCTGGAAACTTCCCTCGTTCTGGTTTTTTCTTCCGGGTCATAAAAGGCCGGGTGCAGCAAAAAGCAGCACAGTGCTTAGACTGTGCTGCTTTGGTAAGTTCAGCGGATGCCGTATTTTTCGATAATATAATCCATATCCTTATCGCCGCGGCCGGAAAGGTTAATGAGGATGGACCCCTTTCCCATTTTCTTAGCCAACTTCATTGCATAAGCGACTGCATGAGAGCTTTCGATAGCGGGGATGATTCCTTCCAACCGGGAAAGTGTAAAGAAAGCGTCAATCGTCTCGTCATCGGAAACCACATCGTATTTGACCCTGCCCAGATCGTGGAGGAAGGCGTGTTCCGGGCCGGAGGACGGGTAATCCAAGCCGCTTGCCACCGAGTAAACCGGAGCGGGATCACCGTTTTCGTCCTTTAACATGATACTGTTGAAGCCATGCATAATTCCTTCCGAGCCATATTGCAGGCTGGCGGCATGGTCACCCAAGGCGGGGCCTCTTCCCAGAGGTTCCACGCCGTAGATATCCACCGGATCATTGAGGAATCCTGAGAAGATACCCATCGCGTTGGAGCCGCCGCCGACGCAGGCAACCACTGCATCCGGCAGTTCGCCAGTCATTTCCAGGAATTGCTCTCTCGCCTCGATACCCACGATGCTCTGGAAATCCCTGACCATCATCGGGAAGGGATGAGGCCCGACTACCGAACCGATACAGTAAATACAATCCTTATATTCTCTGCAATAAGCATCGAAAGCCGCATCAACAGCTTCCTTCAGTGTTGCGAGGCCGTCGGTGACCTCGACTACATTAGCGCCTAAGATCTTCATTCTGGCGACGTTAGGAGCCTGTTTTTTGATATCCACAGCCCCCATGTAGATGTCACATTCGAGACCGAAATAGGCAGCCGCGGTTGCCAGAGCGACGCCATGCTGACCGGCGCCGGTTTCGGCGATCACTTTCTTCTTACCCATATATTTAGCCAGCAGCGCTTCGCCCATGCAGTGGTTCAATTTATGGGCGCCGGTATGGTTTAGATCTTCCCGCTTGACATAAAGCTGCACATTTCCCAGCTTGCCGGACAGCCGCTCCAGATAGGAAACCGGTGTCGGGCGGCCCTGAAACTCCTTACGGATTCTGCGGAGTTCGCCGATAAACTTGCTGGATTTGCAGATGGTAAAATAGGCTTCTGTAATTTCCTCCATGGCTTTTTTCAAATCGTCCGGGATGTATGCGCCGCCGTATTTTCCGAAAAATCCATTCTGGTCGGGATAATTTTTAAAGTAGGTGTCAAAATTGATTCCATTAAAGATCATTGCAGTTTCCTCCATATATCATTTCTTTTAAAATTGTCTGAAATAACTTTCAAAATCGCCATCGTCTTGTCAACAAGGCATTCATGTCAGGAATCCGGAGCATTTTATGGGATCTCATTTTCTCCTCCTCATACAATTCAACAACAAAAAACGCTTTTGTCCTAATTCCTTAGGACAAAAGCGTCTGCTTCTGCGGTACCACCTAAATTCATACGAAACTCGTATGCACTTTTTTCAGTGCCAAACACACCTAGCCTCTGTAACGGGAGACTCCCGTCGGGCATTACTCAGCCAAAGCCTTTCTTCCCACCCTTATGAGTCCATTCGTCAAAAACGCGTCTGCCGCCTTCCCACCGATCAGCGGCTCTCTGCACTTCGTTTGTTTCTGATTACTCTCCTCAATCAACGGTTTAATTGAATGATATGATTTTATCACTTTACCGCAAGTTTGTCAAGAGCTTTTTTAAAAATCCATTCCGACTGATGTAGGAGTACAATAGATATTGGACAGCAGAATAAAAAAGTAGAAGGATGAGGCCATATCGGTTATAGTTGAGTTGCGACACTTAACATACCGAGAAAGGAGCCATCCTTCATGAGTAAAAGTATAA
>CALXBD010000143.1 GCA_944386445.1 uncultured Clostridia bacterium
AGGAAGGAGACTACGTGTTTCTTCAGTGCAGTGATCCGCCGGAAACCGGGATGAGCCGTCCGGAACCGGATCGTTGGTATCTGTTCGACTGCTCTGAGGGAGAACTGAACGGACCCTATTACTCAGAAGAAGGCTTTCTCGAAGCGTGTACGGAAGCAGGTGCCACCGCTCCGGAGGAATGGACAAAAACAGTTCCTGCTCCGTCGGATGCTTTATTTGACTGAAATTACTCCAAAAGTGCAGTTGCGCTATATAGCCGGTATTGCCTTTTACGAAAGGTTATGGTAGAATAGGAAAAAGGATAGGTCTCCTCGTTTCTTAACTTGGGGACCTGTTTTTGTGCCTGCTTTTCTTTCCAAAGCAGACCCTTCTAATTCCATCAGATTTAACGGAGGAGCGTAAAATGGCAACGATCCGCAAATTTATTCAGTATTACAAACCTCACAGGAAGTTGTTCTTTGCCGATATGGTTTGTGCATTTATTGTGGCAGTGACTGGTCTTTTCTACCCCATGATTGCCAAGAACATGATCAACGACTACGTTCCAAATCGGAACCTGCGGCTGTTGCTGATCTGGGGCGGCGTACTGCTGGCCATCTATCTGCTCAAGGCCGGGCTCAACTGGTTTATTCAATATTACGGTCACATCGTCGGTGTCCGCATTCAGGCAGATATGCGCCGTGACATCTTTCATCGGCTGCAAAAGCTGCCCTTCTCCTTTTTCGATGAGCATAAAACCGGTTCTATTATGTCTCGGATCGTCAACGATTTGATGGATATCTCCGAATTGGCGCATCACGGGCCGGAAGACCTTTTTCTGTCCATTATCATGCTGATTGGCGCCTTTATCATGCTCTGCACCATCAACATTCCGCTGACACTGATCATTTTTGCATTTCTCCCGTTTATGGTCTGGTTTTCGGTATTGATTCGCCGGGAGATGAATGCAGCGTTTACCCAGGCAAGGGTGGAGATGGCGGAGATCAATGCGGGACTGGAAAATTCCATTGCGGGGATCCGCGTCTCCCGGTCTTATACCTGCGGCAGCCATGAAGAGAAAAAATTTGCGGGCTACAACGACCGCTACCAAAAGGCCCGTGGGGAATCTTACCGGGTCATGGCAAAATTTTTCTCCACCACCGGCTTTTTCACAGACTTTCTCTACCTGATTGTTCTGGTGGCAGGTGGGCTGTTCTTCTACTTTGGGAAGATCGATGCCGGCGGATTTGCCGCCTTTCTGCTTTACATCAACATGTTTTTGAACCCTATCAACCGGTTGATTTCCTTTTTTGAACAGTTTCAGAACGGCATGACCGGTTTCCAGCGGTTTGAAGAGATCATGGCGGTGGCCGAGGAGCCGGAAGCGCCAAACGCAAAGGAACTGCAGAACGTTCAGGGCGCCATCGACTTTGAAAACGTCAGCTTCCAATACGAGGGGGAAGATGAAACCCATCTGGTCATCCGAAATCTCACCCTTCACATCGACCCCGGCAAAACAGTGGCTTTGGTAGGGCCTTCCGGCGCGGGCAAAACGACTCTGTGCCATCTGATTCCACGATTTTATGAAGTCAGCTCCGGCGTTATCCGCATCGACGGGGAAGATATCACCAATCTGAAACGGCTCTCTCTGCGGCAGAATATCGGCATGGTGGCGCAGGACGTGTTCCTGTTTACCGGAACGATCCGAGAAAACATCGCATATGGCAATCTGGAGGCCTCTGAGGAAGAGATCATTGAGGCCGCGAAAAAGGCAAATATCCACGACTACATTATGACATTGGATGAAGGGTACGATACCTATGTAGGCGAACGGGGTGTCAAACTCTCCGGAGGGCAGAAGCAGCGAATTTCCATCGCAAGGATTTTCCTGAAAAACCCGGCGATCCTGATTTTGGACGAAGCCACTTCCGCTTTGGACAATGCCACAGAAATGCTGATCCAGCAGTCTTTGGAGGAGCTTTCTAAAGGCCGGACCTGCATTGTGGTGGCGCACCGGCTGTCCACTATCAAAAATGCCGATGAGATCATCGTCCTCACCGACAAGGGCGTCCAGGAGCGGGGAACCCATCAGGAGCTGCTGGCCAAAAATGGGATTTATGCCAATCTTTATCAGTATCAATTCCGTCAATAAAGGGATTCCACGCTCCGTGGACAGGAATCCAATCTCCGCAGGTTGCCATAGGCGCACCCCTATGGTACCATGATGCCATAGAGAAAGGAGTGTTTTTCATGGACAGCACAAAAATCGGCGCATACATCGCAGGAAAAAGAAAAGGCTTGGGGCTTTCCCAACAGGCTTTGGCGGACCGGCTGGGCGTTACCAACAAAGCAGTCAGCAAATGGGAATGCGGCGATGGATTCCCGGATATCACCCTTCTTCCGGCACTGGCTGGAGAATTGAGGGTAACAACAGACGAACTTCTGGAAGGGGAAGACAAAGCTCCAACACATCAGACGGTTCCGGCGGCAGGGAATTCCTTTTCAAAGGCGAAAAACCAGTTTCAAACCTGTGCGATCCTCTCATTGCTTCCGGCCATCCTGTTTTTGATCCTCTCACGGATCTCTTTTTTCCTTGGGTACGTTGCTCTCTCCTGGTGGATAACTGTGTCGGGTATGGCCATCAGTTTTCTGTTCTGGCTGGTTGGCTGGTTCCGGCTCAAGGCCCGGGCCGGCGGGACAAAGCTCTTCCCGGTGACCGGTCCCTGGCTGGCTGCGGGATTATGGTTCTGGTGTCTGCCTTCCATACCGCTGTTGCAATATCTTCTATATTTGATAAAGGTCTTTGCTACAGGGCAGATATCCGATTCCGGTGTCGGATTTTGGGAAGGAGGCGCCTATATCCGAATTTGGGGGAGCACGCTGATTACCTATGCCGTTCTGATGATTTTGGTTACGGTCATTATCTGCCTTTGGGCAAAACACATGAAAAAGGAGCCGTCACATGACTGACAATCCATTTCCCTATTCCCGCTCAAATAAACGCTATTATACCTGGGACTATTTTCTCAGGGAAAAATTCGGAGGGAAAGTGTCAAAAGTCTCTCTGGATGGGGGATTTTCCTGTCCCAATATCGATGGCACCTGCGGAAAAGGCGGCTGTACCTACTGTTCCTATGCCTTCCGGCGGCAGACCCCCGGGACGCTGCTGGCACAGTTTGAAGCGGGGAAAAATCTGCTGCATAAAAAATGGCCTGATACGGTAGGATACATTCCCTACCTTCAGGCCAACACTAACACGTACGCTCCATTGGAGGAGCTGAAAGCCAAATATGAGATCCTGCTTCGGCAGGAGAAGGTGCTTGGGTTGGCAATCGCAACCCGGGCAGACGCCCTGCCGGAAGAGGTATGCGACTATCTGGCGGAAATAAACCGCCGCACGTTTCTAATGGTGGAACTGGGGCTGCAAAGCGCCA
The DNA here is from genome assembly GCA_944386445.1 of uncultured Clostridia bacterium. GTDB lineage: Bacteria > Bacillota > Clostridia > Oscillospirales > Ruminococcaceae > Merdivicinus. The sequence goes on from CALXBD010000143.1 coordinate 3,414, forward strand.
GCGACAAAACTGCAAAACGAATCAATCGAGGCCACGACTGGAAAACCTTTCTAGAAGGATATCAAAAGCTCTTTGAACGCGGAATTCCGGTCTGTATTCATATTATCAACGGCCTGCCCGGAGAGGTAAGGGAGGATATGCTTACCACTATTCAGGAAGTGGCCGCATTAAAGCCTGCCTGCGTAAAAATACATCTGCTTCACATTCTGAAGGGCACCCCCATGGCGGAAGAATTCGCCCAAAAGCTGGAAGATTTCCAAATGATGGACCGGCAGGAGTATGTCAACATAGTTTGCGATCAGCTGGAGCTGCTGCCGCCAGAAACCGTCATCCAACGAGTCACGGGGGATGGTCTGCGGGAAGAATTGATAGCCCCGCTGTGGAGCATCAAAAAGCTGGTAGTTATGAACGAGATCGACAAAGAACTGGTTCGGCGGGATTCCTGGCAGGGCAAACGGCAGTTCGCAAACATTTTTTAGTCATGCGCCAAAAGGCCGTTGATTTTTGCCCACACATGGCAAAAATCAACGGCCTTTTAACAGTTGAATTCCAGAATATTACGGGAACAGTCTCTATTTTGCCAACCAGTTTTCGACGATCCTCCTCTAAACAAGTATTCGTCGGGATGCTCCGCTACATACATCCGCAAAGTCTCGTAAGTCTTTGCAATCTCCTGCTTAAAAGAATCAAAAGGCTCCCCATCGAATTTACTGAAAACGGGCATGTTAGAGAAAGTGAACACTGTGTCATCCGGCGGATTTTTTATGAACATACTGCCTTCTAAGCAGCATGCATTATAAACGTCCATATCTTCATTATATGCCAGAAATAAGATTAATTGGTCCCCTACCCGGGGTTTTGTAACCAAACTTGTCTCATCTCCCGCCAGGCGCAAGGTAATTACATCCTCTGAAACACCCCCATACAATACATTATCTACCCATACAGGGATATCTGTATACGTATACGCAAACGATTTTTTGGAGGTGCCGGAACCTATAAAGGAATGAGCTTCATCGGTCACTGCGCCATCCAAAATAATTCCCTCTATAACCAGATCTGAAAGGATACAATTGGCTTCCAACCCCGGATTATACACATAGTATCCTCCATTGCTTGACAATTGAATTTTTTCTTCTTCTGTATAAGGATGTCGCTCTAGATCAGGAGCATTCTTTCCGCAAGCGGTGCAAAGGACCAGTACGCCCATGACAATTGCTGCACATTTTTGTATAGACATGTCCATCCTCCTTATTCTGTGACTCAGAAAGTCAGGATTGAGGTGCAAACAACTCACCGACTTTGCCCGGCGCCAGCTTTTCCGCTGTCCCATTTATCTGATAATTCTGAAGCTTTTCTTTGACTGCAACTTTAAAAGCCTCCGCGCTGGCCCCGTCAAAAGCCGTCACTCTGTCAAGAGGGGATAATGCAAAAATTGTATTGGTCGGAGGGTTTAACACAAAGGTTCCGTTACTGCTTGCTGTCGGATAATAAAGGTTTTCGTCTTCCACCTTTTGTAAAAACAAAACAACCTTATCACCCTGATGAACTTTCATAGTCCCATACTCTTCGTCGCCATAAAGTTCTAAGATGAAATGATCATTTCGTACAGGTGCATCTGATGGACCAAACCACAATTCGTCTACGATCACGTCATAACGAGTACAAATAAAGGTAGGGCCATCCTCTATATCGTCAAACATGGGGTAGCATCCAGTAGTGCCATCCGATTTTATAGTCGCTTGCACAATCAAATCAGCTTTTAATGAAATGTATTCCAGCAAATCTTCTGGATATTTCGTATAAGAGATCGTCTGCTCTCTGATACTCATTTTCTCCTTGCTTATCGACTCAAAAGCACTGCGATCCTCTTCTGTGTAATGATATCTTCCACAGCCTGATAAAGCCATCACAGTACATACCAGCATAATCCATACAGAAATAATACTATATCGATATCTCACGGGAAGTCCTCCTTTTATACGTGTGCAGATCGGGTTCCAGCCTAATAGAATCGATATTATTATAGAAATCACTGGAATATAACACTTTATTTGTGTCAAAATCCAAAACAACTGTTGCATTTAAAATGGCTTTTGTACGTGGGAAAATCCGATATGCTCATTTGGACGCAAGGACTTCAGCCCGCCAAAAAGCCCTGCACCAGCAATCAAACCGGAACAGGGCTTCCCATCAGCAGGAATTCTTGTTGCAAAAGTTTATTTTTTCTTTTGCTGTTCTGTCAGCTTCTGATAGACCTCATCGGAAATGTCTGGATTTCCCTTCGAATAGGAGGGGACCAGTTGCTCTCCGGCGACTGCAGGATCCGTACACCAGGTGTCATTGCGCCAAGCATCTCGCTCCGCAGCATTGCGCAGATTCGGGATTCGCATAGGGATCCCGCCGGCTAGAACTGAGCGGTAGGCAAACATGCCTGGTAAAAACATATCCATTGCTTCATAGACACCGATTATTTCCGCGTTCTCATTTCCGCTGATCCGGTCAATGAAGTTGTGCATCGTATAATAGTCCGAACCGCCATGACCCCACCCTTCCGTAGGAGAAGGCTCGTCGGCACCGGGACAGTAGGTTTGGGGACGACTGAAATTCTCGCCCTCATATCGGTCCAAATTGGTAAAGATTCGCGAAGCGCCACCGTATTCTGCATCTTCTCTGGAACTTTCCACCCTTCCCAGGGACCCGTAAATACTGTACCAAACCGAATTCTTGGAGCAGCCTACCCCATGAAGGCTTTTGATCGCTGCCCCGTTTTCCAGCGTGATCATTTCTACCGCGGCGCTACCACCCATAGCGCCCATCCGTCCCATCCGCGCATTGAAGGGCAGCTCAAAACCTGTGACAGAAACCGGTCGCAGACCCGTAATATGCAGCAGCGGTCCGATAGAATGGGTACAGTAAAAATTGGCATACATCCGATTGCGCCAATGTTCCTTATTTGCCCGAGTCAAGCGGTACCATTCCGACTCACAATTATGCATGTATTCGCCTTCACCATACTCAAAGTTACCCAGCTTACCGGCGCGATAAAGTGTCCGCATCTCCCGGGGTGCGGCCATAAAGCAATAATTTTCCGCATAGGCATAAATCTTTCCGGTACGCTCGACGGTTTCAATCAGTTCCACTGCCTCTTTCAGCGTCTGGCAGGGCAACACCTCGCTGATCACATGCCGCCCGCTTTCCAACACCCGAAGCGCCAGGGGGACATGCTCATTCGCATAGTTGGCCAAGACGACAGCGTCCATATCATGCTTTAAAAACTCTTCAAAATCGGTGTAGCAGGCAACCTTTTCACCCAATTCATGCTTTTTATTCTGCAAACCCTCTGCCCAGCTGTCACAAACCGCAACGAGTTCCGCGTCCTGAGCCTGGTTGCAGTAGCGCATCATTGTAGAGCCACGGCCTACGCCGACTACTCCGATTCGGATCTTTTCCATAGCTGATAGCCACTCCTTCCAGATTTTGCAAACTAATGATTGGGTTTATTATAGCATCCGCATATAATGCTGTAAACCACCCTCGCATGATCTTCCCTTAAAAATCCAACTTTTTTTTAAAAAAATCATACAGTCTGTTTACTCTCCTAATAAAGCTGATTCCGACATACGATTATCGCCGGGCTTTCTTTGGAAAGAAGTGATCGCGCTGTTGCAAATTCTCAAAAGGACAGGGGTATAATTGAGATTCCTGACAGGGGTATTGCTACTCATCCCCTTCACCGTCACCCAGCAGCAGTCCGATTTCCTGACACGAAGTCTCATCAGGGGTAAAGTTCTCGTGGGCTTTGTCCCAGGTTCCGGCTAAAGGGTGAATCTCAACGGTTCGGCTTTCTGATTTTAGGAAATATTCCATGGCTTTCCAGCGGGCATTGCAGTCAAACTGGGAAAGATCCGTGTCCGTGTTGTTCCAGAACACCTCCCAAAGGTAATCCAAACGGTCTATCAGCCCGGCTGTAAACCGCTGATCGCAAAGCTCACGGAACAACTCTGCGCGCCAGCTAATTGCCTGTGTCCCTTCTGGCGGAGATGCCGCAATTTCGTAAAGGAGCTCCCCTGTAAGCAGATGATTTCCAGACGGAACCTGAACCGTGTCCGTTTCATAGCCCGTATCGAACTGCTTTTCCAGTCCTCCCAAAGCATCGATCAGGTTGACAGCCCCGGTTCGGGCTACACGAACATAACGGTCCACATTGCAAAGAAACAGACTCTCTGCCGCAAGACGGGCATTGGCGCTGCCGGCATAGTCGTAATGTTTGGTAAAGGTTCCGGTTTTTGCCCCCACGGTCACCACCGTTTCCGGTGGAATGGGAACCAGGATCAGCCGATCATCAACGGGATCAAATCGCACCAGAGTATAGGCAAAAGGAAGCTCGCTGCGCTCCCGGCAGCTGATAAACAGAAGGTTTATCGATTCCTTATCTCCCGGCTCATACTGAAACGCCTCTATTACCTCGCCAGAGCTGGAAGCCTGTCTCTGACGGGGCGTCACGGTTGCCGAAAGAACCGCCATGACGATTACCAGCAATACTGCCAGACTGATTGCAAATGACAACGTAAAAATAACCCAGGGGGAACGCCCTGGGCTTTTTTGTTCGCGCATATTTCCGCCCCCATCCATCTGTTTGCAGAAAGTATGGACAGAGGCGGGCAGATTATGCGTTTTTAATTCTGATCCGGTACATCAATCACAATTTTTCGGCAATCGGAGCAATAAAAGGCTTCGACCTCCGCCGGCTGAAGGAAATAATACGGAGCAAGCACCACGCTTCGGGGGCTTTTGGCCCATCTGGTTTTTCCAAAGGACGATTCCCCGTCGGGGGTCCAGCTGAGGAGATTATCCGCCTGAATGATACCATTTTGCATTTCGCAACCGCAGTAGGGGCACTTCACGGCCATTACCTCCTTTCCAGAAAACAGGAATTACAGCGTATGCGTATCCAGCCATTTACCGGCGGGTGCTGTGATTTTCTCCATAGCACCGTCCGCCAAAGGCGAAAGCATTCCTGCCGACTCGGCTAGTTCCACGAAGGTCAGTGTGCCGCCCTTACGAACAAAAGCCAGATACTTTTTCCAGGCAGTATCCCAATCCTTTACCGATTCCATCCAGAACTGCAGCGCCATACTCTGTGCCAGACAGTAATCAATATAGTAAAACGGGTACTGGTAAATATGGAGCTGCCGCTGCCAGCCGGCTCCCCTGCTGTAGAAAGGTAGGTTCTCAAAATCCAGATAAGGCCGGTACTGCCGTTCCAGCTCCATCCAGGCCTGGTTCCGCTCCTCAGGAGTCATTTCAGGATTTGAATAGACGATTTCCTGAAAATGGTCTACCATACTGCCATAGGGGATAAAGATCAGCGCGTCTTCCGCATGAGAACGCTCATATTTATTGGTCTGATCCTTAAAGAACAAATGGTGCCAGGGAGCTGTCAGGAATTCCATAGACATGGAGTGTGTCTCGCAGCCTTCCATCGTCGGATTGCGCAAGTCCATCAAAGGAATTTCCCGTGCGGCAATATAATCAGCAAATGCGTGACCTGCTTCATGGGTCAAAACATCCACATCATCGGAAGTCCCGTTGAAATTGGAGAAAATGAAGGGGCTCTGATAGGCCGGAAGTGAGGTGCAGTATCCGCCGGGAGCCTTTCCGGGTTTGGCCAGAACGTCAAACAGTTCATCTCCGAACAGCAATTCCGCAAAAGCCGCCGTCTCCGGAGACATTTCCGTATACATCTTCCTGCCAGCAGCCAGCAGCTCCTCCGGTGTGCCCTGAGGTGTAGCGTTGCCATCCGGATACTGGAAAGTATCATCATAAAATTTCATTTTTTCGACGCCGATCCGAGCTGCCTGCGCCTCTTTCAGCTTTCTAACCAACGGCACCAGATTCTCCACTACCTGCCGGCGAAAACGTGCCACATCTTCCGGTCCGTAGCAATTGCGCATCCGACGAATATAGCCAAGTTCCACGAAGTTTTTGTATCCCAGCCGTTTGGCCTGTTCCGTGCGGTTTTTCACAAGCAGGTCGAAAATCTCGTCAAATTCTTCCCGATGGGCGTCGAAAAATCCGCCTTCTGCCTCATAAGCAGCCTTGCGCACCGCCCGGTCCGGAGATTGCTTATAAGGAACCAGCTGTGCCACTGTCAGCACCTTGCCGTCAAAATCGATTTTGGCGGAAGCATACAGCTTTTGATACCGGGAAGTAAGTGCATTTTCCTCCTGAACCAGAGAAATAATTTCAGGGGAAAAGCCCTTCATGGACAGTTCCGCGTTTTTAAACAGCAGCGTCCCCCATTTTTTCTCCAACTCTTTCCGGAACGGAGAACTGCAGAGGGCTTTGGCAAGATCCAGCTGCTTTTCGGTGAGAAGCGGTTCCAGCTGGTCATTATGCTCCTGCTCTTTCTCGTAAAATACATCTGTAGTATCGATGGTAGACCGGATATAGCAGATGCTCATCATTGTCTGAATCTCTGCCAAAAGCTTCTGGGCTTCCAGATAGATTTGTTCCTGCTCTTCTGCAGAGGCTGCTGCCCGGAACCGTTCCGTCAGGCCATCTAACTGAGACAAAACGGTATCTTCTACCCGACGATACGGCATTTCTGAAAATTTCATAAAAATTCCTCCTGATTTCAATATTCTGACATATGGCAACTGGCGATTATAAAAATTGTGCCTCTTTATTGCAGTATGATACTCTAAAAAAGGCGTATGCACAAAAAGGGAAATTACTCAATCCAAATAGCACCGCTGTCAGGAGAAAGCATCATCTGTTCTGCTGTCAAGCGAACGTCTCCCACAGCTATCAGCAGTTTTCCTGTGGCCGGAATGATCTGTTGCTGCCCGGAACGGTTCACTGCGGTTCGCACATTTCCCCGGCAATACGCGACAATTCCGTTCCCGTGCCGGATAAAGGTCAGCGTTGCCACCATGTCTCGAGGATGGCTGCCCCGAACGGCGCCTAATTTCTGAAAGAAATCGATCAATTCTTGATTTTCCTGTCCCCAGGGATAGCAAC
>CALXBD010000144.1 GCA_944386445.1 uncultured Clostridia bacterium
GGGGAAGGCTTACAACACGAAACATCCCCGCAGGATACTAGGTATCCCACAGGGATGCTATTAATCATCATCCAACTTGAGCACTGCCATGAAGGCCTGCTGAGGGACTTCCACAGACCCCAGTTGACGCATTCGCTTTTTGCCCTCCTTCTGTTTTTCCAGGAGCTTCTTTTTCCGGGTGATATCGCCGCCGTAGCATTTAGCCAGCACGTCTTTGCGGACGGCCTTCACCGTTTCCCGGGCAATGATCTTGCGGCCGATAGCCGCCTGGATCGGAACCTCAAACAGCTGGCGAGGAATATTCTCCTTCAGCTTTTCACAGATTCTGCGTCCCCGGGCGTAAGCCCGCTCCTCAAACACAATAAAGGAAAGGGCATCCACGATTTCACCGTTCAAAAGGATGTCCAGCTTGACCAGCTTAGACTCCCGGTAACCCAACAGCGAATAGTCAAAGGACGCATACCCTTTGGTGCGGGATTTCAGGGCGTCAAAAAAGTCGTAAATGATCTCATTGAGCGGTATTTCATAATGCAGCTCCACCCGGTTGGCATCCAGGTACTGCATATTTTTGAATTCGCCCCGGCGCCCAGTGCAGAGATCCATGATATTCCCTACAAAATCCACCGGGGAAATGATATCCGCCCGGACAATGGGTTCTTCGGCCTTCTGAATCTGTCCCGGATCCGGATAGTTGGTGGGATTATCGATCTCCACTACGGTCCCGTCGGTTTTTGTGATGCGGTACACAACTGACGGCGCTGTCGTCACCAAATCCAGATTAAACTCCCGTTCCAGCCGCTCCTGAATGATTTCCATGTGGAGCAGCCCCAAAAATCCGCACCGGAATCCAAATCCCAGCGCAATTGAGGTCTCCGGCTCAAAGGACAGGGAAGCGTCGTTAAGCTGCAGTTTATCCAGTGCATCCCGCAAGTCGGGATACTTGGCCCCATCGGCCGGATAGATACCGCAAAACACCATGGGATTCACCTTCCGGTAGCCAGGCAGCGGTTCGGCGGCCGGATTTTCCGCATCAGTAACAGTATCGCCTACTCGGGTATCGCCGATATTTTTAATGGAAGCCGCGATATATCCGACCTCGCCGGCCTTCAGTTCCTCACAGGGAACCAGATTCGTCGCTCCCAGGCAGCCAATTTCCACCACATCAAACTGGGCACCGGTGGCCATCATCCGGATTTTGGAGTCCTTCCGAAGGGTACCCTCCTTGACCCGGATATAGACGATAACGCCCCGATAGCTGTCATAATAGGAATCAAAAATCAATGCCTTCAGCGGCGCGTCGGGATCCCCTTTGGGGGCGGGAATATCCGTCACGATCCGTTCCAAAACCTCATGGATATTGATTCCCTGTTTAGCGGAGATCCGGGGGGCGTCCATGGCAGGAATTCCGATGATATCCTCGATTTCATGGCAGACCCGTTCCGGGTCCGCTGCCGGAAGGTCAATTTTATTCACGACCGGGACTACTTCCAGGCCATGGTCAACCGCAAGATAGGTATTTCCAAGGGTTTGCGCTTCGATCCCCTGGGAGGCGTCTACCACTAGGACTGCCCCCTCACAGGCAGCCAGCGACCGCGATACCTCATAATTAAAGTCCACATGGCCGGGGGTATCGATGAGGTTGAACTCATAAAGCTCCCCGTTATCAGCGGTATAATTCACCTTCACTGCCCGGGCCTTAATGGTGATCCCCCGTTCCCGCTCGATATCCATATTATCCAGCAGCTGTTCCTCCATGTCACGGGGGGCCACGGCGCTGGTCTGTTCCAGGATGCGGTCAGCCAGAGTGGATTTTCCGTGGTCGATATGGGCAATGATGCAGAAATTGCGGATATGGTCCTGATTGTACGGCAAATGTGTATCCTCCGTTTCTATTGATCGGCTTTCAGCGATTTTTTCTCCTTTATTTTCTAACCCCTTTTAAATTTCCACAATAAACGTAACGATTCCGGCGCTGGTGATATCGATGATTCCATAACTGGCACGCCCGTTTCGAGGCATGGAGGGGCTGCCCGGATTCATCACATAGATTCCTTCCTCGTAGTGGGTGTCGCTTTTGTGGGTATGGCCATATAATGCAATACGGCAGCCGTTTTCCCGGGCAAGCCGAACCAGCAGTGAGGTTGAGCTTTTGACGCCCAAATCATGGCCATGGGCCATAAAGATACGCGTATTTCCGGCCATAGCCACGCGGCTTTCGGGAGACTCGCCAGAAAAGTCGCAGTTTCCGCGAACAGTCAGCAGGGGTAAATCCGGATCCATTTCCCGGATCCTGGACACCTCATCTTCTCCGTCGCCCAGATGCAGAAACAATCCGGCTTCCTGGCGATGTTTTTCCACGATCCGGTAAAGTGTCCGAAAATCCCGATGGGTGTCTGCAATTACAATCACGCGCATGGCGGTATCCTCCTTAAAAATGGGATAGAGCCGGGCATAAAGCGGTCTTCCGTAACATAAGTATAGGATATCCCGGATTTCCCGTCAATGGCTTTTTGAAATTTTCCGGCGGGACCGGGTCCGGAGAAAGGCAGGCGGTCCCTATGAATCTGGACAGCAATAACCCCAATGTAGCAAAACTTCTTACCATGGTAGGAAAACGGCTGGGTACAGACCCAAATGTTCTGCGGCAGCAGCTGGAAAACGGAAAATTTGATGCCGTATTACAAAAAATGGATCCGGGCAGTGCTTCGAAGCTACAGCAGCTGGTCAATAATCCCACATTGGCCCAACAGCTTATCAGCACACCTCAGGCAAAAAAAGTCCTGCAGGATGTACTGAACCAGGCAAATCAGCAAAAATAAGGAAGGGGGCGGATTTATGGACGACTTGACCTCCCGTGTGCAGGAGATCCTCGGCAGCGAGGAGGGCATGAAGCAGCTTCAGGAAATGGCCAAAGCATTGGGCCTTTCCACGGAAGGGGACACCTCTCCCCCTGTTCAGACATCCGCCCCTCCGCCTGACGGTGGCCCGACGCTGAACCCGGCCGACCTGATTAAGATCCAGCAATTATTCAGTCAAATGGAAACCAATACCCCTGCCACACAGCTGCTTCAAGCGCTGCGGCCTCTTTTAAAAGAAGAGCGCCGTCATAAGGTAGACGAAGCCTTACGGATGATGCGGTTGTTCAATCTGTGGCCGGTTCTCCAGCAAAGCGGCCTGCTGCAGGGCCTGCTGGGGGGATAATCTTTGAAAGGGGGATTTTCATGCCTTCCAGCAGCCGCAACAGCGGCTATTCCGCTTCGGAGCTTTCCTCCATGCAGCGTGACGCCATGGAGCGTGTTCGGGAAATGCAGCGGCGTGCCCGCCAGCGCATTGAAGAAACCAACCGTATGGTCACGGAATCTCCCACAGTCCCGGCGCCTCACCGCAGTATGCAGCAGCCCGCTAATAACAACACTACCACCCATAAGCCTGCTGCCACATCCCGGCCTGCGCAGCCCGCCCCACTGCAGGGGATTTTGGACAGGCTGAACTTGGATGGAGACACCGTTCTCATCCTGATTTTGCTGTTATTGCTGATGAACGACGGCAGCGATCAATCGCTGATTCTCGCTCTGGTATGGCTGCTGATTTAGTTTTCCCCGATCCAGCTGCAGCTACCCAGCACTTTTTGAGCGTCCGCCATACCTTCCTCGTAGAGGGCTTTTAGTTTACTTAGATCCTTTTCAAACCGGCTCAATTCCACCGGTTTCCCAGGGGCGATCACAATCGCCTTCCCCTCTTTTTCCAGCTGGAAAACAAACTGCCGGGTCTCATTATAAACCTCGTGGCGATGATCCAACGTTTCTACCATTTTGGGGTACTGCCGATAGAGATTCTTATAAATCGCCCGGAATTTTTCCGCATGCTTCACATAATCCCGGTGCTGGGTCAGCACTACGATCACCCGGTCACAGCCGTCTGCCGACGCTCTGCGCACGGGAATCGGGTCTGAAGTGCCCCCATCCAGATACAGATTTCCGCGATAACGGACGATGGGTGAAAACACCGGTATTGCAGAAGAGGCACGGATGACCGTTGTATCATGGTCCAGACATTCCTTTGGGAAATACTCCGGCTTCCCGGTCCACACATTGGTAACGCCGGTATAAAATTCGCAGGGATTAGCCAGGAACGTATCGTAGTCAAAGGGGTCCAGCTTGTGGGGAATGGTGTCAAAAATAAAGTCCATCCCAAACATGGAGCCTGTTTTCAGAAGATTTCCGATCCCTACATATTTTCCGTCGTCCAGGTAGGCCGTATTGACCCGATAGCTGCGCCCCCGCTGCTTGGACAGGAACGAGGTAGCATGGCAAGCGCCTGCCGAAACGCCGATGCAGTAATCGGGCGTATAGTGATGATCCAGCATCCAATCCAGCACGCCGGTTGTATAGATTCCACGCATTCCGCCGCCTTCCAGCACAAGTCCGGTTTTCATACGATGATTAACCCCTTTCTGCCTGATCCCGCAATGCGGGAAGTACGATTTTTACAAATTCATCCGGATGCACGCACCATTCCTCCTGTCGAACAGGAAATTCCCTGCCTGCGGCGTCATGGGCTGTTATGATATCCGCGCCTTCCATTTCCTTGCGGACAAGCTCTTCCAGAGAAACCCATATCATCCGGGAGACCTCTTCCCCCGGCATAAATGCCGGTTCGGGATTTTCGTACAAATAGACATATCCGACTTCCCGATCGAAAAAGCCCTGCAAGCGGATTTCCTCCTTGGTATATCCCAAGTAACGAAGCTGTTCCGAGGGGACTTTCAAACCGATTTCCTCACGCATTTCCCGGCAAGCCGCGTCATCACGGCTTTCTCCGGCATCAATGTGGCCGCCTACGGCGATATCATAATAATCCGGAAAATCCTTTTTGGTGTGGGCGCGCTGCTGGAACCAGATCCGGATGCCGCCCTTCTGCCGAGAGACCACCCAGCAATGGACAACCCCGTGCAGCAGCCCTTGTTGGTGCGCTTCTTCCCGGGATACGGCACCCAAAGGCTTCAAATTTTCGTCTAACCAGGTCAGCATTTCCATTTTACAGCCGCCTTTCCGATAGGATCACTCTTTTATCATACACCCAATTTTTTAAAATGGCAATTATCCAAATGTAAACCGTGCATAAAAAAATCTCCCCACTTTGAAAGCGGGGAGATCAAAACCTTCAAAACTTACTTGAGCTCGACCTTTGCGCCGGCATCTTCCAGTTTCTTCTTCATTTCCTCAGCATCAGCCTTGGAAACGCCGGTCTTGACGGCTTTAGGAGCATTATCAACGATCTCTTTGGACTCTTTCAGGCCCAGACCGGTGATCTCTTTAACAGCCTTGATAACAGCGGTCTTAGCGTCGCCGACTTCAGCCAGAACAACGTCAAACTCAGTTTTCTCCTCTTCAGCAGGAGCAGCAGCGCCGCCGGCAGCAACGGTAACGGTAGCAGCAGCAGCGGAAACGCCGAATTCTTCTTCCAGAGCTTTTACCAGCTCGGAAAGCTCCAACACGGTCAGAGCTTTTACTTCTTCAATCATAGCCAAAACTTTCTCAGAAGCCATGGTAAGTACCTCCATATCAAAAATTTAGTTTCAAAAATTGCAGGACACGTCCTGCGCTGTACGGGAATTTGCGGAAAATCAGCAAGCTTCCTTCTGTTCGCGGATCTGATCCAACACAACGGCGAAGTTGCGGATAACGCCATTGAAGCCACCCAGAACACGGGCAATAAGGACCTCTTTGGAAGGAATGTCAGCCAGTTCATTCACGCCAGCAACATCCAGCAGTTTGCCTTCAACGAAGCCGGCTTTCACATTAAAGCCTTCCTTAACGTCTTTGGCATACTTAGCGATGATACGGGCAGGAGCCACTGCATCTTCAGAAGAAATCGCGAAAGCAGTTGTACCTTCCAAATGTTTTGCGAGATCAGCAAAGGGAGTTCCCTCGATGGCAAACCGGATCACAGAGTTTTTGTAAACGCTGTAATCGACGCCGGCCTCACGGAGCTCTTTACGGAGCTTTGTATCATTTGCTACATCGATACCTTTGTAATCGACCATAACACCGGAGACTGCCTTTTCCAGTTTTTCCTTCAGTTCAGCAACCAACTTCTGCTTTTCGAGCAACACTTTTTCGCTTGGCAAAATTTTTCACCTCCAGCATGGAATTCATAAAAAAGCCCTTCCCGCGACAGCAGGAAGGGCAAACGACTCATCTCAAACGAGAGAACGACTCAATTTGTAACTTCCTCGGCGGGCGGAATAAATTCCGTTAGGCGGATAAACGCACCAGCTGTCTCAGGATTTCAGCTTTTCAATTATAGCATATTCAAAAGAGCCTGTCAAGCCCTCTGAAAACGATCTTAGGCACCATACCGGGTAGGATTGATGCGGACACCAGGGCCCATAGTTGTAGCGACAACACAGGATTTCACATACTGGCCCTTAGAAGTAGCGGGTTTTGCTTTTACGATCGCACTCATCAATGCATCGAAGTTTTCCAGCAGCTTTTCAGCGCCGAAAGAAGCCTTACCGATGGGGCAGTGAATAATGTTGGTTTTATCCAAACGGTACTCAATCTTACCAGCTTTTGCTTCGGTAACAGCCTTAGCAACATCGGGGGTAACGGTACCGGCTTTAGGAGAAGGCATCAAGCCGCGGGGACCAAGGATCTTACCGAGACGGCCAACAACACCCATCATATCGGGGGTTGCGATTACCACGTCAAAATCCATCCAGCCTTCGGACTGGATCTTCTGAACATATTCTTCGCCGACATAGTCAGCGCCGGCAGCCTGGGCAGCTTCCACATTGTTGCCTTTGCAGATAACCAACACCCGAACTGTTTTACCGGTTCCGTTAGGCAGAACGACTGCGCCGCGGACCTGCTGGTCTGCGTGACGGGAGTCAACGCCCAACCGGATATGGACTTCTACAGTCTCATCGAATTTTGCTTTTGCTGTTTTAACAGCGGTTTCCAAAGCCTCAGCCGCTTCGAACAGGTTGCTGCGGTCATAAGCTTTGAGGCTATCCGTATATTTTTTTCCGTGTTTCATAACAAATATCCTCCCTTAAAGTGGTTGATAGCGGAATGTTCCTCCCACAGATCGGGGGGTTACTCCACGACCTCGATGCCCATAGAACGTGCGGTACCAGCGATCATACGCATTGCGGATTCCACATTTGCCGCGTTCAGGTCAGGCATTTTGGTTTCGGCGATTTTCTGGACCTGCTCTTTGGTGATCTTGCCGACTTTTTTCTTGTTGGGCTCACCGGAAGCGGTTTCCAGACCAGCTGCTTTCTTAATCAGAACAGCTGCGGGAGGGGTCTTGGTGATGAATGAAAAGGTGCGGTCTGCATAAACGGTAATCACTACCGGGATAACCATACCGATTTCATTTTTTGTGCGTTCATTAAATTCTTTTGTGAACGCCATGATATTCACACCGTGCTGACCGAGGGCGGGGCCTACGGGCGGCGCGGGAGTTGCCTTGCCGGCGGGGATCTGAAGCTTAATGTAGCCTGTAACTTTCTGAGCCATGATAAGCACCTCCAAAATAACGTGGTAATTGGCGGGACAAATTGATTGTCCCTCCCACATTCAAATTGGAACGGTCTATTCCAATCTGAAAGCCGTCCAAACGGACGATTCAATGTCTTTTGCCAATGGGATTATTCCCGAACCAGTTCCACCTGGCCCAACTGCAGTTCTGCCAGCGTATCTCGTCCGAACATGGACACAGTAACCTTCACCATATCCTTATCGGCATCCACTTCTTCCACCCGGCCGATAAAGCCTTCCAGGGGGCCGTGGATAATCCGAACGCTGTTGCCCACCGCGTAATCCACCTGTACAGTCCGCACCTCTACGCCCAGATCCTCAATTTCCTTTTCAGTCAATGGGATCGGCTTGCTGGCGGGGCCGACGAAGCCGGTTACACCGCGGATATTTCGAACCACATACCAGGAATCATCCGTCAAGATCATTTTGACCAAGACGTATCCGGGAAAGATTTTGCGTTCCACTTCCCGCTTCTTGTCATTTTTATATTCCACGACGGTTTCCGTTGGGATTTTGACCTCAAAAATCAAGTCGCCGAACCCCTGGTTCTCAACGACCTTTTCTATATTTTGTGCAACCTTGTTTTCATATCCCGAATACGTGTGGACAACGTACCATTTTGGCGTTTCTGCCATACTTGAAACCTCCGACAATCAGCAATTTGGAAACGGATAAAACAGGACGCATTTACGCCCCAAGCAGAAGCCCTCTCAACAATGTAAGCAGGGCATCCAACACCCAGATAACGACGCCGACCGCGGCCATTGCGACGAACACTGCCACGGTATTTTTGAACACCTGTTTCCGGGTGGGCCACACGACCTTTTTGACTTCGCTTCTCAAATCCTTGAAGAAACGGGACGCTTTTTTCACAAAGCCGTCTTTTTTCTTAGCGGGCCTGGCTTTTTCCGGAGTTTTCTTCTCCATCTGTTCTGCCATGCGGGCACCCCTTTCTTCTTACTTGGTTTCCTTATGAGTCGTGTGTTTTTTGCAGAAACGGCAATACTTGCTCATTTCCAGTCTGTCGGGATCGTTTTTCTTGTTCTTCATGGTGTTGTAGTTGCGCTGCTTGCACTCCGAGCAAGCCAAGGTGATTTTTACTCTCATGTTCGGCACCTCCTGTATAATCGGACTGTTCTGCCTCCCTCAAAAAGGAAGAACGCTCATGGTCTTTCCAAAGATATTCTCTTCAGAAAGGCTTGGCCGGGAAGCTGTCCGGCCAGATTTTTGCACAAAAAAATAAACCCTTTTAGAGGTAATAACAGTATAGCACACTCTCCCCACACTGTCAAGCATTTTTTTATTTTCCCAAGCCGTTTTCTCATTCCGCAGGAAAATTTTCCCGTGCATTAGCATTCCCCGCTTCTTCCCGATTATAACTTTGACAATTCAAAACAAAATGTCTCGATTTCCGTGCGCTCTCGAGTGTGAAAGCTCTGATCGTCCTGGAAAGAGTGGGAAAGTACAACTGATTCTCACCAGCGCTCAAACGGAAGAAAACAGGGAGGAACGCATCTGTTTCTCCCTGTTTTCAGTTAGTCTCATCTGTTTCGGTTACCGGCACAGTTCCTTGATTTCCGCGTTGACTTTATTGCGAAGATCCAGCAAGTAAGACGCGTTCCGAGGATACTCAAAGAAGGTGATCTCTTGGGACAATCCGCCTTCCATCAGTTCCAGCACATGCTCCCGGGAGGTCAGAGATTCCAAGAGCTGGAATGCGCGCAGATCCAAAAGTGCTTCAGAAAATACCCGCAGCCGGATCGAATCCCACGGGGTACCATCCGGGCCAGGATACACCATAAATGCATCGCCGGAGGGGAAGGCGCTGTCTCCGTCGGTCACAGCAAAGGGATTCAGGTGGCGCACCGACCAATAGCTATTGTAGAAGTTAAAGCCCCACTGAAGGAATCCCGCGATTTGATACTTATAAAATTGCGTTCCGATGATCCGGTTCCGAGCTGACGGCATGGCAAAAAACCGGTTGCTGACCTGGTTGCCCTGTCCGCAGCAGTAATAAACCCAGAGATTTTTGATGTCGGCTTCCAGGAAGGGAGTCACTGCTGAGGTACACACTACAGGATTCAGGCAGACGCCCTGCTGATAGAAATTAAAA
Source organism: uncultured Clostridia bacterium (assembly GCA_944386445.1). Classification (GTDB taxonomy): domain Bacteria; phylum Bacillota; class Clostridia; order Oscillospirales; family Ruminococcaceae; genus Merdivicinus. Next base: position 9,661 of record CALXBD010000144.1, read on the forward strand.
TCGCTGAGGGCATCCATAATGGTATAGCCTTCCAAATAAGGCGCCACCTGCTCCTTGCAGGCCTGATACTGGGGCAGCTGCTCCCCATGAGGCTCATCGGAGATATGGAAATAGACCTGCTCTTTGGTGAGGCCCAGACGGTCCAGTTCAGCGGTCAAAGCCGGCAGGAAAACCTTCAAAAATTCCCGATAATCCTCTCCTGTAGCGTCAGTATCCCAACCGAAAATCCGACGATACTCGCCATCCACCGTAGCCATGACTTTCGGGCAGTGAAGGGCGCCCCACTGGGTATAAAGATGAGCCATCTCAAAGTATCGGATGCCGCATTCCAGACACATTTTTACCCAGCGCTCCAACTTTTCAAAGCCAAAGGAGTAGGTGCCGTTATCTACGCGGATATCCACCAATTGAATGGTCGTACGTTCGCCGCCCACCGCAGTATCCAGAGCAGGTGTAACAATTGGAGTCAGCAGCATATTAATGCCATACTTGACTGCGCAGAGAATTTGTTTGCGGAGGATTTCCCAATGGGCTTCGCTGAAGACCTCCACATGGTAGTAATCCGCCAGGCAATCGCCATGGAACCATTCGGTCCGGATTAACTTCTGAGGCGGCAAAACAGCCGGGATCACTTCCACCATTACGGTAGCGGAAAGGACAATCGGCTCCGGTGCCTTGACGGTAACGGTTACGGTCACAGGAAACTCTCCTGCAGGTGTGTCTTTATCGGAGCAGATCTGGATCCACAACGCGTTCCATCTGCCCATTGTAAACCGGACGCCATCCTCCTGAGGCGGTTCCAACAAGTCCGGATACAGTCCCGGTGTCGTCCGCAGGTAGTAGCCGTCGGATGCCTCCATCACGGGGTGGGCGCTGGGCATTTCCTTTACTTTGGTCACATTCAGCCATTTTTTCAGCGGGGATTCCACTTCCACGTCAGCGGAATGGGTGACATGCACGGAAGGTGTGTCAGGGATATCTGAGAACAACGCCAGCTGGAATGAGAGCTGATCGTCCCGCAGCATGGAGAACCGACCGGAATAGGGGGTAGGGCACTGATCGGAAAAAACCTTCTCCAGGCTGGAAAGCACAAGAACTCGATTTGACATGATAATTACCTCCTGTCTCACCGCACCAAGCGCGGATTATTGACTTCATTATACCACATTTCCCCTGCAAAGGCAGAAACATGAATAAAATTCCTTCATTTCCTGAATTTTTTCCTGAAAAAACGGAAGTTTGTCCCTGCCATTGCAAAAAGGCTTTTTTTGTGTTACCATTAAGATGGAATTCCGGATAAAGAAGGGGATTGCATGAATATTCTGATTGAAACTGCAGCTCCGGCAGTTCTGCCGGAAATTGCTTCTTTGGCGGCTGAAATTTGGCATGAACATTACGATGCTCTGCTGGGGCCGGCACAGGTGGATTATATGTTAGAGCATTACCAGAGTGTCGATGCCCTTACCCGGCAGCTTCAGGAGGGTTATACTTACCTTACCGCCCGGCAGGACGGAAAGCTCATCGGTTTCTGCGGGTATCATCCCGAAGAAGAACGGCTGTTTTTGAGTAAGCTCTATGTGGAAAAGGCTTTCAGAGGCCGCGGAATCAGCCGGATGTTCCTTGAAAAGCTTCGGACTGCCGCCGCCGGAAAATCCGCAATTTATCTGACTGTAAACAAGGAAAACGAAGGCTCTATTGCCGTTTACCGAAAGCTCGGTTTTCGCACAATAGACGCCGTCACCACCGATATCGGACAGGGGTATGTAATGGATGACTATATTATGGAATTGTCCCTGTGCTGATTCAGAAAGGCAGGTTCTTTATGAAACACAATAAAATCTGGCTCTCCCTGGCCGCTCTGCTGTTGGTTGCCGCTCTCTCCGCCTGCGGAGGAAATCCCTCCTCACAGCCGGAAGAAAGCTCTGAGCCTTCCAGCATAGAATCCTCTTCACTGCCGGAATCTTCTGAGGAAAGCTCCGTACCCGAGGAGACGATTTCTGCTGAGGAAGCGGAAGATCTGGCTCGGGAACGTGTGCCTGTAGACTTTGATAACGGCTATACCCTTTCCCCCGAGGCGGAGGATTTAGAAGAAGACGGCAAACGTTATTACCAATTCACCGTGACCGGCGGAGAGGAGGATTTTACGGTTCTGGTAGACCAACAGGACGGCAGCGTCCTGACCCGTTACCCCGATGGGAATACTTATACTGTGGAAGAGGATCCGACTTTCCAGCTGACTCCCAGCCAATGGGGCGGAATTTATGCCACCGACAACGGAAATATCCTGTCCATCGAACTGATGGACAACAATTCCTTTGAGTTCACCCTGACCGCCGGCAACGACACGTTAGAAGCGGAAACCGGTCGGATCGTTTCCGGAAACTCCTCTCAGGCGGAATATACCGGGGCAGATGGTCTGCGGCTGCGGTTTTCTCACGACGGTGAATCCATCCAGGTAATCGCAGAAGATTCCGCAGGCGGGGCCTTTGAAGGAACATATCATCCGGATCGCTGATTCCTATTTGGGCCTGACTTAAGGAGAAAGTGTATGAGCTTTAAAATCTGTTCCATCGGATGCGGAGGAATGGCCCAGGCAGGCCACGGTCCGGCTTTCCGTAAATACGCCCAGATGAATCCCGATATCAAGCTGGCTGCCTGCTGCGATATTGACGCCGCCCGGGCGGAAAAATTCCGCAGCGAATTCGGATTTGCACGTTCCTACACAGAATGGGAGGAAATGATCCGGCAAGAAAAGCCGGATGCCGTCAGTCTCATTGTTCCTGTAACCTTGACGGAGAAACTGACCATCCAGATGCTGCGCCGCAAAATCCCCGTAATTCTGGAAAAGCCCCCGGGAATGAACCGAGAGCAGACTTTACGGATGGCTGATGAAGCCCAGCGCACAGAAACACCGAATCAGGTGGCCTTTAACCGGAGGTATATGCCGATCATTCGGCGGTTTGCCCAACTGCGTCAAGGCCGTACAGCCAATCTGTGGCAGTACGACTTTTTCCGGGTTAATCGCAGAGATCAGGACTTTTCCACCACCTGCATCCACGGTATAGACACGGTCAGGTTTCTGGCTGGTTGTTCCTATCGCCAGGTAAAGTTTACTTACCACCCGATTGCCGACGCCGAAGACTGGGTAGCTGACATTATTCTGGACTGCGAATTTCGGGACGGCGCAGCGGGCCGAATCATCTTCTCGCCTATGACGGGAATTGTAGCGGAACGCTGTACTATGCATGGAACCAATCAATTGATTTCCTGTACTTTGCCATACCACGGAAGCACCAAGCCCGCAGATGGCCCCGGAAGGATCCTGCTGGCCCAAAATGGCAGAATCCTGCTGGAGGAGACCACCCCAGCTGAGGAAGAGGATTTTGTTTCCAATGGTTTTTATGGCGAAAACGCAGCCTTCTTTGACTGCATTCGGGCAGGCGGACGTCCGGATGGAGATATTCTCTCCGGCCTACAGTCAGTGGAAATTGCCGACTGCATCCGACATCGGAAAGCATTATATGAAGCGGTTCTTTAAAACTATTGCTTGATCGAAAAACAGGCGTCTTTCCGGAAACACCCGAAGACGCCTGTTTTTGAAACGATTCAATTGTCAACCGACCTGCCGAGACTTCCGATTGCTTGAAACATGGAGCAGGAGGACGGCTCCCACCATGACAACAACGCCTGTACCCAACGTCAGCAGGAGATTTCCCTCTGTAAAGCCCGCGACCACATAACCGCAGAAGCTGGCGATTGCCGCCAGGAGCGCATACGGCATCTGGGTTGAAACGTGCTCCAGGTGATTGCAGCCGGCGCCGGTAGAAGACAAGATCGTGGTGTCCGAAATGGGGGAGCAGTGGTCGCCGAAAACAGAGCCGGCCAAAGTTGCTGCCAAAGCAACCGTGAGCAGCCTTACGTCGGTGATCGTGCCCATCACTTCCATTACAATGGGGATCAGGATCCCGAAGGTTCCCCAGGCAGTGCCGGTTGAGAAGGACAGCAATGCCGCTACTACAAAAATGATAGCCGGCAGGAAATAGAGGGACAGGTCAAAATGACGGACCAGTTCTCCGACGTACTCACCGGTACCCAGCAGATCCCGGCACACGCCGCTGATGGTCCAGGCTAAGGTCAGAATGATGCAAGCCGGCACCATGGATTTGATTCCCTCGCCGATGCCGTCCATAAATTCCCGGAACTTTACGACCCCTCTGGGAATAAACAGCAAAAACGCTACTACAATGCCGCCGAATCCGCCCAGAACCAGAGATGCCGAAGAATCACAGTTGCCGAACGCATCTGCGATGGACACGCCCTCGCCGCTGAAAAAGCCGCCTGTATAGAGCATTGCCAAAACGGAAAAGATGATAAGGCCCACCCCTGGGATAATCAAGTCATATACCCGGCCCTTACCGGCGGAAGGAGCATCCTTTTCAGCAGCAGTCATATCAATTGCGCCCAGGTTTCCGGTTTTTTCTGCCACATCCTGGACTTTTTTCATGGGGCCGAAATCCAGATTGCTGCAGCAGAGGATCACTACCAGCAAAATGGATAACAGGGCGTAAAGGTTATATGGGATCGAAGAGACGAATGCTCCCATGGCGCTGTCAAAGCTGCCGGTATCCTGCAGGTTGGAGCCGACTGCTGCTGCCCAGCTGGAAATAGGTGCAATAATACAGACCGGCGCTGCAGTGGCATCGATGATATAGGCTAACTTAGAACGGGAAATCTTATGCTTATCCGTAACCGGCTTCATAACCGTACCGACGGTCAGGCAATTAAAATAGTCATCGATAAAAATAATGACACCCAACGCTGCTGTAGCCAGCTGGGCGGAACGTTTCCCCTTCAGCTTTCGGCTGGCCCAGGCGCCGTAAGCCGCAGAGCCGCCGGCCTTACTGACCACTGCCACAAGGGCGCCCAACAAACAGAGAAAGAGAATAATTTTTACATTTTCTCCCAATTTTTCCGCCATAAGGGTGAAGGTATTCTCCACTGTTTTCACGGCGATCCCCGCGCCGGAAGCCGTATAGCAGGAATAAATGAGGGTTCCTGAAAGGATTCCCACCATCAAGGAGGAAATGACCTCCTTTGTCAGAAGTGCCAGTACGATTGCGATGATTGGCGGCAAAATCGACAGCCAACCGACCTCGACCATGTCCATAACAGTCCTTCTTTCATTTGCGTAATTTGATGAAGCGTCAAAGTGTCTGGATTAACTATATAACATTTCATCTTTTTTTGCAAGAAAATTGTAAAAAAATCTTTATTTTTTACCTTCTGACAAATTTCGACAGCCAAAATTGACATTGTGAATAGAAGAAGGGCTTTTTCATTCCATTAAATTCATTATAAAGGAGCAATTGAACCATGCCGGAAAAACAGTTTGTTCTGGTTCATCAGGATGGCGGCTATTTCAGCGTCAACGACGGCAGCCACTGGATCCGGGTTGCCGATCCTCTGGCCGCTACGATTCTCTCACAAACCAAAGCCAACAATATTCTGACCAACATGATCAAGCCTAAAGAGCGGAACGGCTGGTCTGTTCAGCCATGGCAGCCGCCAGACACCGCACTCGAGCAAAGCAGAAAAAAGTCCCAAGCGAAGGACGCCCTTTATGCGCAGGCAGAAGCTGAACAAAAAGAAAAAGCCGCCTTTTTAGACGAATGGCTCGCCAAGGCGGAAGAAATGAAGCATTATTATGAATCCCTGCTGGAACGCAAGCAGCAACTCATTGAAGAACTGCGCAATGTCAGCGCCGAACTTTGCGACATCGAGCATTATGTAGAATTCACCTCCCTGAACGCTTCCGGAGGCTACCGGGCATACCGGATGCTCAAAGAGAGGCTTCTGCGCCGCCGCAGGATTAAAGATGAGCTGCTCTGCATTTCCATCTTTCTGAAAGCCGAACCGCGCAACATTCTCAACGGAAATCTTGCTCGTCAAATCACAGGCCTGGGTACCAGAGAATATGGGCCTCGTGTATTAACGGAACTTTTTGACGATGAAGCTTCCTCTACCTCCACAAAATGATGCAGATAACACCCAACGCGAACAGAACTCCGCCGATTATCTGACAAAAGGTATTCGCCCCGCCTTTTCCCCGGGGCAGTACCACCAAAATCAATCCTTCCAACGCAGCAGCGCCGCCAATAAACCAGAAGGCTTTATCTAGTGCTCCTGCTGCCCAGAAGACAATGCCCAATAGCAACAAGGCGCCTGCCAGCGCCGTAACGATCCAAAATGGGATCCGGGTTCGGGCAGCCAAATGCGTGGCGGCTTCTCCGCGTTTCCGGCAGCGTTCGCTGCAATAGGTCCCTTCACCGGCAAGTTCTCTGCCGCAATATGCACATTTCATCTTGACCGCTCCTTTCAGCACCCGGAAGGGGCTACTTTCAGTATTTGCGTTTTCTTTTTTATCATACACTATTTTCCCGGATTAGGCAAGGCTTATAATTCTTACTTTTATGCGAACAAACTAATAACACCGCCGGATTTTAACCTGATTTCCCGAAACAGATGTAGCATTTAGCTCTCAAACCGTAGTATATGGGTGAAGCCGGAAAGGAGGCGGTGAGATGACAGATGATGAAAAAATCATAGAGTTGTTTTTTGAGCGCTCTGAGCAGGCCATAGGGGAACTGGACTTGAAATACGGAAAAACCTGTCATAACCTGTCATACAACATTGTGAACAACAGGCAGGATGCAGAGGAATGTGTCAATGATGCCTATTTAGGCGCATGGGATACCATTCCCCCGACCAAACCTAACCCCCTGCTGTCCTACATTTTAAAAATCGTTCGGAATATTTCAGTCAAATGCTATTGGAGTAAAAAGGCCGCCAAACGGAACAGCCTTTATACCGCTGCCATGGAGGAAATAGAAGGCTGCCTTGCGTCCTCCGACACCGTGGAAGAGCAAATCGAAGCCAAGGAGCTTGCCCGTATTATTGAGGAATTTTTGGATACGCTGACCCTCGAAAACCGCGTCATTTTCATACGCCGTTACTGGTTTGCCGACAGCTACAAGGACATAGCCCAGTTTGTAGGGCTGACTGAGAAAAACATCTCCGTCCGGCTGGCCCGCATCCGCGAGAAGATGAAACAACACTTGATAGAAAGAGGGGTGTTCGTATGAACGCAAAGAAGTTTTCCGATGCGATGAGTGAACTTGACAGCAAATATGTTGCGGAAGCTCTTTCTTATGACAAATCGCATATATCAAAGATAAGGTCTCAAAAGTTAGGTATCTTAATTGCCGCTGCCATAGCTGTATTAGCTCTTTGCGGTTTTGCGGCGTATGAGCTTGGATTATCTGACCCGTGGTTCCAGAAGCCATCTGCTGACCCAGTTCAAACTGTTCAAAGTGCGATTGAAGGACAAGCCGATAAAGAGTACACGCTTTCTGTGCGTGTGGATGAAATCAAAGTGGACGAAAGTGAAACAGAGCGTATTATCCAAATGTACTCCGGCAGCGACCTTGCAAAAGCAAGAGGATGGACAGACGAATACCTTGCAGAACATTTTGTTGTGGTATGGGCAAAATACTATGTGGAGTACGACCATACAAAAACATTTATAGACGACGGTTATACAGAACAGTATTTCTACCTGACCCAAGATACAAAATCTGGTAAATGGACGATTTCTGATAATACGTCTCCTAACATACGTACAGAGTAGACATTCAGCTGCTAATAACTAAATATTCAACCAACGGCTGCCTTCTTTTGCCTTCCAAAAAACACAAAACCCCGGCATAGCCGGGGTTTTTCATTAGATAAACAGAACAAGCCGCCCTGTATTTTGGGCGGCTTGCCGGAAAATTATTCTGCGTAGTCGTAACCCAGCTTCAATGCCTTGAGGTTGGCATCCAGCAGGTGGGCTTTCTTTGCCGGAACACATTTTTTCATTGCCTCACAGAGAATGTCAAAGGTAGTGAAGCCGGTTTCTTTAAGGACCTTGCCCAACATGATGATGTTGGCCAAACCTGAAAGGTCATCATCCTTTGCCATCTGGGTGCAGGGAATGTAATAGGCGTCGATATCCGTGCGTATGCATTTGGCTTCGATCAGGGAGCTGTCGATGAAAATCTTACCGCCCGGCTGGACCGCATCTACGAACTTATCGTAAGAGGGAGCATTCAGCACCACCAAAGTCTCCGGTTCCAGAACGATGGGGCAGCCAATGGGCTCATCATCGATGCAGACGGAGCAGTTTGCAGTACCGCCGCGCATTTCTGGGCCATAAGAAGGCAGCCAAGAAACGTATTTTTCCTCAATCATTGCCGTATAGGCGGCAACCTTTCCCATAAACAGGACGCCCTGTCCGCCGAAACCGGCAATCAGCATATTCAGTACCATCATGCATGCACCCCTTTCTCGGTGACGTCTTTATAGACGCCCAGCGGATAGTAGGGGATCATCTTATCGTCGATCCACTTCAGTGCTTCCTGAGGAGTCATGCCCCAGTTGGTGGGGCAGCCGGAAAGTACTTCCACGATGGAAAAGCCCTTCTTTTCGATCTGAGCAGTCAGTGCCTTTTTGATGGCAGCCTTTGCCTTGCGGATATTGGGCACATTGTTGACGGCCACACGTTCGGCATAAGCCACGCCGCTCAAAGTAGACAGCATTTCGCAGACCCGAACCGGATAGCCGGAATAGTTGACATCACGGCCATAAGGGGTGGTCTGGGTGACCTGGCCGGGCAGGGTAGTAGGAGCCATCTGACCGCCGGTCATGCCATAGATTGCGTTATTTACAAAGATAATGGTGATATTCTCGCCGCGGGTAGCGGAATGGACGGTTTCAGCGGTACCGATAGCTGCCAGGTCGCCGTCGCCCTGATAGGTGAATACCACATTATCCGGACGGGCGCGTTTGATACCGGTTGCTACTGCCGGAGCACGGCCGTGAGGCGCCTCCACCATGTCGCAGTTAAAATAGTCATATGCCATAACGGCGCAGCCTACCGGTGCAACACCGATGGCGTCTCCCAAAACCCCCAGTTCTTCCAGGCATTCCGCCACCAGCCGGTGGATAATGCCATGGGTGCATCCGGGACAGTAGTGGGTTTCTTTATCAGTCAATCCCTTGGTTTTCTGAAAAACGATGGCCATGATTATTTGGCACCTCCTGCCATTTTCTCAATTTCTGCCAGAACCTCAGCAGGGCTGGGCACGATGCCGCCGGTACGGCCAAAGAATCCTACCGGGCAGGCGCCATTGGCTGCCAGCCGGACATCCTCCACCATCTGGCCCATGCTCATTTCCACTGTCAGCATAGCTTTTACCTGTTTTGCAGCAGCGGCAATTTCTTTTTCCGGGAACGGCCACAACGTAATCGGCCGGATCAATCCCACTTTAATGCCCTTTGCACGGGCTTTGGAAACTGCGGATTTCACCACGCGGGCGGTTGCGCCATAGGCGACCACTGCAAATTCCGCATCGTCCATATACTGCAGTTCCACCTGAACCTCTTTCTCACGGATGATATCATACCGTTTCTGACGTTCGATAATGGTGCGTTCCAGCTCCTGAGGCTGGAGGTAAAGAGAGTTCACAATATTGGGTTTCCGCTGGCCCTTAGTGCCGGTCAATGCCCACGGTTTCTCATGGGGAGTCGGCACGACTTCCGGGAACTCAACCGGTTCCATCATCTGTCCCAGCATACCATCTGCCAGGATCATAGCAGGCATCCGGTAAGTCTCAGCCAAATCGAAGGCCTGTCCGATCAGATTAACGATCTCCTGAACGGAAGATGGTGCAAATACCAGAACCTGGCCATCGCCGTGGCCGGGAGCCTTTGTCGCCTGCCAGTAGTCTGCCTGAGAGGGCTGGATACCGCCCAAACCAGGGCCGCCGCGCATCACGTTGATGATCAGGCAGGGCAAATCAGATCCGATAATATAAGAAATGCCTTCACCTTTCAGGCTAATTCCAGGGGAAGAAGACGAGGTCATGGCCCGGGCGCCGGTAGACGCACAGCCCAGCACCATATTAATAGCAGCGATCTCGCTTTCTGCCTGCAGATATGTACCGCCAATTTTCGGCATCCGTTTTGCCATATAAGCGGCCACTTCGGTCTGAGGGGTGATCGGATAGCCGAAGAAATGCTTACATCCATTCCGGATTGCAGCCTCGGCCAGGGCTTCATTCCCCTTCATTAAAAATTTTTCTCCCATGGTGTTTTCCTCATTCCTTCCCTTATTTCTCCACCGTAATGACGCAGTCCGGGCACATCGTAGCGCACATTGCGCAGCCGATACAGTCATCCGGGTTAACCGGTGTGGCGGGATTATAGCCTTTACGGTTCAATTTCCCGGTATCCAAAGCCAAAACCTTTTTGGGACAGACTGAAACGCAGAGGCCGCAGCCCTTACAGCGGTCCTGATTAATGGTAACTTTTGCCATTTTGATTCCCTCTTTCCTTTTGCGGCGCCAGCCGCTGCTCTCTCATACCGTTGGGTATGCTGTTTCTTATATTATTCCTCTTCGGCCGAATCCCAAGGCTTTTTCACAAAAATCTCCACTGGAAAAGGATCCGGCACCTTTAATGGAGCCAATTTCTTATCATAGGCGGTACATTTCACCGGGATTCCTGCCAGATCGGCCACCTTTTGGGCAAAGGGCACTGACTGTTCCACAATTGCGGTGGTTGTCTCCTCCCCCAGGTTGGAGCAGTTGACCACTCCTGTAGGCTGGAGCCGCGCTACCACTTGGATCTCTCTCAATACTGAAAGGGCTTCCTCCGGGGTTTGGGTCAGATACCGGCAGCAGTTCACCACATACCAAAACTCATAGTTATGCCGTGCAATTGCGGGGGCATACCGTCCCAAAGCGATTGCGCCGGCGTCATCGCCGCCCACATCCATTATAACACAATCTCCGCCATTGTCAAAAACCGCGTCCACGGCGCCGCTCAGGGCGGGGATATCCAAATTGGAGTTTGCGTACATCGGAGACACCATCCGTATTCCGGCATCTGCCAGCATAGGGGCGAAATCCGCGCTGCGGAAATAGGGATTCACGATATCCAGGTCCACCAAGGTGACCGTTTTTCCTGCTGCACGCTCCCTCAGGGCCAAATTTACAGCCAGATTTGTTTTCCCGCTGCCATAATGGCCGGTAATCAAATATATTTTCCGGTTGGGTTCCATAAACGCTCCTTTCTGTCCGGCGCGGCGAAAAGTTCATAACAGCTGCCGGATGAATATTGTTTATATTTTACCACAATACAGCGAGAAAAGATAGTCCTTTTTCAAAAAAGATTATGACAAATATGCGGACACGCGCGCGATTTTTTTGTTTATATTCTAAAAAATCGGCTTTTTTATCAATAATAAGCGGAATTTTCTAAAAAAAGAAATTTTCTTTCCTTTATTTCCCTTTGGTCAAACAATTGATTTTCACTCAACTATAAATACATTCAATATAATAATACCCCCTGCCGTATGAGGACAGAGGGTATATTTACTGTCTATGTTCTTTAGCCATTCGAGGTCATTTGCTGTTGGCATCTTCCTCATCGCCTTGGATCTGCATCCGCAGCTTATCGGCGATCATGGCGATAAATTCGGAATTGGTAGGTTTGCCGCGGCTATTCTGAACCGTATAGCCGAAATAAGCATCCAAAGTATCTACATCGCCGCGATCCCATGCCACTTCAATGGCGTGGCGGACAGCGCGTTCCACTCTGGAAGAAGTGGTCCCAAACTTTTTAGCAACAGCCGGATAAAGTTGCTTTGTAACAGAGTTGATCATTGCAATATCTTTAACGGAAAGCAGGATTCCCTCCCTTAGATAGTGGTAGCCTTTAATATGTGCCGGGACTCCAATCTGATGGATAATTTCTGTGATCATCACTTCCAAATCGTGATCACTGTAACGCTTGCGGGCAGTCGCTTTCGCCTGAGGCATTTCAAAGCCGAACATCATATCGATCCGATCATAAAGTTCCGGCAGGCTAAACGGTTCCAGCATATAAAAACATTTTGGGGACTGCATGATCTCCTTTGAGATCATCGGATTATCAAATGCAGATGTAACTATAAATCGGGGTGCGTCCTCTCTTCCCTTGAGGCTGCGAATGATGCCCAAGGCGTCTACATGAATCATAAGTGCGTTCATGACGACCAAATCAGGTTTTTCAGAAGAAATTGCGGAAAGGATCTCAAAGCCATCTCTTTTGCGAAGCAATACCTCGTACCCTTTTTCCCGCAAAGCCTTTTGACAAATTGCCCCGAAATCAGCAGAATCATCGCTGATAAGGATTTTCTTGTGCGAATCCAAACATGCTTCCTCCATTCCGTTTAAACTATCGCCGTGTTTGCGATTTATTCATATCTTATCACAAATTCTTCAAAATTTCAACATTTTTTCTGCACAAAAAACGACTTATAAAAAGGTCTGTATTTTTCATTCCTTTGTTGAATTTTAGCGAATTTTTAATTTCTGAATATACAATTGGTGAAACAGCAATTTTAGAGCATTTTTCTGCCTGTGACGCCAACAAAAAGGCGTATTCTGTTGCCGCACAAAGCAACAAAATACGCCTTTATACAAAGACAACTTTCGAATATTATTCACCTTCCAGCTGGGCCTTGGTCACCTGGCGGTAATCCAGCCAAATATAATGCCCTTCCTCTATTTCCAATTTTTGTTCCGGAATTTCGTCATGATACAGCAGAAGCGACAAATCGAGCATTGCCTTGGCGATTCCATCCCCATCGTTCAGAACAGTGCCGCTCATTGTACCTGCGCGGACGGCCTCCTGTGCAGGAGCAGTGGCATCTACTCCAACAATTATGGGGTATTGTTGCGTTGTGACTCCTGCTTCCTGAAGGCTGTCGATGGCACCCAACGCCATGTCGTCGTTATTGGAGAAAACGACCTCAATTGCTTCTCCGAATTTTTCCTGCCACTGGCTCATTTTAGCCGCAGCCTGACTTCTGTTCCAGTTAGCTGTATCGCTGGCAAGCTTTTCAACCCGCACGCCCGCATTTGTCAACACCTGGATGCAGCTTTCCGTCCGAATCAAGGTATCCTGATGACCGGGTTCCCCCTCCAGTATCACATATTGAAGGATCCCGTCCCCATTTTTATCTACCCGTTCCTGCTCATTTTCCCATAAATCCAGCACGATTTTTCCCTGCAGGCTCCCGGATTGCTCCGCGGGCGCTCCGATATAATAGGCAGATTCCCATCGCTGCAAATCCTCTGCCACCGGCTGCCGGTTAAAAAACAAAATTGGGATTTCCGCATCCGCTGCCATGTCAATTAAGTAAGCAGCTGCGGTACGATCCACAATATTGACGCACAGAACATCATAATTAAGTGCGATAAATCGCTGAACTTGCTCATTTTGAATCAGCTGGGAGCTTTTTCCATCCATTGTGCTTACATTGATGCGAAGGTTCTCTCCCGCTTCCCGTTCCCGGGCCATACGCTCTAAGCTCTGCACAAGGTAGCCGATAAATGTGTCTTCCTGGCTGTACACTGCAACTCCTATTCTCAAGGTAGGCGGTTCCTGATCCCTTGTACGCACTCCAAAAATGTAGATAATCAGTAATATCACCGCCGCAGCCAGCAGGCTAATGGCCAATGGGAAACAGAATTTTTTGATTTTCGATCTCATACATCTCCTCTTTTCTGACCAAAACGGATTCCACCACTGGTTCGGAAAGCTCTTTTCCCAAAACGGCACTTGCCGCCTGTTCCACTGCCTGATACCCAACGCCATATCCGCTCCAGGCAACTACTCCCCTGATAACACCATATTCAAGCCCTGCCAAAATTCTTTCCTCGGTACCCGCTACGTAAAGCGAACTCGTTTTTCCGTTTTGATCCAGAAGCTGCAGTGCATGTACAGCGGATTCCGGTTCCGGAAAAATCACAGCATCGACCCCTTCTATCGTTTCAACTGTAAAGTCTGCGCCGCATCGCAAAACGGTAAATCCCTTTTCCGTCAAGGATTCTTCGGCCGCTTCCAGTCGGGCACGAATCCCGCTGCTGCCCGGAGCCGCATCCACAAGCAGTACATGTCCTTCCGAAAAATCCTCTTCGATTGCTGCGGCCAGTTGCTCTCCTACCCACACGTTATCGGGCATCACAGAGATGCAAGCCCCTTCCAGGCTGCTTTCCATCGTAACGACGGGAATCTTCGGGTTATCCTTGACAATGACTTCCAGTGCCTCCGTTTGCGCCGGCACTACTACCAGCCCATCCGCACCGTTTTTTATTTCCTGCCGGATCAATTCCGTTTGTTCCGATACGGAATTGCTTTCACCCAAAGCCAAAAAACGCAGCTCCACGCCATAATCCGCAGCCGCTTTTGCCATTCCCTGACGGGCTTCCGACCAGATGGAGCTGTCCGATTCCCGTACAATAACAGAAATTTCCACCCGTCTCTCTGCCTTTTCAGGCCAGGATATATCCCTTATGAACAGGGAAAGGATTACCAAAAGGCTAAGAATCGCCAATATTCCCAGCTGGATCAGGTTTTTATGCTTTCGTTTCATAACCTGTTCCCTCCTTCTGGTAGGCAGCAGCCTGTTCTTCGTTCAGCGCGGGCAGATGAATCCGTACTAAAGTACCTTCATCCGGCTCACTGAAAAATTCCAGCCCGTATTCCGGCCCGAAAAACAGTTGGATCCGCCGGTGGATGTTTCGTACACCGATTCCGGAACCTTTACTGTGTTTCAGCGGCTGGCTCTCATCCAAAAGGTGATCCAGCATTTCCCCAGGGATCCCCAGGCCGTTATCCTGTACATCAATATAAAGGTCGCCGCCCTTTCTCCACGCATGAACAGTAATTTCCCCGTCCTCATCCATTGCCGCCATGCCGTGATAAATGGCGTTTTCCAATATTGGCTGAACGATCAGCTTCAATGTATACAATCCTTCTGTATCCGGTTCAGCTGTGATCCGAATTTCAAAGCGTTCCTTATACCGGATTGCCTGTATGGTACCATAATGGCGGACATGCTCCAGCTCATCTTTCAGCGGGATCACAGTTTTCCCCCGGCTTAAGGATATGCGGAACAATTTCCCCAGGGCGTTTACCATACGGGTAGCGTCTTCATAGCGTCCGTTTTCCGTCAGCCAGATCACCGAATCCAGAGTATTATAAAGAAAATGGGGATTGATTTGGGACTGCAGTACCTCCATTTCCAGCCGGCGCTTATTTTCTTCCTGCTCGATGATATCATCCATCAGATGCCGCAGCGTCGATACCATGGACTGAATGGAATGGGCCAGATGCTGTACCTCCTCACAGCCCTCCTCTTGAAATTCCACATTTTCCTTTCCTGCTTCCATGGCCTTGACCGCCAGATTCAGCCGGCTTAATGGTCGGGAAATATGTTCAGACAGGTGGGTATTCACAAATGCCAGCAAAAATACTGTAAACAGCAACAATGCCACTCCAAACCACTGCAGCTCGTCAATATCAGCCGCAAGATTTTTGACCGGTATCACACCCACCAGTTTCCATCCGGTATAGCCTACCGTCTTTACCAAAACCAGCTGAGGGATACCGTCTATCACTTCTTTATGAATCCCATCGCTCAGGCTGGCATCTGCCACTGGACTCTCTTCTGTCAAGCCCGCATAGATCAACTGCTGATCGGGGTGATAAATTACTTCACCGCTGCGATCAGCAATATACATGTACCCCCCCCACCGGGGATCCCTTCGTTCCGACACACTTTTTCCAGCCCTGAAAAGCTCATATCCAGAAGAAGCACGCCTCTCCTCGTTTCCCCGCCATACGTCAGCTCTACATGGCGGCTCAAGGATATAACCCATGGCCATTCCGCACCGGTTTGAAAAAGATTCTGCACATAAGGCGCGGAAAAATGCTGATTTTCAATCTGATCCAGCGCACGAATAAACCACTGCTGCTCCTGCGGACGTACGTCTGTTTTCAAATCCAAGGCCGGAGCAGCCGCAACCAGGCTCCCGCTCTCCTGAAAAATTGCAATGGAAATCAATTCATTCCTGTTTTCTTCATAGAGCAGTTCCAAACTTTCAGAAGGGGATGATTCTTCCAAATCGATGTTTTTCAATACTCGATAGCAAATGGTATCTGACAGCTGCATCATATCCCGCAAATAGGTATCCAATTCCTGATTGACCTGTTCGAGAATACGGGTGCCGGTATCCTCCTGCAGCCGCTGGGTGGTTTTGGAAAATCTCAAAACCAGCATTCCGCACAGCAAAGCCATTCCGATCACCGTTACGGCGGTAAACGAAATGGATATCATCATCTGGATTCCCATTTTGCGATACGCACGGATGATTTTTTGAAAAAAAGATCGAAAAATCACGCAGCCACCCCGTTTCCTTTTTTGCTACCGATCTCCTGAACGGTACTTGGATGGTGACATCCCAAAATACCGCTTAAACACATAGCTGAAATAGTTGGCATCCACATATCCTGTCTGCTGCGCGATCAAATAGGTTTTTTCTTCCGTATTCCGCAGCAGCTGAGCTGCCGTCTCCATTCTGACTTTGGTGACATAGGCGGTAAAGCTCATCCCGGTATTCTTTTTAAAGAGGGTAGAGAAGTACGCCGAAGAAAGATGCAGATGACTGCACAGTGTATCCACAGACAGCTCGCTGTCCGAGTAATTTTGCTGGATAAACTCTTTTGCCTGATCTACCAGGTTGCCGGTACTGTCGCTGCGGCGTCTGCCCAATAGTTTCCATAGATGGAGACAATGCTCACAGCACCAGTTTCCCATCTGTCCCGGGGAGCCGAAACTGGACAGCTGATTTAATTTCACGCCTTCTTCTCCGAACAGTTCCTCCGATGGGATCTGCCCATCCCGGGCAATTTTAACCAGGCAGTTCATCCAGTCCATAAAAAACAGCTGGCACTGATTCAGCGAAGCGCTCCGAACTTTTTCAATCAGGCTGCTGACTACCTGGCGGACCTGCTCTTCCGTGCCTACCTTCAGCGCACTGGTCAGATCCTGCTCATCGTTCTCATCAAAGCTGATATATCGGCTTTTCCGCGGTTCCACATCCCGGATATAGATGGTCCGTCCGGAGCCAAGCAGCACCCGATATTCCAACGCATCCCGGGCGCACTTTGCAGAAGCGGACAATTCCCATGGCTTTTCATATTGTTCCCCAACTCCTACTGTCAAGCGCAGGCCGGTTTCACTTTCCGTAATCCGCCGCACCCGCTCCAGCTCGTTGAGCAAGGCATAAATAGATGTCTCCTGTTCAAAAGAAAAAACCGCTGCCAGATTATCCTTATAAAGAAACATGTGCATAACACATCCAGCCAGTTCAAAATTCCGGCTGAATACATTCTGGATTGTCAGAAAAATCAACTCATCCGGCACATCGCCGCTCTGCCCGCCGTCAATCATGGCAGCTGCCCATCTGCAGCCGCTTAACGTCAGTTCATATCGTGCTGCGCGGTCATAAACGCGTTCCGGCCGAAGGCTCCCGTCCAGCAGGCGGCTGTAAAACATCCCGCGCAGCACAGGAAGGTTTTCCTCATATTCCCGCCGCAGCCGTTCCGCATTTCTCAGTTCCGCATGACGGCTGTCCATCTCCTCATGAAGCCGCACCAACACATTAGAAAGTTCTTCAGCGTTTACTGGTTTCAGCAGGTATTCAAATACATTGATGCTGACTGCCTGCCGGGCATATTCAAAATCGTCAAATCCGCTAAGGATCAGCAGTTTTGCAGCCGGAAGACTCTGACGCAGCCGCCGGCCCAATTCCAATCCGTCCATAAACGGCATCTTAATATCGGTAATCACCACATCCGGCTTCAGATGTTCGCACAGCTCCAGCGCTTCCACGCCATTCTGAGCCTCTCCCGCTAAACGATAGCCCAGATGCTCCCAATCGATTTTCCGGCTGATCCCCATCCGGATTTCTTCCTCATCGTCTACCAGCAGGACCCGATACTCCTCCATCTTCCAGCCCCCTTTGGCTCAGTATACCATATTTCCCCAATAAAAGGAAGCAGGTATCCTCCGCTTTCCAGCGAACAGACACCTGCTTGTCGCAATGTCGAAGGAATTATCTCTTTACCAGGTATTTCCGCATATCCAATGCGCAGGCGAACAGGATAATGCCGCCTTTGATGAGATACTGAAGGTCCTGGTCGATACTTACCATGTTCAGGCCGATGAAGATCAGCCGGAGCATGAGGACACCAATGATGATGCCTCGGATCTTTCCGATACCTCCGACAAAGGAGACGCCGCCGATAACGCAGGCCGCGATGGCATCCAATTCATAGTTAAGACCGGTGTTGGCGTTATTGGAGGCAACGCGAGCGCCTTCGATAAAGCCTGTAAATGCGTACATGGCACCGGCCAGGGCAAAAACCATGATCGTCGTCATCAGGACGTTTACTCCGGAAACTCTGGCAGCTTCCTCGTTGGAACCCAAAGCAAACATATTCTTGCCGAAGGTCGTTTTGTTCCAGATAAACCACATAACGGCTGCCAAAATCAAAGCTATCCAGACATAGTTTGGAATAGCAGTACCGGCGATGGTCAGGAAAGAACCTTTAACGAAATTGCTGTAAGATGCATCCAGGCTGGAGATTGCCATGCCGTTGTTATTGCCCTGTTTGATGTAAAGCAGAAGCAGAGTATAAACAATCAGCTGGGTGCCCAGGGTTACAATAAAGGGATGCAGTTTGAATTTGGCAACGAAGAATCCGTTAAAAGCGCCAAATGCAGCACCGATAATGACTACCAGCAAGATAACCACCGGGATGGGGACTACCCCAATTTGGGGCCACATCTTAGTAGAGCTGCCCACAGCCTGCAGCAGTGAGGCAGAGACACAGGCGGTTAAGCCGACGATTCGTCCGGCAGACAGGTCGGTACCGGTCAGGACGATACAGCCTGCAACTCCCAAAGCCACCGGCAGGTAAGCTGCGGTCTGGGAGATAATATTAATAATAGAAGTGGGACGAATAAAATTGGGGTTTTTGATCGCAATGATAATAATGGCAATGAGCATCAAAATAAACAGCGCGTTATTCAAAAGCCCATTCCCGATCCGTTTCAAAGTCGTTTTCCGGTTTTCCGGTTTCCACGCATTCTTAAAGCTGTTCCGGAACCCGTTCAGACGGGCAGTTATGGCATTACTCACGGAAATTCCTCCTTACACGTATTTGGCTGCCAGCATGAGGATCTCCTCCTGGCTGGTATTGGCGGCATCCACTTCTCCAGCAATCCGCCCGCCCGACATGACCAGAATCCGGTCACAGATTCCCAGCAGCTCCGGCATCTCGGAAGAAACCACAATAACGCCCTTGCCCTGGTTTGCCAGGTCGATGATCAACTGATAAATTTCATATTTTGCACCAACGTCAATTCCCCGGGTCGGCTCGTCCAGCAAAAGCACCTCCGGTTTTGTGAGAAGCCAGCGCCCGATAATAACCTTCTGCTGGTTGCCGCCGGACAGAGAACGGATCTGTGTTTTCCGGCTGGGGGTCTTGATGTGCATAGACTGAATCGCCCAATCGGTTTTTTCGTGCATCATCTTATTGCTGAGGCAGAGTCCGCCTTTCAGGTAATCCTTCAGGCTGGATATCACGGTGTTATCCTCGATGCTGCGAATGGCAAAGATACCTGTGGCCCGCCGTTCCTCTGTCAGAAGGGCAAAGCCGTTTTTGATGGATTCCCGGGGACTTTTATTGCGGATCTGCTTTCCGTGAAGGGTAATGGTTCCGCCCTCCCGGGTCATGGAACCAAAGAGATTTTCCAGCACCTCTGTTCGCCCGGAGCCGTCCAGGCCGGCAATACCCAAAATTTCTCCCTTCCGCAGCTGGAAGGTGGCATCTTTCAGACGGGTGTATTTTCCCTTCATATGTTGGACATCCAGAATCGTCTCGCCAGGTTTGTTGGTCTTGGGCGGGAAACGGTTTGTCAGTTCCCGTCCTACCATCAGCCGGATGATTTCATCCATCGTCAGGGTGTTGGCGGGACGAGTGGCTACCCACGCCGGGGAACACCTCTGCTCCAATCCGCCCTATGGGTATCAGAAAGACCCGGCGGACAAAAAGAAGTGGATCGTGGACGAGGAAGCCGCCGAGATCGTCAAACGGAATTTCAACCTCTGCAATGCGGGGAAAGGCCCCATGCAGATTGCCAAACTGTTGACTGCCGAACGTGTCCTGACCGTCAAGGCTCACTACGCCCAGCGGGACGGAAAACTACTGCGGGAGAACCCGTACAAGTGGAGCCCCAAGACTGTTGCGGGAATTTTGGAGCGGCCAGAGTACACCGGCTGCACGGTGAACTTCAAGACCTATTCCAAGTCCCACAAGCTGAAAAAGCGGTTGCATAACGCCCCGGAGAACCAGCGGATTTTCCCCAATACCCAGCCCGCCATTATCGATGAACAAGTCTTTGCACGAGTGCAGGAGTTGCGGGAAAACAAGCGCCGCCCGGCCAAGCAAGCCGAACGGCAAGGGCTGTTTTCTGGCCTGCTGTACTGCGCCGATTGTGGAAGCAAACTGCATTTCGCCACAGGCAAAAACATGACACCGCAGCAAGACTGCTATCGTGTTCCCGGTATAAGAGCAATACGGGCGACTGTACCATGCACTTCATCCGGAAAGAAACGCTGAAACGGTTCGTATTGCAGCGGATTTTCGATGTGACGGCGCTGTTCTTTGACGATGCCATGGCATTTGAGGAAGCGGCGAGAAAGCAACGGTTCCAAGAAGCCGAAAAAGACACCAAGAAGCGTAAGCGTGAAATCGCCCAGGCGGAAAAGCGCATTGCCGAACTTGACCGGATTTTCAAACGTATCTATGAGGATGACATCAGCGGGACGATCAGCCATGAACGGTTCTTGAAACTTTCTGCCGACTATGAGGCGGAGCAAAAAAAAACTGACGGAGCGGGTCAAGACATGGCGGGAAGCGGTAGAAAGCTTTGAACAGGATCAAGCCGATTTCGCCAGCTTTGCAGCCATTGTGCGGAAGTATGTGGGCATCCGGGAACTGACGCCCACCATCGTCAATGAGTTTGTGAAGAAGATCATCGTCCATGCGCCAGATAAGTCCAGCGGCCACCGCAGGCAGAAGATTGAACTGGTCTGGAACTTCATCGGAGAAGTCAACCTGCCGGGCGACGATCAGACTGTGGAACGGCAAAGAAAAGGCAGGACAGCATGACCTTTCGGCCATGCCGCCCTGCGACAATTAAATTACTTCCTTATGGGGGCGCACCTTTAGCTGCACCGCCTTCACAAATCGACGCTAATTGAAATACAATCCGTCTTCAGCTATGTCGACGCTCTTGTTCAGAACAAATCCCGGAAAGGATATGAAACAGGTTTTCGCCCATCACTACATGGCCAAAATCCGTAGGATGAATAAGATCCGCACCCAAGCAAGCCAGGTTATCTAAGATCTGTGTTCCTTCCACTAAATGGAGATTGGAATAAGGCAGAGTGTCTGCCAATTCCCGAAGGATCCGACAGTAGCCGTCTTCCCGCTCCTTTAACAGGGTAGGGCTGGGACAAAGGGGTTCAATGTTGGGAAAAATAGTCGTCATGACTACCGGCTTATCCGGATGAGAAACACAAACTTCTTCAATCAAAAATTTTGCCCGATGGCCAAATTCCTCTTCCGAAAAAAAGCCCCGCATATTAACGCCCAGTTCCAGAAAAGCCATATCCCAATTTACATCTTTTGATATAAATTTTGCCATTTCCGGCTCACAGTAGCAAGCGCCGGACAAGCCGAAATTATACACATCCCACCCCAACCGCATCGCTGCATATTGAACATAAGACAAGCTGTTGTTCTGGGCATAACATCCTTGGGTGATGGAGGATCCATACGCCATTAAGGTTTTTTCAGGACGTTCTTCCTTTTTAGGCGGACGAATACTGCTTCCATAACTTTCTACATGGCGTATGGCAAACTGCATCGGAGGAAGCTGAATACGCCAGACATTTCGTTTCCATACCGGTTCATCCCCGAAATTTAAGGAGTCCCACGCTTCAGGGAGTTCCAGATGCAGCGTTAGGGTTCGTCCACCTTCAGCATAAGCAGACGCATATTGATGGGGGCCTCGAAAGACTTGGATCCATCCGCTGCCATACAGACATTCCAGAACTATTTCTGTACACCATCCATCTGTACAAAAACGGATCTCCACTCCGGCGCAGTTCTCCGCTCGGAAATTCCGCCGCTTCTCCAAGGCGAGCCGCACTTTTTCCGGAAACCTCTGCAAAATTGCGCCGCAGCCGGTCTCCTGGACATCCCAGACATTATGCAGCTCCAATCCGCGATAAATCACCGGCAAATCTCCTTCCAAATCTGATTCATAAAGGACACGTATGCAGGAAATGCCTCTTCAGGGTCAGGAATATCCGGATGCCAGCGCTTTTCCCACTCAAAGGAGTAGAAGCCAGGATACCCGTCACCTGCCAACTCCGCGATGATCTCCGGAACATTGATCTGCCCATCTCCCAGCTTTTCAATCTTCAGTTCTCCGTTTTCTATCCGGCAGTCCTTGACATGGACATGACGGATATACGGTCGGATGAGATGGTAAAATTCGCGATAATCCCGACCATAAGCGCGGAAACTATGTTCTATGTCCCAGATCAGCCCAAAAGACGGATGGCCTGCCATTTGGGGCAGCAGCT
Source organism: uncultured Clostridia bacterium (assembly GCA_944386445.1). GTDB lineage: Bacteria > Bacillota > Clostridia > Oscillospirales > Ruminococcaceae > Merdivicinus. Next base: position 32,316 of record CALXBD010000144.1, read on the forward strand.
TGGAATATACCTCGATCGTGTTGAAATCTCCGTGAACTTCCAGAAGCACCTGAACAAACCCGGCGGCTTCCGCTTCGCTGCACAGGCTGCTAAGTCCTTCCGCTGCCTGCCGAATGATCTCATCTCTGTCGCCGGCGGCAAGGCTATCACCAAAAACGCGGATGGCGCCGATTTTCATATCCCGGCACAGTGCCAAGGCCGTCCGCCCTTCCGCAAGAGACGCTTCTAAAGCTCCTGCATCGTGAAAGCAGCAGGAGGTATTAAGCCCGCAGATCCGAACGCCATAACGTTTTAGCAGTTCCCTGGTTTGCCGGCGGTTTTCCGGCAGAAAACAGGGGAGTTTCTCCGCACGCAGTTCTTGGCCGATCCCCCGTACTTCAATGGCAGAAAAGCCCATTTCTGCTGCGTTTTTCACGATGGTTTCAAAATCCCAGGCTGGACAGCCCAAGGTGGAAAATGCAAGATTTTTCATCATCAGATCACTCCTTACCCCTTTGCCGTCATAAATTTTACTGCAGCCGGGGCAACTTCATAAACCAACGGTTCCCCGTCCCTCAGCCGGCGAATTTCCTCCGCCACAGTTTCCCCGCAGAAAGCATAGCGATCTCCGGTTGGACCGCCCATATGTGGGATCAGGATTACGTTTGGCAGCTTCCGTAGCGGAGAATTCTCCGGCAGAGGTTCTGTTTCAAAAACGTCCAACACCGCATGAAAACGTCCCGTCCGCAGTTCGTCGATCAGCGCATTCTCATCGATAAGCCCGCCCCGGGCCGTATTCACCAGCAATGCGCCGGACTTTAGCTTTGAAAGCAGTTCCCGGTTGACAATGCCCCGGGTTTTGTCGGTCAGCGCGTTATGAAGGGACACGATACTGCATTGGGAGAAGATTTCTTCCATACCGGCCTTCCTAACCCCCAGCTTGGCGCACTCCTCTTCTGTGGTGTGGGATGAATAGAGGAGTATTTCCGTATCGAAAAGTTTGAGCATCGGAATCAGCCACCGGGTAATTGCACCGTATCCCGTCAAGCCGACCTTTCTGCCGAACACCCCCCCATTATCAAAATGATTCGTCCTCCACCCTCCGCCTTTGAGACATCTGTCCCAATACGGGATCTGCCGCAGTCCCGACAAAATATAAGCCAACGTCCCTTCGGCCACAGACTGGGCGTAAATTTCATTGCAGCAGGTAACACGGACGCCTTTTTCCATAACTTCCGGCGTTAAGTAAGGTGCCACTGTCCCACCGGTATGAGCGATCAGCTTTAACGGGCTGCCTTCCAGCATTTCCCCGGTAATTTTGGGACATCCCCAACCGGTGATCACCACGTCTGCCTCTTTTAAAACAGCACGCAGTTCCTCATTGCTGTACTGTCTGGAGCCTGTATTGATGATTACCAGCTCCCCCAGCTGTTCCAGCCGCCGGAGGTTCTCTTCCGGCAGGAACTGCGCCCGGATATCGTCGTCCGGCATTAATACCCATATTTTCATTTTCCTTTTCCTTCCTCCCATAAAAACAGGGAACCTGTTTCCAGGTTCCCTGTTCCGTGTCAAGGAATCAGCCTTTATAGCGCTCGTATGCGCTGTTGTAGGCGGCGACGACCTCGTCCAGTCCCATGGCTTTCAGAGAAGCAATGTGATTGTCCCAAGTGGCGTCGATATCCTGTACTCCCATCAGTACGCTCTGCTCATATTCTTCAATGGCAGTATTCAGATTGGTCCAGTTGTCATCAATGGCGTCGCGTTCTTCCTCCGTAAAGCTGAGGGTGGGGAACTGCGGCTGGATCCAATCGCTGTTTTCATACATCTCAAAGCCTTCCCGGGCTTCCTTATTCATTGCGGCCAGCTCGCCTTCCAGGCTGCCGTAGCTGCCAATCTCATAGCCGGCGCCGATGCTGCGCAGATAGTTGGGATAACCGGCGGGGTTGGACAGGGCGGCTTCGGTAGGAGTCTTTTCGCCGTTTGCGTCGATGGTGTAGTCGGCGCCTTCAATGCCCCAGCCCATCAGATCCTTGGCAACGTCAGAGAAGAAGAAGTCCATATACTTGATTGCTGTTACCGGATCTTCGCAATCTTTGGAAATTCCCCAGGCATAGGAATGGATGGAAGAACGGCCCTGAAGGAATTTTACTTCGCCGTTAATATCGGCAGGAGGAGCAATTGCCACAAAGTTGATATCCGGAACCTGTTCCCGGACGGTATCATTCATAGCACCGGTGGAGGAGAACCAGTCAATGGTAGATCCACCCAAGTCGTTGCCCAGCAGGAACTGTCTTGCCTGAGAGCCTCGGGTAAAGACTTCCGGGTCAATGACGCCGTCGGCATACCACTGTGACAGCTCTTTTAAAGCAGTTTTATACTCCTCTTCGACTTTTCCATAATACACCTTGTCGTCGTCTTCGTCAACATACCAGTTTTCATGGGCGCCCCACAACTGAACCAACGGCCAGATGCCTTTATCACGGTAGAAATACGGGACCTCATCCTTTTCACCGTTTCCGTTGGGGTCGTCGTTACGGAAGGCATACAGCACATCTTTATACTCTTCCAAAGTGGTGGGAACATCCAGGTTCAGTTTGTCCAGCCAGTCCTGGCGGATGAAGAAGCCCATAGAAGGCAGTTGCTTGCCAGGTTCTCCGCCCAGGGTACCGGTGATCATGTACATATGCCCGTCAGCGCCCCTGCCTGCGTTGACAGCATCCGGGTAATCCTCTAAGAACTTTTGAATGTTGGGAGCATACTGTTCAATCAGGTCGTCCAAATTTATGAAAGCGCCCTGAGAGACCAACGGTTCCAGATTGGTACGGAGCCTCTGAATCAGGTCAGGCAGATCACCGGAAGCGATCATGGTGTTCAGGGATTCCAGTTCATCAACGATGGAGGGATTGGCCACATTTTCCATGGTCACGCCGGTGATTTCGGATACCTTCTGCCAAACGGGCGTGTCGCCGGTAGGCGCGCCGTTGCCGCCAAAGGTATAAAAGAGGGTAATGGTCGTCCCTTCCTCGGAAATTTTCAGATTGTCTTTCCCGTCATAGCCACCTGCCTCTTCCGCAGCAGAGCTTTCGCCGTCTGCAGACGCCGTGGAAGAAGTCCCAGTGGTGCTGCTCTGGTCAGACGTTGTCTTTTCCTCGCCGCATCCGGCAAACATTGTCAATGCCATCGCCGCAGCAATTGCCAGGGTAAGTATGCGCTTGTTCATAAAAGTGCCTCCTTAAGTCTTGAATATTCCAATAGCCTCCAAACGGAGGGCTTATTAGCCTTTGATTGCGCCGACCATGATTCCTTTTACGAAGAACTTCTGCAGGAATGGGTAAAGGATCAGCATCGGCAGTACCGCAATCACAATGGTCGCGTATACGATGGTCTGTTCTGTCATAACGCTGGCGCTCATATCCACAGCCTCATTTACCGTGTAGGAAACCTCCACAATGAGCTTCTTCAAAAGCACCTGCAGCGGCACTTTGTTTTGATCCTTCAGAAGCAGCATTGACCAGAAATAAGAGTTCCACCGTCCTACAAAATAGTACATGGTCACCGTGGCAATCGCCGGGACAGACAAAGGCAGATAGATGTTGATGAGAATCCGCCAATCGTTGGCGCCATCCAGCTTAGCAGATTCCTCCATAGAATCCGGGACATTCTCAAAAAAGGTCCGCATCAAGATCACATTAAAGGTATCGACGGCTCCGCACAGCAGGATCGCCGCCCGGGTATCGTACAGGTGAAGGTCCTGATAGTTTAAGAAGGTCGGCATCATGCCCGCATTGAACCACATAGTGATCAGGATAAACAGCATAAACAGCTTACGTCCCCTCAGTCTCCGCTTGGAAAGAGGGTATGCGCCCAAAATTGTCAGAACCATATTAATAAATGTTCCCACAACAGCATAGAAGATGGTGTTGCCATAGGCCGTCCAGATGTTATCCATCTCAAAGACCTTTTTAAAAGATGCCAACTCAAATCCGATGGGCAACACAGTAACACGGCCGGTGGACACTGCCAGAGGGTCTGAGAAGGAAGCAATTACCGTGTACCACAATGGATACAGGGTGATCAGGCAGACTCCCAGAAGAATAAAGAAATTAAAAACGGTAAAGACCCGTTGCCCACGTGTCAGTTTCATGCAATATCCCCCCTTAAAAGATGCCGACATCCCCGATTTTACGTGAAACATAGTTGGAACTTGTCACCAAAACCAAGGATATTACGCCGTTGAACAATCCTACAGCTGTGGAAAGGGAGTAGTTGGCCTGCTCAATACCCAGCCGGTAAACATAGCTTCCGATTACGTCTGCGGTCTCATAGGTAACAGGCTGGTAAAGCAGGATGATCATCTCATATCCTACATTCATCAGGTTGCCGATCTGCATGATCAACATGATTGCGATCGTCGGAAGAAGACCGGGCAGCGCCACATGCCAAATCTGTTTCCATCGACCTCCGCCGTCGATCATCACCGCTTCGTACAGCTGGGTGTCAATGGAGCAGAGGGATGAGTAGTAAATGACCGACCCAAAGCCTGCGCCAGCCCAGATTCCCTGAAGGACGTAAATCGGGCGGAAAAAGTCCGGCCGGGTCAGAAAATAAATTGGCTCTCCGCCGAACATCTTGATGAAGGTATTGATTACGCCAGACGAAGGTGACAGAAAGTTGACTACCAAACCAGCTATAACGACGGTAGAAATGAACCGCGGCATATAGGAAATGGTCTGTGCTAGGGTTCGCAGTTTGGAATTCCTCACTTCATTGAAAAGCAATGCTAGGATGATCGGCACAGGGAAACCGAAAATTAAATTATAAATATTTAGCAGCAGGGTATTTCGTATTAGCCGCCAAAGATATGGCCCCGTAAAAAAGGTCTGGAAATTCTCCCAACCGACCCATTCGCTGCCTGCAATTCCCAAAAGCGGCTTATAATCCTTGAAAGCTAAAACCAGGCCGCCAAAGGGTTTATAACAAAAGATAATATAATAAAGCAAAAACGGCACCAGCATGAGATACAAGTGCTTATCCCGCAGGATGCCGAGCCATGCTTTATGAAATGAGGCTCTTTTTGTCTGCGTCATTTATCTCTCCCCTTTTCTATATTTTTGATCTTTGAAGGATGTTTTCGGCATAATGCATATTTTTTTGACCTTCAAGCGTTAATAATTCCACTTCCCTTGATTTATTCAGAAAAACGACCTGTATTTTTTCCGATTTGGCTCATCGGAATTTTTGAGGTTGAATTTTAAGGTGCTTCATGTGATAATAAAATTACTGTAACGGAAACTTGAAATAAGAGGTGTCTGTTTTGCATTATTATAGGAAGCTGTTGAGAGCTTTTTTGACGGTAGCCTTGATTTATACCCTGGTTTTGGATTGTACTTTTTTGGCCTGGTATCAGATTTCCAGTCGGGATGACCAGGAACAGGCCTTTCACGCAGAAGCAAGCCGTATCACCGAGTATGTAGATTTTCAGTTCCAATCCATCAAGGAGATTTCCCATTTGCTTCGCATCTCTGAATATGCGCAAAAATATCTGTTGGAGGATCCTGCTTCTCCGGATCGGTACAGCCGCTTAAAGTTGTACCGGTTTATCAGCAGCATTTTCGGGATCGCGCCCTCTCAAAAAAATGCGATTGCCGTCACCAAAATTGTAGATGACTACGCTATATTGAATAACAGCACCGGAAACCTAGAAACCGTCTTCCGCGAATTCCATATTACCCGTTCCCAACTGGAAGAGGCTATTGCGGAGTTTCAGGATCGCTTTGATCCTAACCTGAAAATTATCCGCTCCGCAGATGGGGAAGAGACTTTCTATACTGTCATCTGCCGGGAATGGATGGGGCAGGAGCATCCGCTTTACATATTGATTTCTTATACGGAAGCTCAATTGCTTCCAGTTGATCCATCCAACGGTGCCTTCGCCATAATTAATCAAGACGTTCCGGTGGCAACTACGGGAAGTTTTAATATCAAACAATTCCAAAACATGGAGGGAACTCCGGCGGGTTATTGGAATATAGAAACTGCATCTGTCATATCCGGCTTTTCCTACCAGTATTTGGCTCCGGAATTTCAACCTGCCGTTTTTTCTTTTGTACTTCTTTCCTTAGCAGGAGTCGTCCTGATCAGTTTGAGCATACTGAGCATGTACCTGGTGGCTCGCCGCATGTATAGCCCTATTGCCGAAACATTGGTGGACAGCGGTATCCAGGTCACCTACGGCAACAAGTTTTCTGAAATAAAGAAGGCATTTAGCACCCTCTCCAGCGATGTGGAAACCATGTCCAACGCCCTATCTCAATACCGCATATCATCGGAAAACAAATTCTTCCATGACCTTTTCACCGGCGTTCTCATGCCGGAACAGGCTGCCGAACAAATGCGCAATCTGGGACTATCTCAGGAAGTCTCTCCTTTCACAGCGGTCCTGATTCGATATGTAAAAGCAGATGAGCCCGCAGGCAACTTATCGGACAGCCTGGTATACGACGCGCGCAACCAGTTGACTACGGCGCTCTACAATCTTCCTTCTCTTCCGATCTACCGAGTCATTGACTTGAATTTTTCCACCCAAGGATTGATCATCCGCACTGCGGATCGAAAAACACTGGAAGAACGCTTGCGTAATCTCCTATTTAAAATAGAACCTGATTATGGGATCGAAATGATCGCTTGTATCGGTGAACCAGTAGACCGTCTTTCCCGTATCCCGGATTCCTACCGGGTGGCTGCCAGACTGTCGACCCAAAATGAGTTTTCACCTGTCCGTGAAAAAGTTATCACCATGAGGAAGGATGCAGCTGACGAGCATTCCTTTGTTTACTACCCTATGAACCTGGAGCAATCGATCATCAGTTCTGTGCTTCACGGAAAAACCTCCGTGTGGCAGACTTCTCTGGAAGAACTGATGGCTGCAAACTCCAGCCCGGACAAGCTGCCCCAGCTGGCCTTTATGCTTACTTCCACTGTCAACCGCATCATCGATGGTGTCAACGAAACCGTGGAGAACATCTTTCCGGATGGTACAATTATTTATTTGGAATTCCGCACCTGCGCCTCTCCGGACGAGTTCACACAAAAAGCCTACTCCATCTTTTCTACCATCGCGGATCATCTGGAACGGCGGGAACGGCAGTCCGCCAAAAGCTTGGAGCAGCGCATGACCGGCTTCCTGGAGGAAAATTACAGCCGGGATATCAGTTTGTTGGATCTCGCAGAGTACCTGAATATGTCTAAAAACTATGTTTCCACCCTCTTTAAGAATCTGTCGGGGAAAAATTTCAAGGACTATCTGAGTGAGTTCCGTTACAAAAAAGCTTGCTCCCTAATCGCTGAAAATCCCGACAAAAAGATCCGGGAGATTGCTGAGGCGGTTGGATGCAGCCCCGATATTCTGCATCGGCTATTCCTCAGATACGGCGGTATCACTCCCAGTGACTATCAGAGAAATTGCCGGTCACCCAAAAGCTGAATATATAGCAAAACCCGCACAGAGTAGCTGTGCGGGCCTTTGTATATTCAGCTTTTATTTTGAACTGCACTGCCAATGTTCCCATGGAAAATTTCGCATCATAAATTTGGAATATATGCTCTACAGTGTTTGCGCCAAAACTTCCCGATTTTCCCGAGAAACCAGTTACTATATAGAGAATTTCTGAAACTATGTACGGCAGCCTCTAGGCTGCCGTTTTTCATCCTGCCAGCTGTTCCTCCAGATTTTCGCAGTTATCCAGCATATTCTCCGCGAAAATCCCGTAACCGCGGGTAGGGTCGTTGACAAACACATGGGTTACAGCCCCCACCAGCTTGCCGTTCTGAAGGATGGGGCTGCCACTCATTCCCTGCACGATGCCGCCGGTTGTTTCAAGCAGTTCCGGGTCTGTAACCCGAATCACCATATTCTTGGTAGCTGTATTGTCGCCGACGTTGATTTTTTCAATGACAATGTCATATCTTTTTGGGGAAGTACCATTTACCGTTGTCAATATTTCCGCGGCGCCTTCCTGAACATCCTGCCTCAGGCAAAGGGGAACCGCGCTATTTCCGGCGGCAGGATTCTGTGAAAGGACTCCGTAAACGCCGGTTTCATTATTCAAATACAGTGTACCGCAGGAAAATGCCGAAGTAAAACTGCCCTGAAGCTCGCCTGGTGTACCGACCTCGCCTTTCTGGACACCGTGGATTTGCACGGGGACTACCTCTCCAGAGGCCAAAGGCATCGTTTCACCGGTATCTACGTCGCAGACAGCATGGCCCAGCCCGCCGAAAATCCCGGTGGCGGGATCATAAAAGGTTACCGTTCCGATTCCTGCGGAGGAATCCCGCACCCAAATCCCACAGCGGTATTCTCCGTCAGAAAGGCTTTCCTCCGGTGTGATCCAGATACTCATCTCCATCCCGTCACGCCGGACCGTCAGTTCGACTTTGTTTCCGCCGGCGGCACGAATACAATTTGTCAATTCATCGTTGGAAGAAACAGTCTGGCCATTTACTGCTAAAATCACATCGCCTTTACGCAGCCCCGCGTCGCGGGCAGGGTCAGCTGTACCTGAAGAAGTCTCCACCGGGTTCAATGCGACCACAACTACTCCGTCTGTCAGCATTTTCAAGCCAAAAGGAGTTCCGCAGGGTATAACATACTGTTCTTCCACCTGATGCAAATAGGTGCTTTTAATGGGAATAATCCCCAATAGTTTTAGCGACGCCTCTCTGGAAAGGGAAGTGTTGGTCCCTACCTGGTATTCCGTTTGGCCAGAAGTTTCGGCTTCCACGGAAGGCAACTGACGAATGGAAAATTCTTTTGTCTCAAACACATAAAAGCTGTCGGGAATCTCAAAATTCAGATAAGTAACGTATCCCATTACCGTTATGGCGACTACCGCGGCAAATAGGGAAACGGTACGAATTAACTTACGCATATGATCTCTCCCTCTGCGCCCATAAGCGCATTCATAATATATGGAGCAGGGGGAAAAATATCAAAGGAAAGATACGGTGTTGTTTTTTCAAATAAAAAGACAGCGTTTCAAAAAAACTCCAAAACGCTGTCTTAGTATGCCCATTATTCAAAAATCACATAATCATTTAAGCCAAATTCATTTTTAAACTGAGGGACTTCCCCTTTAATAAGCGGCAAAATGTATTGACAAATCTCCGCTTGAACGCCGGGATCGTCCAGATCCCACCATTTTTCCGGCACAAGCTGCTCTTTGTTTGCCACATCGGCGACTTCCACCGTTTTTAGACGAATCGCGTAAGGGTTATTCGAAATCCTTTCCACCGCAATCATCTTTCCGCTTTCCCGCCGCAGTGCCGCAGCAACGCCTTCTTTCCCAATGGCAAACCCCTCTTCCAGATCCTGGAAGGACGCTAAATGGGCCGAGCACCTTTGCATCAAATTCAGCTCGATCGACCGCACCTTGCAGCCAATTTCCTGCTTGACCAGGTGCTCCAGATGTTTTCCCACACCGCTTAAATAAGAATGCCCAAAAATATCCACTGCACCGCTTTTGGTGTGGGCGCCGACATATTCACCATTGGAATCCCGCAGGCCCTCGCTGACCACAGCAAGCACATTAGGAGATCGCTTGTGTGCGTCTCTAACCTTCTGAAGAAACTCTTCTTCAGAAAAGGGCACTTCCGGGATCGCAATGATATCCGGTTTGCTTCCGCCCACAAAGCGGGGAAGGGCCGCCGCCAAGGTCAGCCATCCGGCATTCCGCCCCATTACTTCCACAATCGTAACCGCAGGGACCGCATAGATGGCTGTATCACGAATAATTTCGCCGATAGTCACAGCCAGATACTTTGCAGCGCTGCCATAACCGGGCGTATGATCCGTAAAAGGCAAATCATTGTCGATCGTCTTCGGAACTCCCACAACGGCCGGAGCGTCCGCCTCACCTGCAAAAATGGCAGACAGCTTCCCAACCGTATCCATGCTGTCATTTCCACCGATATAAAGGAACGAACCTATTTCGTACTTTCGCATGGTATCCCGGATTTTCACGTAGTCCTCAGCGCCCGGCTGAGTAATCGGCGGCAGCTTATAACGGCAAGAACCCAACGCCATGGCAGGTGTTGCTTTCAGTTTCTCATAATCCGTAAAGCCGCTGAGATCCACCAGAAGCCCCTTTATGACTCCCTCAATGCCGTGCTTGGCGCCATAGACCCGTCCGATCTTATCGGATTTCCGGGCAGCAGCAATGACGCCTGCCAACGTGGCATTGATTGCAGCGCTAGGGCCTCCTGACTGTGCGACCAACAAATTTCGTTTCATAAAATCCCCCTAAACAGCAAACAGGTGGGCGTTGCAGCGTCCACCTGCCCATGAAGTGATTATTCTCTGTCTGAAGTATTGGAAAGTGTTACCGGTGTATCAAAAGACAATGGCTCCCCAGTCAGGGCGTCAATCGGGCCCTGAGGCTTCAAGGGTTTCCCGAAAATCATTTTCCACAGCACGTGGATCAAAATTGTAAAGCCCAGCAGAAAAACTGTAACGCCGGCAGTCCAGCCGAAGAAAATCATTCGCCCCTCTTCCGTTTGGAGGAAAACGACAGCTTTTCCCAGTGCCGCGCTCTTAGAAGTAGCTTTTCCTAAAAAGCGGCAGGTATCCGCCGAAATCTCCATGGTTGTGCCTTCATTGTCCGCGACGGTATAGGTAATCCCATTAATTGCTTCGATCCGCCGAATCAACAAGTGTTCCTCGCCGTCTTCTTCCACATAAAAAGCGACCAGATCCCCTTCCGCCAAATCCGAGAAGGGCATGTGCTTGACCACAACCAATTCATTCTTGGAAATATCCGGTTCCATCGCATTGCTCTTGTTCAAATGGAAGCTATGCCCGAATAGGTTAAAAGTACCTGTACGGTTTGCATTTCCCACGCCGACACCTAAAAAGACCATCCCAACAATACAACTCAGGATCAGCAGCAGCAACAGTACGCTTATAATGATCCGAACAACATGTCCGGCTGTGGTGGCTTTCATAATGACATCCTTTCCTGCGGCTACCGCAGCGATAATATTTACTTCCATTATATAATAGACTGTGACGAAAATCAAGTGATTTTGTCGAGCAAAAAAACGCCTTTTTTTCAAAAAAAGGTTGACAAACGCTGACATCTCGTGTATAATAATACTCGTTCACTAATTCTGAACAAAATGGCCTGCTAGCTCAGTTGGTTAGAGCGCTAGCCTGTCACGCTAGAGGTCGTGGGTTCGAGCCCCATGCAGGTCGCCATTTTATGCTTCTGTAGCTCAGTCGGTAGAGCAGAGGACTGAAAATCCTCGTGTCGTTGGTTCGATTCCGACCGGAAGCACCATACGCGGACTTAGCTCATCTGGTAGAGCGCCACCTTGCCATGGTGGAGGTAGCGAGTTCGAGCCTCGTAGTCCGCTCCATTA
>CALXBD010000145.1 GCA_944386445.1 uncultured Clostridia bacterium
TTTTCCGGGCAACATATCGATTTTCCTGCCGCTGGGGTTGCTGCCGCCGCTGCTTTGGAAAAAAATGCAGCGTTTTTGGAAAGCGGCAGTTTTAGCCCGTGGAATCTCCGTTGCCATCGAGCTGACGCAGCTGCTGCTCCCCCGGGGAACCGATATCGATGATGTGTGGCTCAACACCCTGGGCGCTGCCCTTGGATACGGCATATTTGCCCTGATCCGATGGATTTTCCCGCAATGTATCTCCCGCTGCCGGATGGCTCCGGCCGCAGAAAGGATTTCTCATGGATAAGATCAAAGCTCTTTTTATCAAGTACCGGGAAGTAATTTCCTATCTGTTTTTCGGAGGGCTGACCACTGTTGTCAACTATGCTGCTTACCTTTTGACGGCTCCCTTTTTTAATACCACCACCATTCCTACAGCCATTGCCTGGGTCCTGGCGGTAATCTTCGCCTATGTGACCAACCGGATCTTTGTGTTCCATTCCCAGGCCAGGGGAGCGAAGGCCCTTCTCAGGGAAATTCTTTCCTTTTTCGGTGCCAGGGTCCTCTCCGGGATCGTAGACGTTGGGATCATGTGGGTATTTGCAGATCATTTGGGCTTCAATGACAAGCTGATGAAGCTGGCTTCCAACGTATTTGTGGTGATTTTCAACTATATTGCCAGCAAGCTGATTATTTTTCGCAAAAGCGGAAAGGACGAGAAACATGGATAAAAACGCTTTGATGGAGACGACTCTTGGAAGAGAGGATATTTTTGCCGGACGGATTTTTGACGTTCAACGGGACCGGGTGCGGCTGCCCAACGGAAAGGAGTCCATTCGGGAGGTGGTGCATCATAAGACAGGAGGCGTCTGCGTGGTGCCGCTGACCGCTGACCGAAAGGTCTATATTGTCCGGCAGTGCCGGTATCCCTATCATGAGATTCTGACCGAAATCCCCGCCGGCAAGCTGGACCCCGGCGAGACGCCGGAAGAATGTGGCCGCCGGGAACTTTTGGAGGAAGTGGGGGCTGTGGCCGGAAAGATGACTCCCCTGGGGACGCTGTTCCCGACGCCGGCCTATGTGGATGAAGTGATCCATATGTATCTGGCGGAGGAATTGACCGCCGCCAGCCAGCATTTGGACGAAGGGGAGTTTCTCGAGGCGGAGGCCGTCCCTTTGGAAACCCTGGTAGAGGATATCATGGCAGGAAAAATCCAGGATGCCAAAACTCAGGCGGCAATTTTAAAGGTCTGGTACCTTCTGGAGAAGCAGAAATGACCCGGCTGGAGCCTTATTTGAAGGAGATCCCGACGTGGGGGGCTATTCCTTTTGAAGGCTGCCGGCCGCTGCTGGAATGCAGAGCTGCTGAGCGTCTTCCTGCGGAAGCAAAAGCGGTGATCGTCTGCGGGTTCCCTTATTATACAGGGGAATATCCTGGCCGGAACCTGTCTCGGTACGCCATTGTTCCGGATTACCACAAGGTTGCTGGGGAACTGATGGAGCAAGCCTGTATCCGGCTGCGGGAGGCATTTCAAAGGGAGTTCCAATGGTTCGCGGACAATTCTCCCATTCGGGAGGTGGACGCCGCCTGCCGGGCCGGATTGGGCGTCCGGGGGAGAAACGGGCTGCTGATCCATCCCGTGTATGGCTCCTGGCTGTTTCTGGGAGCCATCGTTACCGATTTGGATATGGAGACCCGGGAAACGGAAATACGTTCCTGTGTGGGCTGCGGAGCCTGCCAAAAAGCCTGTCCTTCCGGATGTATCGGAGAAGCCGGTCCGGATCCTGACCGTTGCCTTTCTGCCATCACCCAGAAAAAAGGGGAGCTGACGCCGGAAGAAATCCTCCTGATTCGAAAAGGCGGCCTTTTGTGGGGCTGCGACCGCTGCCAGGAGGTCTGCCCTTATAACCGGGAACCGGTGTTGACGCCGATTGCCGCCTTTCGGCAAGAGATCCGGCCCATTCTCCGCCGGGAGGAAATGACCAAAGAAATCCGTTCCCGGGCTTGCGGGTTCCGGGGGCCGAAGCCTTTGCTGCGGAATGCGGAAATCCTGGAGCAAAGCTCGGACTGCTGAAGAAAGGGTTTGACTTATGGAAGAAAAACATCCACTTCTCATACTGGAGCTGGCAGATCAGGCCGGAAACCGGGCAAATCTGAATTTGCCCATATCGCTGCTGCAGTTTTTAACCGAGACCGGCGGTTTGGAACTGCTTGCGGGATTTGCCCAGCCCGGGCAGCTGGAAGGGCTGGATTTTAAGAATATCGTGAGGCAGGCAGCCGACGGAGTGCGTGGCGAAGTGATACGCCTGACCCGAAAGGACGGCGTATCGGTAGTGGGAAAGGTGGAGGACCGATGAAAATTGTAATTGAAACACCGGACGGAATCCAATCCATTCCGATTCCCGGGCCCTTTGCGCTGCAGCTGCTGGCAGGGCAGATTCCAAATGAAGCCGTTCGGGAATATTTGAAGCAGCCGGGCCGCTGCCGGGCGCTCTGTGAGGAGCTGGAACGATGTGCCGCACATTTTCCTCATCTCCGGCTGGCGGAGGTTTTTCCGTCTAAAGGCGGCAGCCTGACGATTACTCTGGAAGCCTGACCACATATGATATTGCGGCCCTTCTGCCTGACCGGCAGGAGGGTTTTTCTGTATATTTACAGCTTCTTCGCCAGAAGCAGTTCATAGGGTTCTCCTTCCGGGCAGAAGCCGCCTATGGCCGTGTACCCCAATTTATAGTAAAAATGCTGGGCGCACTCATTGGAAGCTGTGGAGGTCATCACGAAGCCATAGCCCGCTTTTCCCATTTTCCCTTCCCAAAACCGCATCAGCTCCGTCCCAAAGCCCTGCCTGCGGAAATCTTCCAAAAGGTACAGCATATTCATAAAAGGGGTATTGTCCCAGAAAAGGCCGTATCTCAGCCAGCCTGCAAAACCATTTTCATGCTCTGCGATATATACCCGCTCTAGCCGGATAATTGATTCCAATTCCTGTCCGCTGATGTGATGATCGTGCTGCAACAGGAGTTCTGCATCTGTCATAGCTGCTGTCCGAATCTTCATAACGTTCCCCTTTCATTCAACTGCTCCATCTTTACTATAGCATATATGCTGACTCCCGGCAATCCAAAACACAAAACACGGCGGAAGGTGTATTCCTTTCCGCCGTGTTTTTTCCTTGTTATTCTGCAAATGGATCCTTATGGGTATCCAGGGGGCTTTCCTTTGTTTTTACTTCTGCCGGTTTTTCCGGCTCCGCGGGTTTGGGAGGATAGTCCAATTCGCCTTTCATCAGCTTGTCGAAGGTTGCACCATCGATTTTTTCCTTTTCCATCAGGTATTGTGCTACCAGATGCAGCTGATCGATATGGGCGGTCAGCAATTCCTTGGCCGTTTCATAGCCGGTATCGATAATCTCACGGATCTCGTTGTCGATTTCCGCCGCCACGTTCTCGGAATAATCCCGAATATGATTGAAGTCACGGCCCAGGAAGGGTTCCCCTTCATCCTGCCCATAGACAACCGGTCCCAGCTTTTCGCTGAAGCCATACCGGGTGACCATGCTTTTTGCCAGCTTGGTAGCCCGTTCCAAATCGTTGGAAGCGCCGGTAGAGATATCGTCCAGCACCAAGCTTTCCGCCACGCGTCCGCCCAGCAAGGTAACGATTTCTTCCCGCATTTCCTTTCGGGACATATAGCTCTTGTCGTGTTCCGGCAGCGACAAAGTATATCCGCCTGCCATTCCCCGGGGGATAATGGAGACCTCATGGACCGGATCCTGGGTATCGCTGTAGAAGGTTGCGATGGCGTGGCCCGCCTCATGGTAAGCCGTCAGCCGTTTCTCCTTCTCGGAAACCACCTTGGAACGCTTCTCAGGGCCTGCCACGACCTTGATCGTCGCGTCCTCGATATCCTGTTCGATGATAGCCTTCCGGCCCTTACGGGCAGCCAGCAGCGCAGCCTCATTCAGCAGGTTTTCCAAGTCAGCGCCGGTAAATCCTGCCGTCGATTTTGCCACAATACTCAAATCCACGTCAAAGCCCAGCGGTTTATTCCGGGCATGAACCTTCAGAATTTCCTCACGGCCCTTGACGTCAGGATAATTGACGATGACCTGTCGGTCGAAACGGCCCGGCCGCAGCAATGCCGGGTCCAGAATATCCCGGCGGTTGGTCGCCGCGATGACGATGACGCCTTCGTTAGCGCCGAAACCGTCCATCTCGACCAACAGCTGATTTAACGTCTGCTCCCGTTCGTCGTGTCCGCCGCCCAAACCGGCGCCCCGGTGACGGCCCACTGCGTCGATCTCATCGATGAACACGGTGGAGGGAGAATTCTTTTTGGCTTGTTCAAAAAGGTCACGAACACGGGAGGCACCGACACCGACGAACATCTCCACGAAGTCCGAACCCGAGATCGAGAAGAATGGTACGCCGGCCTCGCCGGCCACAGCTCTGGCCAGCAAAGTCTTACCGGTACCGGGAGGGCCTACCAGCAGCACACCTTTCGGGATCCGGGCGCCCAACTCGTTAAATTTCTTCGGGTTTTTTAAGAACTCGACGATCTCCGCCAGTTCCTCTTTTTCCTCATCAGCTCCGGCCACCTCGGCAAAGGTTGTTTTCTTTCCCATCTGGGCCGGGGTTTTCATATTGGCCTTGCCGAACTGGTTCAATTTTCCGCCGCCGTTAGCCTGCTTGAACATAAAGTACCACAGCACGCACATACCGGCGATCAGCACCAGATAAGGCACCATACTCCACAGCCAGCTGTTGTCTGTTGCAGGAATCAGGTTATATTCCAACCTGCTGTCGGGGTGCGCCTCATTGTACTCGTCGATCATGGGGAGGACCTGCTCCAGGAAATACGCCGGAGCAGCAACCCGATAGCTGATCGTCCGATTTTCCCCGGCCAGCTTCAAGGTCATTTCGCCGCTTCCCACATCCATGGCGAACTCTTCGACCTTTTGATCTTCAAACAGATAAACGATTTCCGAATAGGTATATGTTTTCCCTGTTGGTGTCAGCATCCGCATGAACATGGTAGACATGAACAGCAACGCCACCACTACAACCAGCAGCAGTACAATTGAACCTACGCGCTTTTTTTGCAAACAAACCACTCCTCTCGGCAGTTAAAATTCCGGGCATTCTGCCACGGGGATCACTTGGTATAAACTTCTGGCTTCAGCACGCCGATATACGGCAGATTCCGGTATTGCTCGTCATAATCGAGGCCGTATCCCACCACAAATTCGTCCGGCACGTTGAAGCAGCAGTAATCGGGTGTCAGCGGAGCCTTACGGCGTTCCGGCTTGTCCAGGAGGGTGGCGATCCGGATGGATGCAGTCCCCCGGTCAGAAAGCATTTTCGTAATATAATGCAGCGTTTTCCCGCTGTCCAAAATATCCTCAACAATCAGCAGATCCTTGTTATGGAGATCGATATCCAGATCCTTGATGATCTTGACCACGCCGCTGGAGGTAGTGCCGGCTCCATAGCTGGACACGCACATAAAATCGATTGTGCAGGGCAGATCGATTGCCCGCATCAGATCAGCCATAAAGATCACCGATCCTTTGAGGACGCTGACCATCAACAAATTTTTTCCTTTGTAGTCTTTTGTGATTTGTGCGCCCAATTCCGCGACCTTCTCACGGATTTCCTCTTCTGTGATCAAAATCTTTTCAATATCATCCCGCTGCGGTCTTATGTCAGTCATTGTGCTGTGCTCCTTCCTGTTGTTGGCTCCGGACAGCTGTCAGCAGTCTCATCGCATTTTGCCCGGGGACTGCCCGTTCTGAAGGTCCGGTATATTCTGCCCAGACCACCCCGGAATCGTCGGCTAAAACCCATGCTGTCTGTCTTTGGCGGGGAGTCAGCCCCAATTGGCTGTACAGCTTTTTTAAAAGTCTGCTTCCCTCTCTCCGAGGCAGTACGATCCGGTCGCCGGGCAGACGATTCCGAAATAGAAGTTTCCCAATTATTGTATCATAATCTACGCAAAAAATTAAGTCGTTTTTATAAATTTTTTTGACGGATTCTATATCTTTGGCAGATACCACCTGAAACCGCAGCCACTCTCCCTCCGGAAGAGTCAGGTTTGCTAAAAATCCATCTTTCTCAGGCTCTTTCGGCAGCTCCGCGGAAAACTGTTCCTGTGAAGTTACCGGCTCCTCCGTCCTCAAAAAGCCTCTTGCGGCCCGGAGTTTTCTTCTTGCGCTCAGATTAACGCTGCCGGTTTCCTGGAATATCAATTTCTGCACGTCTTCCAGCAGCCAGTAATCCGGCTGCACATTTTGTTCCCGCAGATACCGTGCAGCGACTCTTGAAACCAGACAAGCCGGTGCTTTCCGCAAAATTTTCAGCGACAATCCTTCCGGATTCCGGGCTTTCAGGTATAGTGTTTCCGCCTGACTGTCCAGGTACTCCCGATCCTGCCTTAGCGTTTCCATCAGTTGCCCGGCATGCTCCTCGGCGGCGGAATTGACCTCCAGTAAAGCCGGCACCGCCTGAGCGCGGATCCGATTTCGGGCGTAAGAAGGATCTGCGTTGGTGGAATCCGTCACAAATGTAAGCCCTTTTCTTCGGCAGTAGTCTTCCACAGCCTGTCGGGAGCAGCCTAACAACGGCCGGATGATCCTTCCGCGAACCGGCGGGATGCCGCATAATCCTTCCAAAGCCGTCCCCCTGGCGATTCGAAACAGTAACGTTTCCAGATTGTCGGACAGGGTATGCGCAGTGGCGATGACCGCATTCTCATCCCATTTTTCTGCCAGCTCCTCGAAAAATGCATATCGTTCCCTGCGGCCGCATTCTTCCAGACCGATGCCGTCTTTTCGGGCCATAGCCCCGATATCCAGCCGTCTTACCCGCAAAGGAATGTCAATTTTCCTGCAAAATTCCCGGACGAATGCTTCATCCCGGTCGCTTTCTTCTCCCCGCAGCCCATGGTTCACATGAGCAGCCATCAATAAGGCCCCGGATTCCCGCAGCCAGTATGCCAGGGCCACGGAATCGGCGCCTCCGGACAGTCCCACGATCACCGGCTTCCCGGCCGCCAGCGAAAAATCGGCGGTTTCTTCCAGGGGCCGGGCATTTTTTTTACGGCTCATCGCGATATAGCTCCACGTTGGAAAATCTGGTGTATTCTCCCTGCCATCCAATGGTCACATCGCCGGTAGAGCCGTGACGATTTTTGGCCACAATGCAGGTAGCTAGATTATCATTGGCAGGCTGATCCCGATTCTCATCGTTATAGTAAGCTTCCCGGAACAGGAACAGGACGCTGTCGGCATCCTGTTCGATGGAGCCGGATTCCCGCAGGTCGGAGAGCATCGGCCGGTGTCCCTGGCGCTGTTCGGCGGCACGGGACAGCTGGGACAGGCAGATCACCGGCACATTCAGTTCCTTGGCCATAATTTTAAGGTTTCGGGTAATCATAGAAACCTCCTGGACCCGGTTTTCGATTCTGGAACCGGACCCCATCAGCTGCAGATAATCGATGATGACCAACCCCAAATTTTTCAGCCTTCTCAGCTTCGCCTTGATCTGGGAAACCGTGATTCCCGCCGAGTCGTCAAAATAAATCTGAGTCGCACTGAGCCGCTGAGCCGACACCGCCAGCCTTGACCACTCCTCCGCATCTAAATGTCCTGTCCGCAGCTTGTCGCTGGTAATCAAAGCATCGGCGCTGAGCATTCTGGCCACCAGCTGCGGGTTTGACATTTCCAGGGAAAACACCGCTACCTCAACATCATTTTTGAGGGCGACATTGGCGGCGATATTCAGCGCAAACGAGGATTTACCCATACCGGGCCGGGCCGCTACCAAAATCAGGTCGGACTTATTAAGCCCGGAAAGCAGCGCATCAAGCCCTGTAAATCCCGACGGCAGACCGGTATACCGGCTGTCATCCCTTGAATTCATCTGATAAATTTCGTCATAAACCCCGATTATAACTTCACTAATCGGCTTTAAGTCTGCCGACTGCCGTCCTTGCCGGATATCATAGATTTTCTGCTCCGCGGCATCCAGCAGGGAGGTCGCATCCCCATCTGCATCCCTTACAGACGCTGCAATATCCGTTGCCGCGCTCAGCAGGTTCCGCAGGTAGTATTTTTCCAGCACAATCCCGCAGTAGTGGGAGAGATTTGCCGTTGTCGGCACCAACTCCATCAAATGGAGCAGATAACTTTTGGCATTCTGATCGTTTTCGAAAACCCCGGCCCGTTCCGACTCCTCCAGCAGGGTCACAAAATCGATGGGCTTGGATTCGCTGAACATCTGCACCATCAAAGCATAAAGCTCCTGATGCTGACGGGTATAGAATACCGCCGGCGTTTTGATTTCGTTCATCACATCCGGCAGCTTTTCCGGATCGATCAGGATCGCACCCAAAACGCTCTGTTCTGCTTCCAGGCTGTATGGCAGGTTTTGGCCATACTCTGCAAGTACCTCATCTGCCGGCAATCCGATCACCTCTTTCTGAGATTGAAATGGAAAAAGGGGCGGAATGGGCCGCCCCGGTTTTATTATTCTTTCACCATGACTTTCATATTAGCGACGACGCCGTTATGAAGCTTTAATTCAAAGGAAAAAGTTCCGAACGCCTTGATTTCGCTTTCCAAGGAAATTTTCTTTTTATCCACATCCAGCTTATATTGTTCCTTCAGTGCCTGGGCAACTTCCTTGGCGGTAACGGCTCCGAACAGGCGTCCGCCTGCCCCGGCCTTTGCCGTAACCGTAACGGTTTTCCCATCCAAAGCGGCCTTATTTGCCTTTGCCGCGTCCAACTCCACCTGTGCGTGATGGGCTTTTGCCGCATCCTGTGTTTTTTTGGCGTTGATTGCGGAAGGTGTTGCCTCGATTGCCTGGCCTTTTTTCAGCAGACAATTCCGGGCGTAGCTGTCTGCAACTTCCACAAGGTCTCCTTTTTTGCCGGAGCCTTTTACATCTTCCAACAAGATCACTTTCATGTCAAACATCCTTTCAAACCGGGCTCAAGCTCCCTGATGATCCCGGAAATATTTATCGATGGCCTCCAGCAGCTGCTGTTTGACCTTTTCCATTTCGGTTCCTTTGATTTGAGCCGCCGCCATGGTATGATGGCCGCCGCCCCCCAGCATTTCCATAATCACCTGAACGTTGATTGCGCCCATGGACCGGGCTGAAATGCAGATCTGCCCGTTATTTTCATACATTACAAACGATCCGTCCACCCCGTCGATGCTCAAAAGCTCGTCCGCTGCCTGGGGGGCCACGATCCGCATATCCTCTCCGCTCATATCGCTTTCCGCCACCGCGCACCTCTTATAGATCTGGGCGCCGGACACGATCCGGCTCCGTCTCTGATACGAATCCATGGTATTGGAGAACAGCTTCCGCACTGTGATGGTATCCGCGCCGATCCGCCGCAGGTAGGCTGCCGCCTCAAAGGTACGCACTCCGGTTCGCAGCACAAAGTTCTTGGTATCCAAAGTAATCCCCGACAGAAGTGCCTGCGCGATCACCGCGTTGATCCGACAGTTCTCGCCCATATACTGGATCAGCTCCGTCACCATTTCCGATGCGGAGGACGCATACGGCTCATGATAAAAGATAACCGCGTTGTCGATATGGTTGACCATTTTCCGGTGATGGTCGATGACCACCACGGTCTTGCAGCGGTTATAGATTTCGATGGATTCCAGCAGATTCAGCGTATGGGTATCGCAGATGATCAGGAGGGTATCCTCTGTCACATTGAACAGCGCTTCCGACGGATCCACAAACAGGTTGCCGCAGCCTTCTTTTGTTACCATGTCGATGAGAATATTAGCCAGATTCTTATCCCGATCCACCACCACGTCGGCCTGTTTGCCAATGGTGCGGATTGCGTAAGCAAGGCCCACAGCTGCGCCCACGCAGTCTAAATCGCCGAATTTATGGCCCATGACCAGGACCCGGTCCGCGTTCTGGATCAGTTCCGAAAGGGCAGTGGCTACGATACGGGTTTTTACCTTTGTTCTCTTTTCCACGCCCTTGGAGACGCCGCCATAGAACTCATAAACCGTCTGATTTTTAATTGCAGCCTGGTCGCCGCCTCTGCCCAAAGCCATATCCAAAGCCTGCCTGGCAGATGCCTCACTGAGGGCCAGTGTTTTCTCGCCGCGGCCCACGCCTATGGATAGGGTAACCGGGATATTTCCGTCGGTCTGGATGCTGCGGATATTATCCAGGATCTTAAATCTTCCCTCGATGATTTTTTCCAGGTGCTGTTCCTCGACTACAACCAGGAATTTATCCCCGTCGAACCGCTTGATAAAGCTGGTTGTCATAGAGCTGATAAAATCCTCCAGGGTACTGTCAATAGCCCCCAGGATCCGGGATTTTTCACTTTCTTTGGCGTGCTGCATGACCTCGCCGTAGTTATCCAGCATAATCATCATGACAGACGGGCGGGTCAGCTTATAAAGTCTTGCCGCCTGTTCCAGCTCGGTGACGTCCATGAAATAGAGGGTTGCCAGCAGCTGTTCCCCTTCACCCGTCGTGATACCGTACACCCGATACCAGTGATTTTTCCAGCTGATTTCCCGGCCGTCAGCTGTACAGAGGTCTTCCAGATGTTCTTTTGTAATGAGATCCAGCTTTTCTCCATAAATATCTGTTCCGGAGATGATTCCATCCCGGAAGGATTCGGAATACCAGACGACTTCCCGTTCATGATTGACAATGACCACCGGCAGGGGGAAATCCTGCAGATAATGACGTTGTCCTGCATCCAGCTGGTCCATAGCCTTTTTAAAGATCCCATGGATCTGTCCCTGCATATGGATCATCTGCCAGATACACAGCCCGGAGATCACCAACGCCACCGGCACTGCGATACAGAATGCGACGAAATCAAAAAACCAGAAAGAAACGGCTGTCCCAAAGCAGACTACCACCAACAGGATCAGATATATCTGAAGATTCCAGAGCCGCTTTTTTTTCATGACTCTCTAACCTTTCTGTTTCCCGCGAGGGGATATCGAATCAGAGGCCAAAGGCCCCTATTTTCTCTATTATAAAATATTTCCGTCGTCTTTGCAAGAAGAAAAATCAGCTGCCCCGCCGTTTGAAAGCAGCGGCGGGGCAGGCGGAAATTAAATTTCCATAATGATGGGCAGAATCATGGGATCCCGCTTGGTCTTCTTATAAATAAATGACGACAGTTGATCCTTGATACTGACTTTCAAAGCGCTCCATTCCCGGAGTCCTTTTTCCTGACAATCGTCCAAGGTTCGTTTTACCAGCTGCCTGGCTTCCTCCATCAGCTCCTCGGATTCTCTCACATACACAAATCCTCTGGAAACGATATCCGGGCCGGCCACGACGGTGCCGGATTCGCTCTCGATGGTGACCACCACGATAATCAGGCCGTCCTGGGCCAGATGCTGCCGGTCCCGAAGGACGATCGATCCCACGTCGCCCACGCCGTATCCGTCCACGAACACTCTTCCTGCTTCTACGGAGCCGCCGGGCCGCATAGTTTCTCCATCCAGTTC
This sequence comes from uncultured Clostridia bacterium, assembly GCA_944386445.1. GTDB lineage: Bacteria > Bacillota > Clostridia > Oscillospirales > Ruminococcaceae > Merdivicinus. The sequence continues at coordinate 11,502 of CALXBD010000145.1, forward strand.
TGTGACCTGTCCGATATCGGTAATCATGATCCGGTCAGGAGAAATTCCCATATCCTTAGCCAGCTGGGCGCTGGAAATCAAATGTTTATATTCCCCGTGGAGCGGAATGAAGAATTTCGGCTTGGTGATGGAGAGCATCATCTTCAGATCTCCCTGACAGGCGTGACCTGATACATGCACCTCATACATAGACTTATAAATCACTTCCGCTCCCAGCTTCAGCAGTTCGTTTATGACCCGTGTCACATGTTTTTCGTTGCCGGGAATAGGCGTTGCGGAAATGATGATATAATCATTGGCAGTCACATTGACTTTGCGGTGTTCGCCGGCAGCCATCCTCGACAGAGCTGAGAGCGGTTCGCCCTGACTGCCCGTGGTGCAGATCACCAGCCGGTTTGACGGATACCGTCCGATATTATCGATATCCACCAGCACATCCTTCGGAACATTCAGATATCCCAATTCGATGGCCTTTGCCACCACATTGACCATACTTCTTCCGGAAACAGCCACTTTCCGTCCAGTGCGGACCGCCATATTGACGATCTGCTGGATCCGGTGGATGTTGGAAGAAAAGGTTGCGATAATAATTCTGCGGTCTCCGGCCTTCTGAAAGAGATTCTCAAAGGTTGCCCCCACCTTTTGCTCGCTCTCGGAGAATCCGGGGCGTTCCGCGTTAGTGGAGTCGGACAGCAGGCACAGCACACCCTGTTTTCCATATTCGGCAAATCTGGCGATATCAATGGGCGTATCGTCGATGGGCGTATAGTCCACCTTAAAGTCACCGGTCTGGATAATGACGCCTACCGGTGTTGTAATCGCCACCGCCATAGCGTCTGGAATAGAGTGGTTCACATGGATGAATTCCACGGAAAAGCACCCCAGCCGAACGGTATCACCCGGCTTCACCACATTGAGTTTGGCTCTTCCCAAAAGGCCGTGTTCCTTGAGTTTTCCTTCGATCAGGCCGATCGTCAGCGCCGCGCTGTAGATCGGGATATCCGTCCCAACCTTTTTCAGAAAATACGGGATGGAACCGATATGGTCCTCATGTCCATGGGTAACTACCAGGCCCCGGATCCGGTCCGCGTTTTTCTCCAGCCAGGTAAAATCCGGGATTACGATATCCACACCCAGCATATCTGCGTCCGGGAAGCCCATGCCGCAGTCTACTAAGAAGATATCCTCTCCGCATTCATAAGCGGTGATATTTTTTCCGATCTCATTCAGTCCGCCCAGGGGGATGATCCGGACGACCGTTTTTTTGCCGCGGCCGCGGCCGGTGTTCTGGCGAGATGTTTTTTGAGCTGCCGGCTTTTCTGCCGAAGCAGCCTTCCGCCCACGGCCCCGAGCTGTTTTCTCCTGATTTTTTTCCGATGCAGGCTCCTTTGTCTGGGCAGGCGTTGTTTCCGCAGTCTTGGCAGCAGGTGTCCGGGAGCCTGTGCGGCGTTGTCCGCGGCGGTTGCCGTTAGACCGTGCTGCCTTTCCGGAGGTTTTGGCAGGCTGTGTTTTTTCCTCAGCCGCGGACTGGTTTTCCAAAGCAGGCACTACCAGTCCCAGGGGCTCTGTTTCCGGGGCAGTCGCTTCTGCCGCTGGTACCTTCCGTGTCCGGGAGCGGTTATACCGTCTTCCGGAAGACCGGGGCTTCTTATCGGCGGTGGCGCTGTCAGAAAACAAAGCGTCTATAATTTTCGTTTCATTATTGTTAGATTGATCGCTCACACAAAATCCTTCCTTTTCTTCAAAAATCTGCAAAACGGAAGAAATGGGCACTCGAAATAAGGCGTACGGGAATCTATTTTCCCGACGCTTCCAAAAAGCAGTCGCCTGCAGCGCCTCTGGGCCAAGGCTTTCCGTGGTTCCCGGGGACGCTTCCACCGGTATCCGCCTTTAGCCAGTCAATTCGTTCCGCTATGTAATTCTCATGGATAACTTGATCCGGGAGAGCGGCGTATAATCCGTACCAGCCGCTCTCTGCCGGAAGCTGCCTTACCCAACTGCGGCAGATCTATTTGCAGTTGCCGTTCAAGGCCTTTTTGAAATAGTCCCGCACCTTCCGCGTTTCCTCACGGCTCTGCATTTTCCAAGGAAGGCGCAGGTAAATCCGAACAAATAGTCCTTTACATTATAACAAATCTATGGTTTTCTGTCAAGTTTTATTCCTTTTTCCCAATCAAAGGGGAATCCGGCTGAGGGAGCCGGCGTTGCTGAAGCTCCTCTTCCGCAAAGCGGCAAAGCTCTCCGGCCAGCTCCACAGACCGACCTTCAGCCGCTAAAAACACCGCTCTGCCTGCCCGGACAGGCCGCAGCCGGATCTCTCCTTCCCGGAAAGCCAGGCAGATCCCGTTTTCATCCGGCAGAAGGCCCTGTCCTGCCGGAACCGTCCGGGAAACCACTCCGTAACTGGGCAGTCGCCGTTCCAGCTCTTCCAGGCTGCACCGGTTTTCCTTCAACAAAGAAAGAAGCCGTATCCCCAGCAT
>CALXBD010000146.1 GCA_944386445.1 uncultured Clostridia bacterium
AGCTATTGCGGAGCAGAGATTCCGGATAATGCACGTTTTTGTCCTGCATGCGGAAGGCCGTGTGTTTCAGGAACAGCGGGAACGGGAGAAACCAGCAGGCATTCGGAGAAAAAAGGAAGGAAAGCGAAACGGGGAGGAAGAAATCTAAGGTTGCTGCTGGCGCTGGGCCTGGTTCTGCTTGTGGTAGCTTTGGGAATCTTTTTCGTAGTGTGGTGGACGAATACCACTCATTACAGGACAGTTACTTATGAGAGCGGAGCGGTCTATGAGGGAGAGGTTCTTAAAGGAGAACCCGATGGATATGGAACCATGGATTACAGCGGAGACAATTCCAGCGATGTGGCGTATTATGCGGGTGAATGGTTCTCTGGATCAAGGAATGGAGAAGGCGTTCAAGTCTGGAAGAACGGAGATGAGTATTCCGGTGACTGGTGGAACGATCAGATGGACGGGAATGGGATTATGACATATGCGTCTGGATCCGTGAGCCAGTACGAGGGCAGATGGAACGATGGCCTTCGGGACGGAGAGGGCTGTATGCTCTGGAGCAACGGAGACAGTTTTGACGGGCACTGGGCAGAGGGGGTGATTCATGGACCGGGAGTTTACACCTTTGCAGACGGCATGCGCCTAGAGGGCGCCTGGGTGGACGGTTGGCAGCAGGGAGAATTTCACCGATATATGCCTGATGGCACTACTTATCTGCAGATTTATGAGGACAATGAATTAATCTCCTCGGAGTTGGCCGAGGACGAATCAATAGACGAGGCGGAGGAGGCGGAGCCGGATGAAACCGGGGAGACGGATATACTCCCAGAGGAGACGGACATACTTCCGGAGGAGACGGCCCCGCCGGAGGATGAGCCTTCTGACGTGGAGGAGAGGCATGAGGATAGCGATGATGAACAAACCTGTTCAGCCTGCAGCGGCAGTGGTAATTGCCGCAACTGCGGCGGAACGGGAAGAGTGCGCAGGGCTTTGATAGGAACAGGCGAGTGGGTGGAGCAAACCTGCACTTACTGTCGTCCTTCTGGTAGCGGGAACTGTTCGGACTGCGGCGGAGACGGAAAACGGTGACATCCTAAAAGTCAGAGAGACAGTGAATGCTCCCGAAACAAGAGAAGGGAAACCTGCACTCTTGCGCAAGATACGGGATAGTTACGAGAAAATCGTGGATTTCCTTTTGGGGGATTAAAAACTTCATATCTGAAATGTTCAGCCGATTGGTTTCCTTTTTTTAGGAGAATCAATCGGCTGTTTTATATTCATTGATTGATTATACATCCTGCGGCCCGGCCCTTTTCCATCGCAATCGGGGCCAGCGGGATCCCGGTGCGCCAGGCCGTTGGAACAAATCTTCCGCAGGATGCGGTCTCTGGCGCTGACGCCCCAGGCACCCCTCGAAATGCAGAATGTCGTTGATTCTGTTCGCTTTTTGGAGTAGAATTGTAATTGATAAATTTTAGGCTGCTACTTCTACTTAAAGCTTTAGGCATCAAAATGAGGTTGATTATGGACTACTTATCGATAAAACAGACTGCAGAAAAATGGGGAATCTGTGTAAGGCGGGTGCAGACTCTTTGCACAGAGGGACGCATTGAAGGCGCACAGCGTATAGGACACCAGTGGATTATTCCGGCCAATGCTGAGAAGCCTAAGGATGCGAGGATCAAGAGTGGAAAGTATATAAAAGTAAAAAACAAGGATGGAGACAACGAAAATGGAAAGAAGAGCGTATAGCGCGGGAGCGGTTAAATTTTCGTTTTGGTTCATGGAGTTTAGAAGAACCGTTCAACTTCTGGCCGATGGGAAGACCTATGCCGATATCAAAAAGATGAATGAAGAAGAAAACATCTATGCTGCCGCAACGAAGGCTCGGGCACAGATGATCTATGCAACGGTGACAGCCCGAATCAAAATGCTTGATCCCAGCTTTTATTCTGTTTTTTTGTCCAGCGACCTGGCTACGCAGAAGATGTTTGCCCTTGTGGCAGCATTGGCACATGATACCCTTTTTTTTGATTTCGTTTATGAAGTTGTGCGGGAAAAGATGATTCTGGGAACCGATGAACTGACGGATGCAGACATCCGAATTTTCTTTAAGAATAAACAAGCGCAGAGTGAAAAGGTGGCTGCGCTGCAAGATTATACCCTTCACCGTCTTGGTACCTGCTATAAGACGCAACTGACGGAAGCAGGGATGCTGGAGGATAAGCGAGCTGGCAGCACAAGGAAAATTTTGAAACCGATTTTGGATATGGAGCTGGAACATTGGCTGCAAGACCATGACTACAGTATCATGGTCAACGCGCTTACGGGGGTGAGATGATGGATTTGAGCAGCCGGCTGGATGAGATGGAGCTTGCAATTCATAAGCCATCTTTCCGCAAAGGAACAGGGCGGGCAAATGAGGTCAACTATTGGGTATTCGACTACCCGCCGGAAAAGGAGATGGAAGTCCGGGAACGAATCGAATACATGAAAAACAAGAATCAGCGCGGCGATGATGATTTTGAATTGGTTGTTTTTGATCTCTATGACATTATCATCGACTTCCTGGAAAGCAAGCACTTTATGGAAAAGTGCTACGACTTTGAAAAGAAGCGCGGAATAGGGCGGATCGTCAAAGCTGTTACCAATTCGATGAAAGTGAACGATGATGACAGCCTGATTGTTCAATATATCAAAGAACATACACCGGAGAATGCCATTGTATTTTTGACCGGCATTGGCAAATGCTATCCGATCTTGCGCTCCCACAAGGTTTTGAACAACCTGCACCAGGCCTTCGTTCGCTGCCCGGTGGTGATGTTTTTTCCAGGAACCTACAATGAACAGGAGTTGATCTTGTTCAATGAAATCAAAGACGATAACTACTACCGGGCATTCCGGCTGGTGAAGTGATGGAGGATGGGGAATTATGCAGATCAAGGATATATTCCGAAAGAAAATTGACCGTGAGATTCAGGGCGTTATCATTGTAGGCCACGGCGCTGACACGAATGTGGCGCAGGAACTGGAAGAGTACGTGGTGACCCGTGAATTGCAGAAGCACTTCATGGATTTCTTTGCCTCGTATAAGAAAGGCATTCTTGGAACGACCCCGAAGATGGGCGTTTGGATTTCCGGCTTTTTTGGAAGTGGTAAATCGCACTTCCTGAAAATCCTGTCATATCTGTTGGAAAATAAGCAGGTCGGCGACAAACATGCCATCGACTATTTTATTGAGGACAAAAAGATCACCAATCAGATGGTTCTGGCCGATATGCAGCTGGCCGCGGACACCCCGTCGGATGTGATTTTGTTTAATATCGACTCCAAAAGTGATTCCAATGGCAAGGAAAACAAAGACGCCATTGTCAATGTATTCCTGAAAGTTTTCAATGAGATGCAGGGGTTCTGCGGGGCGATGCCCCACCTGGCCGATTTGGAACGGCGGCTGACCGAAGAAGGCCGTATGGCGGAGTTCCAGGAAAAGTTTGCGGACGAATACGGCGAAACCTGGGAGCAGTCCAGACAGGATTTCGATTTCATTCAGGATTCTGTGGTGGATGTGTTGGCGGACATGGGCTTTATGAGCGAGTCGGCAGCCCGCAACTGGTGTGAAAAGGCTACCGAGCCTTATCAGATCAGTATTGAGGATTTTGCAAAGCGGGTCAAGTCCTATATTGATAAAAAAGGGCACAACCATCACGTGGTGTTTCTTGTGGATGAGATCGGCCAGTACATTGGCGATGACAGCAAACTGATGCTCAATCTCCAGACCGTTACCGAGGAACTGGGCAAAGAGTGCAAGGGGAAGGCCTGGGTCATTGTGACCTCTCAGCAGGACATCGCCTCTATCACCAAGGTCAAAGGCAACGATTTTTCCAAGATTCAAGGGCGTTTCGATACCCGCCTGTCTCTTTCCTCTGCCAATGTAGATGCGGTCATCAAGAAGAGAATCCTGGAAAAGACAGATACCGCAGCCCAGAGCCTGCGGCTGCTCTATGAGCAAAAGGCGACCATCATCAAGAATCTGATTGTCTTCAACGATGGCGTGGAGAAAAAGCTTTACGCCAATGCGGAAGATTTTGCGGAAGTCTACCCGTTCGTTCCCTATCAGTTCAACCTGCTCGCCAGCGTATTGACAAGTATCCGCACCCACGGTGCGTCCGGCAAGCACCTGTCGGAAGGCGAGCGCTCCATGCTGGCATTGTTCAAAGAGGCGGCAATGGATCTGAAAGAGGAAGAAGTGGGGGCAATCGTTCCCTTTCATAAGTTTTATGATGCGCTGGAAAACTTCCTCGACCATAGTCACAGCAGCGTTATCATCCGCGCCTATGACAACAGCTATATCAATCCGGAGAAGAAGGAAAAAGACGTTTTTGCCATCAATGTGCTGAAAACGCTCTTTATGATCAAGTATGTGCTGGAGTGCGAGTCGAACATCGACAATATCACCAGTTTGATGATTTCCAGCATGGATGACGACCGCATTGCCTTGAAAGCCAGGGTAGAAGATGCGCTGAAAGTCCTCATGCGCCAGATGCTGGTGCAGAAGAATGGCAGCCTGTATGTGTTCCTGACGGACGAGGAGCAGGAGATCAACAACGAAATCGAAAAAGAGAATGTGGAGATGCCGGAAGTCATCGGGAAGATTTCGGAGATGATTTTCGAGGGAATTTTTTCCAGCAAGAAGTACCAGTATCCGGCATTTGGCGGGCGGTATGCCTTCCCGTTTAATGAGAGCGTGGACGACCGTCTCTACAAGGCAAATCAGAACTACGACGTCGGCCTGCGTGTGCTGACGCCGTGGTACGAGGGCGGCACCGACGACGCCACCTTGCGGATGCTTTCCGGTCAGGGAAAAGAAGTCCTGGTCGTTCTGCCTAATGACGACGCGTTCCTGACCGAGATGCGGGCTTACCTGAAAATCGAGCGTTTCCTGCGCAAGAACACAGCGGTGCAGCTGGCCAAGTATGAGACGATCAAAGAATCAAAAAGTGTGGAGATGCGGGAACGCAATGGCAATGCCAAACTCTATCTGACCGATGCATTGAAAGAAGCAACCATCTATGTGAACGGCGATGTATTGCATACCTCCGGCAAGGAGGTGACCAGCCGGATCAACGAAGCGATTGGCCGACTGGTACAGACCGTTTACCACAAGCTGTCCTACATTGATACGGCTATGGGGGAAGCGGAGATTCGCAAGATGTTCAAGGCCACAAACCAGATGTCCCTGGTTCTGGAGAATTCGCAGGAACCCAATGCCCATGCGCTGGACGATGTTCTCCAGTTTATTGCCGGAAACTCCCGGATGCATATGAAAACTTCCATGAAAACCATCAAAGATCGCTTTATGAAAGCTCCCTACGGTTTTGTGGAAGATGATATTCATTGGCTTGTAGCCCGCCTGTTTAAGCGGGGCGATCTGTCTTTTACGGTGAATGGCGAGAGCGTAACGATGAACAACCGCTCGGAGGAAGAAATCATCGGCTATATCACCAAAAAGCAATATGTGGACAAACTGCTGACTGAAGTGCGTGTCCGCGTGCCGGAGAATCAGAAAAAGGCTGTCCGCAATGTGATGAAAGATCTGTTCAAGGTCACGCCCTCTGCCGATGACGAAGACACCATCATGAAGAATTTCCAGCACTACTGCGCCAACCGTATTACGCAGATCGAGCGCATGGAGCCCAAGTATCAGAACTATGCCTATCCTGGTAAGAAGATCCTGGAAAACGGTAAGAAGCTGTTGATATCCCTGATGCAGATTCAGTCCCCGCTGGAATTTTTCAAGACGGTCTTTGATACGCAAGACGAGCTGTTGGACTTTGGCGACGACTATGAGCCGATCAAAAATTTCTTTGAGGGCGAACAGCTGCCTATCTTTACCCGCGCATTGGATATGCTGGCCATCTATGAGGATAGCAAGACTTATATCGTAGATGCGGATTTGGAAGACGTAGTGACGAAAATGCGGGCCATTGTCCGTATGGACAAGCCTTATAAAGATATCCCGAAATTGCCGGAGCTGCGGGAACAGTTTATGAATTGCTACACCAAGATCCTGGAAGAACAGTCGGCCCCGGTGCTGAACTCCATCGAACAAGACCGCGAGCGGGTGCTTGAGGTGCTGAATACCAAACCCTATAAAGAGACCAAACAGGGGAGCTATCGGAGCAGGTTCGCCGAGCTGCAGGACGGCGCCGAGCACTGCAACAATGTCTCTACGCTGCGCAGCTTTGCGGATAAGGCCGAGGCGCTGAAAATCCGCCTGCTGGACGAGATGGACAAAGAGGACGCCCGCCTTGCCAAAGAGGCAGCGGCCAAAGCGGAAGCGGAGCGCAAGCGCCAGGAAGAAGAGGCCCGAAAGCGCGGAGAGGAAGTCAAGCCGCCTGCAGAAGTGGCAGAGCCTGCGCCAACCTACAAGGCACGTACCACCAAGAATATCTCCATCAAAACAGTGGCGAAAACTTCGTCCTGGCGGCTGGAAAGCGCGGCGGATGTAGACAAGTATCTGGATGCCTTGCGCGAGAACCTGATGAAAGAGCTGGATGACGATACGATTGTGAATGTTGAGTTGTAAGGAGAACCTCAGATGAATAAAACATCCATAAAAAACTTTGCAATCTGGGCGCGGAATAAGCTGATTACGGATGTGAGATACCGTGCCGGATTGATGGGGATTACCGAAAGGGGTATTGCAGACGCTCTGCCCCAGAGTACGGGCGACACCGAGTTTTATGACATCGGCGCTGTGGAGCCTTTTTCTATCAGCGGCGAGGCTGTTCATCAGCGCAAAAAGCTGGTGGAGGTGATTCGCAAGAAAGAGAAAGACAGCGACTACGCAACGGCTTATAAGTATATTTTGGAAGAGGTTGCCTATACCTGGTTCAACCGTCTGATCGCCATCCGCTTTATGGAGGTCAACGACTATCTTCCTTCCCATATCCGCGTCCTGTCCTCCGAGAGCGGCAAGATTGAGCCGGATTTGGTGACAACGCCTTTTGATGCGGGGCTGATGTTTATTCCTGCCGAGGAGGAGACGGTTCTGCGCCTGAAGAATGAAAATAAGCTGGATGAATTGTTCCGGCTGCTCTTTATCAAGCAGTGCAACGCCCTGAATGCGATCCTTCCCGCTCTGTTCGAGCAGACCAGCGACTATACCGAGCTGCTGCTGAACCCCTCGGTGGTGGATCAGGAGGGTGTGGTCTATCGTCTCATCCACGACATTGAGGAGGATGATTTCAATATTGAAAAAGGCGGTCAGGTGGAGATCATCGGCTGGCTGTACCAGTATTACAACACTGAGCCGAAAAATGACGCTTTTGCCAAGAATGGCAAGATTACCAAAGAGGAAATTCCTGCTGTCACGCAGCTTTTCACGCCGGACTGGATTGTCCGTTATATGGTGGAAAATAGCCTTGGCCGCATTTTTATCAGTGACCAGTTGGCAGTGGCCAGTGGTCAGTGGTCAGAGGCAGAGCGGATCGAAAAAGAAAAGGCGCTGGCGGAGAAGATGAGCTGGCGCTATTATCTGCCGGAAGCAGAGCAGACTTCGGAAGTCCGTGCACAGATCAATAAACTGACCACTGACTGCTATTCACTGACCACTCTGAAAATCATCGATCCTTGCATGGGCAGTGGTCATATCCTGGTGTATGCCTTTGATGTGCTGATGCAGATGTACGAAAATGATGGCTACAGCCAGCGCGATGCAGCACAGAGTATCCTTGAGAACAATCTTTTTGGTTTGGATATTGACAACCGTGCAGCACAGCTCGCTTATTTTGCCGTGATGATGAAGGCTCGTCAGTATGACCGGCGCATTTTCTCCCGTGGGATTCAACCCCATGTCTATGCGATTGCCGAGAGTAATGACGTGGACGTTCATACACAGGACTACTTTGTGAACGGTGACCCGAAGTTAAAAGTAGCACTGGATAGCATCCTAAACGACCTACGCGATGCGAAAGAATATGGTTCCATTTTGACAGTTGTCCCGGTGGATTTTGCTGCGCTGTATACCCGGATGGAGGAAATACAGAACGACATTAGTTTTTATCGGGAAACTGCACTGACTACCATTCTGCCGCTGATTCGTGTGGCAGAGGTCATGTCACGCCAGTATGATGTGGTAGTGACAAATCCACCGTATATGGGTAGCGGAAATATGGACGCAAGACTTAGCGAGTTTGTGAAAAAGCACTACCCGGATACAAAATCGGATATGAGCACAGTCATGATGGAGCGCACCTTGCAAATGTGTAAGTGCAATGGTTTTATGACAATGATCAATATCCCTGTGTGGATGTTTTTGTCGAGTTATGAAAAATTACGCAATCATATAATTTCGGACAATACAATTATTAACATGGTACATCCTGGCCGGGGTATTTTTGGATCTGATTTTGGTACTACAAGTTTTGTCATAGAAAAGAGCTATATAAATGGATATAAAGGGAGCTATTGTCGCCTGTTTGATAAGCAAGGCGAAGTTCAAAGCATTGGGGAGAGGGAGCAAGCATTTCTGTCTGGTAAAGGGAGATACACAGCCCAGCAATCCAACTTCTCCAAAATTCCCGGCTCACCGGTAGCGTATTGGGTGAGTGAAGTATTCTATGACATATTTGGCAGAAAAAAGATTATAGATTATGCAGAGCCACGGCATGGTATGTCAACAGGGAATAACGATTTATGTTTAAGATTATGGTACGAAGTATATGTTAAAAAAATTTGCTTTGGTGCAGAATCCATACAACAATTTGATGAAACAGGATGTCGGTATGCCCCCTATAAAAAAGGTGGAGAATATCGTTTATGGTACGGAAACAACGACTATATAATAGCATATTCCAGCGATGCTAGGGCGATAATGGAGTCTTTACCTGGGTATAGAGCATCAAGTAATTCATTCTTTTTTAAACCATCAATAAATTGGTCTGATGTAAGCTCTTCCTACTTTGGTGTGAGAGTATCTCCTAAAGGTTTCGCATTTGACGGTCGTGGGGCCTCAATGTTTTGTGATGACGATATACGATTATACTTGCTTGGGCTACTAGCAAGTAAAATCACATCGTATACGTTAAATGTTTTGAATCCTACATTAACATTTAATATCAATAACATTGAGTCAATCCCTGTAATTATTTCAGCAAATCAGGATGATATAAATACTATTGCCAAACAATGTGTAAGCATATCAGCAACTGACTGGGACTCCTACGAAACTTCCTGGGACTTCCAGCGCCACCCCCTCATCCGTCCAGTGCCCTGCCTTGCAGATACATACACCGCCTGGAAAGCTGAATGCGAACAGCGCTTCCTACAGCTCAAGGCCAATGAAGAAGAACTCAACCGCATCTTCATCGACATCTACGGCTTACAGGACGAGCTGACACCCGATGTGGCAGATAAGGATATCACCGTCCACCGCATTTTTGACACCAAAGACGATGTGCCGGAATCCATGCAGGGCAGCGCCTATGTCCGCACCAAGCGGGACGAGATTGTTTCCCTGATCTCCTACGCCGTGGGCTGCATGTTCGGGCGATACTCTCTGGATGGGGACGGGCTTGCTTATGCTGGCGGGGAGGTCAGTGACCAGTGGGTAGTGGTCAGTGGCCAGTATTTGCATCGGAGGGTGGTGGAAGAGTGTATCAGTAAAGAGTTATCGAGAGCTTTTGGTATGGCAGAAGTCGATGTCGCTGGTGGAGGAGACGTACCAGCTGGTGAAAATGCTGCCGAAAGAGGAGTTATATGCCTTATCCGACCAGATGAGAAGAGCGGCGGTGTCAGTTCCATCCAATATCGCCGAGGGACAAGCAAGAAACTCTACGAAGGAATTCGTGAACTTCCTCTCCATTTCCAGAGGCTCTCTGGCGGAACTGGAAACCCAGTTTATGATCTGTGTTCGCCTGAAATACTTGACGCAATCACAAATCGAAACGGCGATGAGCTTGTGCGCCGAGGTTGGGCGGATGCTGAACGCTTTGATTGGGAAGCTGTCCACCGGACACTGACCACTGGCCGCTTCTCCCCTGACCGGGATGGCATCCTGCCTATCACCGACGAGGAGTACCTGGAGGACGATATTGTCTCCCGCCTGTGCAGTTGGTTGAAAGCTGCTTACGGTGCGGACACCTTGGAGGAAAATCTTGATTTCATCGCCGATGCGCTGGGCGGCAAGGGGAATAGCAGCCGGGAGATCATCCGGGGCTACTTCCTGAAGGATTTCTTTAAGGATCACTGCAAGACCTACCAGAAGCGGCCAATTTATTGGCTGTTTGACAGCGGCAAACAGAACGGCTTCAAAGCGTTGATTTACCTCCATCGCTATACGCCGGACACCATCGGCAATCTCCGCGTGGATTACCTTCACAGGATGCAGCGGGTCTACGAGTCGGAGATCAACCGGATGCAGGATATGATCGATCATAGCACCGATGCCCGCGAGGTGGCCGTTTCCACCAAGCGGAAAGAAAAACTTCAAAAACAGCTTAAGGAGTGCCGGGACTACGATGAAAAGATCAGCCACCTGGCTCTTTCCCGCACGGAGCTTGATCTGGATGACGGCGTAAAGGTCAACTACCGCAAACTCCAGACTGCGGGCGATGGCAAGTTCTATGAGGTGCTGGCAGATTCTAAAAACATCATGGCAAAGAAAAAATAAGTAGGCGGTTTTGTTGCATGGTGTATCTCAAAGATAGATGGGTTACAATAAGAAATAAGCATGTATCAAAAGAGAGGGGTGAAGCCCATTGACCGTCGAAGAAATTTTAGCAGGCGAATCGAAAAATGTGGAGTTTAAGGTACAGCGACCTAAGGATAGTACAAAGTACATGAAAACGGTCGTTGCCTTTTCCAATGGCGAGGGTGGACGCATCGTTTTTGGCGTTGACGATACAACTCGCGAAGTGGTCGGTATCCCTAATGATATTGTTTTTTCTGAGATTGATGCTATTACGGCGGCGATTTCCGATAGCTGCGAGCCGGTTGTCGTTCCGGATGTCTATTTGCAGACCATTGACAATAAGACCATCATTATTGCGGAAATCAGTGCGGGAAAGCAGCGGCCCTATTATATTAAGTCTTTGGGAATCAAAGAAGGCACCTATATCCGGGTCTCGGGTACATCTCGTCCTGCCGGGCGCGATTTGACAGCGGAGATGTATTATGAGGACGAGGGCCGTTCCTACGATAAGGTGATCCGCAGAGACTTGAGCGTGACGGATGAGGAAATCGCAGAGCTGTGCCGCCAGATGAAAGAAGTGGCTATTGCAAACGCAAAATCGGAAGCACAGAAAGAAGATGTCAAGGATGTGACCAAGAACGTACTGCTCAGCTGGGGGCTGCTGGCTGAAGCGGAAGACGGCAGCATCCACCCCACGAATGGATATGTTTTTTTGCTAGGGAAGGACGATTTCCTTTCCTATATTCAATGCGGGATGTTCAAAGGAAAAACCCGTGCAGTGTTTGTGGATAAGCGCGAGTACGGCGGCCCGCTGTGGAAACAGGTTGATGATGCGTTCCAATTTGTTCTGCGGAACATTCACCTTGGAGCGAAACTGGAGGGCATCTACCGCAAGGATATTTATGAGCTGCCGCCGGACAGTATCCGGGAGCTCATCATCAATGCCGTGATGAATTGCAGCTTCTTGCAAAACTCCCACATTCAGGTGGCTATCTATGATGATCGGCTGGAAATCACTTCTCCAGGCGGTCTTATGCCTGGCGTGACGCTGGATAAGATGAAAGAAGGATATTCTAAAATCCGAAACCGTGCGCTTGCCCATGCATTTTCTTACATGAATCTGATTGAGGCATGGGGCAGCGGGATTCCGAAATTGATGGAGGCTATGCGGGAGTATGGCCTGCGCGAGCCGGAATTCCGTGATATGGAGATTGGATTCCGTATCAATCTCTATCGGAATACGGGGGATGTGCAGGCGGATATTAGCCAAGAGGTCTCGGCCACTACCCAAGGTACTACCCAAGTTGTCCGAGACACTACCCAAGCTACCCGAGGTACTACCCAAACTGCCCAAGATACTACCCAAGCCAGGCTGACGGAAAAAGATAAGGCTGTGTTGACGGCAATTAAAGAGCAGCCCAATATTACGCAGAAAGAGATCGCCGCTAAATTAGGCTGGAAAGTTGACCGTGTGAAGTATTATCTAAACAAAATGAAGCGCCAGAATATGATCAAGCGCGTTGGAACCAGCCAAAAAGGATATTGGCAACTATTAATCGAGGATAACGTATGGCAGAATTGAACTTGAAACAAATCATAGACCGCTTGAATGCGGAGTTTACCGGGGAGACCCGGAAACTGGTTTTCTGGTACGATGACAAGGCGGAGTTTGCCGAGGATATGGAAACGGTAGAGCTGCAGAACGCAAAAGTCTACCACCTCCAGCCGGATAACCAGTTCTATACCAAATATCTTCTGGAACGGGTGGATAAGACGACAAATTATCTGATTTATGCCCCGTTCCCGAAGCCGGATGTGCGGGATAACCACTTGGAGGACACCCTGCTGTACTCCAAGCGGTTTTTTGCCGACCGTGCGTCTTTGCTGTCTGTCGATCTTGGCATTGAGGAAAAGTATAAACCAGTCATCGAAAAACATATCAAGTTCTTTGCCAATAAAGAGCGCACCCAGCGTTTTTATGACTTGGAGATTGAGAATTTCAACGAGGAGAACATCCTTGTTGGTCTGCTGAGCGCTGTTTGCAAGGCCCGCACCTGTTCTTTTGAAGAAGTCGTGCGTACTATTCTGACCGAGGATGGCCTGGAGGACAGCAGACCGCTTCAGGAGTTTGCCAAATATGATTTGCTGGATTCGTTCTGGAAACTCTGCGAGCAGCACTTTGGATATACGGATGTAAAGCCCACTTTAGAACGGCTGCTGGTCACGATGTTTGTGACCTATACCGCCCGGTACGTGCAGGCAGAACTTCCGGCCGCATGGAAGAGCTTTGTTTCCTATAAATCCGGCAATATTATTGCTTTCCTTGACAGCCTGATGAACAGCGTTCTTTACCGGGATAAGTACGATGATCTCTCGAGCCATGTTGCCAAAGGGCTGAATGTCCTCTCGGTATTTGCCGGGTATCGCGCAGATGACCTGTTGGAATGCGATACCTTTCTTGCCGTGGATCAGATTCTGGTCAAATGGCTGGTGGAACGCCTGCTGGCGGAGGACACTGGCGCAAAGCTGGACAATTTGATGATCCCGGAAATTTGTGATAAGCGGTCTAAAATGCACTTTGGCCGCAGAACCGGCAAGACCTACCAGCTGCTAAAGAGCGCTTACAGCATGGTTAGGGCGGCAGATTATCATAGTCAGGAAGAATTCAAGGCTGTTGCGCTTCGTTATATCGATACGGACTACAGGATTGACCAAGAGTACCGCAGGTTTTATTATTGCTACGACCAGCTGGAGAACACGGATGCGTTTGAGGCGCTTCGGGAATTGGTCGAGAACATCTACACCAACGAGTATCTTGCGGCCCTGCTCCCGGCCTGGA
>CALXBD010000147.1 GCA_944386445.1 uncultured Clostridia bacterium
TATCCAAGGGCAGCGCCCAGGGTGTTGAGCCACACATCATCGATATCGGTTCCCCGGGGAAGCAGCAGCTGCGTAAGCTCGATGGCAACGGAGATTCCACAGCCTAAAACTGCCGCTTTCCAAAAACGCTCCATTTTTTTCCAAAGCAGCGGCGGCAGCAACCCCAGCGGCAGGAAAATCAATATGTTTCCCAGAAAATTGATGAAAAAGTAGCCGGTATTTCCGTTTCGGAACACTTCCACGGCGGTCTGCCGGAAAACCGTAAAGGGAATCAGGTTGACCCTCCCCGGCCCCGAAGGAAATCCGTTTTGAATCCCCGCGGCCAGTTCCGGGAGGACTGTCTGGCTCATCAGATTGAGGATCCAGCAGCCTAAGAAAATTGTCAGCAGCTCATGAAGCAGCGTCGTACGGACCTTGCCCTTGCGAAGCACTGCCAGAAGAAGGCGGACCCCGGCAACAAAAGGCAGTCCGGCCAGCATACCCAGGGCCATTTCTTTCATATACTGGAGAATAGCGTTCATGATGATAACCTTTCTAAAAAAGCGGACGCAGACAAACCGGCGGAAAGGATGGAGCTTATGAGATATCAATTGCTGGAGATCCCCTATGACCGGAAGGCGGCGGTAGAATATGCGGACTATTGGGCATACCGGCGCAATCCAAAGTACTACGCCTTTGACGACATCGGAGGCGATTGCACCAACTTTGTATCCCAGTGTATTTTTGCAGGCTGCGGGGTGATGAATTTCACCCCCACATACGGATGGTATTATCTGGATCTGAATGATCGCGCGCCTGCCTGGACAGGAGTAGAATATTTGTATCGTTTTCTGACAGAAAACCGTGGTCCCGGCCCCTTTGGGCGGGAAGCGCCCATATCAGAGCTGGAACCGGGGGATGTGCTGCAGTTTGCATTGGGCGGCAGCCCGGAATACCGACATACCGTATTGGTGACCAGGGCATCTCCGAACCTGTCGGAGCTGCTGGTAGCGGCCCACGACAATGATGCAAACTGCCGTCAGGCAGACACCTATTCGTATAATGCCCTGCGGGGCATCCATCTCGAAGGCGCCCGGTATATCAACCGGGAATAACAAAAGGAGGAGACCTTTGTGCAGCAGGATTTTTTCCGTCATCCGCCGGACGATGCTTCGGTAAGCCGCAAATTGCGGGAACTTGCCCGGGAAAACTCAAAACTCCGGCTGTTTCGTGCGGGACGCTCAGTATTGGGCAGGGAAATTCCGGCGATCGGATTCGGGAACCTGAAGAATGCGGTCATTTTTGTGGGAGCCACCCATGGCTTGGAATGGCTGACCTGTTCCCTGCTGATCCGGTTCGCGGAGGATTTCGGTGCAGCGTGGGCTTCCGGAGGAGAATTGGCAGAAATTTCCGTTTCCCGGGCCATGGCAGGCAGGGGGCTGGTTATTGTGCCGCTTCTCAACCCTGACGGAGTAAATATCGCCCTTTACGGGCCGGAATCCGCCGGTTCTCTGGCCCGCTCCGTGGAGCGGATGCAGGCAGAATATCCGGATAAAGGATGGCAGGCCAATGCCCGGGGCGTGGACCTGAATCATAACTTCGATGCCGGCTGGCAGGAAATCCGTGCCATGGAAATCGAAGCGGGGTTTGTCAATCCCGGACCGACCCGGTATGGCGGTCCGTTCCCCCATTCAGAGCCGGAAACCCAGGCGATTCTTCACATGATGGCGGCATTTTCTCCTCGGCGCTTATATTCCTTCCATTCCCAGGGAGAAGAAATTTTCTGGGAATACGGCGGGATCCCTGTTCCGGGCAGCGAGACCATTGCACAGACCCTTTCCGCCCTTTCCGGATACAGGCTGATCGAAAACAGCGGCCTTGCCTCCCACGCCGGCCTGAAAGACTGGTATATCAAAACCTTCCGCCGGCCCGGTTTCACCGTAGAGATCGGCAAAGGCCAAAATCCTCTTCCCATAGAAGATCTTGCCCCGATTTATGCCCGTTTACTGCCCATGATGACAGCTGCCGCTTTTCTCTGACTTTATAAGATCCTGCAATGTGGCGGTCTCCAATATCCGGAGCACCGCCGCGTTTACGGGTCCCCAGACTTCCCGGTCCAAAAAAGTACTGACGGGCCGTTCCGGACAAGGCTCTTCCTCTGTGATAGATAAATCCTTTTCCAACGCCTCCAGCACCATCCGGGCAGTAATCTGTTCCGGCGGCCGGGTCAGCCGGTATCCTCCCCGGACACCGGCTGACCCCGTCACCAGACCGGCTTTTTTCAAGGCCGCAAAGAGCCCTTCCAGATATCCATAGGACAAGTGCTCCATTCGGGCGATTTCCGCCAGGGACAGTGGTTCCGTACCGGAGTGCCCGGCCAAATCCAGCATGGCTCGCAGCCCGTATCGGCCGCGTGTCGATATTTTCATTGCTTCGCCTCCGTTTCCTGTTCCTGCGCCGCCAGGAACCGCTCCTTCAGAGAAGCAAGGGTCTGGCTGTCCAATTGCCGGTAAATCTCCTCTGTCAGTTCGACCCACAGCCCTCTGGTCTGACAGCACTCCGCCCGTTGATTTTTACAGCTTGACGGATCATGCACACATCCCACGGGAGAAATTTCGTCCTCCATTGCCCGGACGATGTCACCGGCTGATATCTCTTCCGGCGGCCGCCCCGGATAAAAGCCTCCCCCGGCGCCCCGGATGGCTGTCAGCAGCCCGGCCTTTCTCAGCCGGAAGAAGATCTGCTCCAGATAGCTTTCCGTAATCCCGGTGCCCGTGGCAACCTGACGGATACAGACATTCTGCTGCGGCGCACATGCTGCCAGGTACACCATTGCTTCCAGCGCATAGCGGCTTTTGGCGGATAATTTCATAAATACCTCCCCATGATTTCATACTGGTAATAGTATAATACATTCCGCCGATTTTTTCAATGGAATCCTCCCATCCCATTGACGCTGCAGAGTATGTGTGCTATCATATTTCCAATCAGTAAATGGAGGGGTGGTTATCTATGAGTTATATTCCTACACTCTCAGAGGCAGAAGAAATTCTTTGCCGATATAATGAAGATCCGTTTCACATCCGCCACGCAATGACGGTATCTGCTGTCATGGCCTATTTTGCCCGGGAATTTGACCCTGAACGGGAAGAGTTTTGGACCGTTGTGGGGATGCTGCATGATCTGGACTTTGAACGCTGGCCGGAGGAACATTGCAAAAAAGAACAGCAGCTTATGACCGAACTGGATTTGGATCCCGCGTTGATCCGGGCCTGTGTCAGCCATGGCTGGGGGATCACGGTGGACGTAAAGCCGGAGCTGATGATGGAAAAGATCCTGTATGCCACGGATGAGCTGACTGGGCTGATCGGGGCAGCGGCACGCATGCGTCCTTCCCGCAGTGTGGCTGATATGGAGCTGAAATCCCTGAAGAAAAAGTATAAAACACCGGCTTTTGCGGCGGGATGCTCCCGGGAGGTCATCGGCCAAGGGGCGGAGTTATTGGGCTGGGAGCTGGATGAACTGCTGTCCCGGACCCTTGATGCGATGAAGTCTCTTCCGCCGGAACTGAGAGACTTTTAATCTGAAAATCGATAGTGATAGCGCCTTTCAGCGGACAGGTTCTTACAAATCTGGCTGCTGAAAGGCTGATTTTTTGGAAAAAATCCTCCGTTTCAGGGATTTTTTTGCTGTTTGGTGATGCCGTCACTTTTATCCTGCGGACTCCGTATCTTATAAGGAGAGCGCTCTCAAATTTTGATGCAGGAGAAATGCATATGGCCACTCAAAATACCCTTGTATCCCAGACGACGCCTACGGCTGTGCTGACAAAAACAGTTACTCCCACCGGCGCCCTTCCCGGCGATACCGTCACGTATACCTTGACCTTTCAAAATCAGAGCCCGTATGATTTTGATACAGTGGACCTCAGTGACACCTTGCCCACAGGCTTGACGCTTGTTCCCAATTCCATCACCCCCGCCCCGACCGACGAACAGACGCTGCCTACAGGCATCAGCGTTGGTCCGGTAAAAGCGGGCGGTTCAGCTACGCTTTCTTTTCAGGCCACTGTTGATTCCGGCGTGAACTCCCCTTTAACCAATCTTGCCAGTGCGGACTACACTTATACAAACAACGGCCAAAGTGTCCGGGAAGTCACAGCTTCCAATGCGTCCGTTCTCAACGTTCCGCAGGCGAATCCTACCTTTACCAAGACCGTTTCACCCACTACCGTACAGCCAAATGGAGTGCTTCACTATACTCTGACTTTAACGAATCCTTCTTCGGTTCCGTTAAATCAAGTTGTTGTCAAAGATACCTCTCTGCCGTCCTCCATGACGGTTCAAAATCTGCAGCTGAATGGCACTGCCGTTCCTTCCGGGCAGAACCTTTCTGACGGGGTCCAGGTGGGTACCCTGGCGGCATCCGGCGGAACCGCTACCATAACCTTTGACGCCGCGGTTCCCCAAAACGCTACAAGCCCCCTGAACAACGCAGCGGTTTCCAACTATTCGTACACTGTATCCGGCAACACCTATAACGGGCAGACCACATCCAATACAGCTTCCGCGGTGATTGCACAAAGCAGCCTGTCCGTAACTAAAACCGCGGATAAAGCCATCGTCAATGCCTGCGGCGATACGGTTACGTATACAGTGACAGTTACCAACACCGGCAATGTTTCTTTGAACAATGTGACCGTAACAGACCCGCTTCCCCAGGGAATGACCTATCTGGCCAATTCCACCGTTGTAAATGGCGGGGCGGCTGCAAATCAGGATCCTCAAACCGGTATCTCGGTGGGAACGCTGGCGCCTGGCCAGTCTGCCACCGTACAATTCGGCGTTACAGTCAACTGCCTTTAATCTGCTGAAAGGAGGGATTTCTTTGAAAACGTTTTTAAATACCGCTCAGGCGGCCGGGACTTATACGTCAAATGAGGTTTCCTATCAGACGACGGCTACCAGCCAGCCTGTGTTCATTACCGGAGGCAGTATGAGGGTATGTGTGACGGTTCCCACACCGGACGCCGTCTGCGTGGGAGACGCCTGCGTCTGCCATGTAGCTACCCGGTTTATCCCTGCCTGCGGCCACACTATTCTTCGGGCAGAATACCAGATTCGGCTCCGTTATACTGACTCCTGCGGATGCGACAAATCCGTCTATCAGGAGGGGGACGTCATCTTCTTTGATCTTCCCGCGGATACCGCAGTCTATTTTCTGAATCCCCCAACGGTTGACGGAGGATGCGGCGGGGAAACTAAGGTTTGTTTCCGGGTTTTGCTGCAAAATCCGCCGGAAACGCAGCCTGTATGCCCCAGCAACTGCATGAAATTGTAACTGTGTCGTCCCGCTGCCGGGTTTGTCCGGCAGCGGGATTCAAAAAAATTGTAAACGATTACAAAAACTCTTGCAATGTGAGAAAGTTTTTGTTATACTGGACTTAAACAGGGCTGATGCGGCCCGTATTTTAAAAAAGGATAGGTGATATCGATGAAACTGGGATTCGTCAGTGCGATTCTTGGGGAGCTTTCTTTCGAAGATATGATCGACTTTGCTTCGGAGAATGGTTTTGAATGTGTAGAGGTCTGCTGCTGGCCGAAGGGTAAGGCGGAGCGCCGTTACGCCGGCGTGACCCATATCAACGTCGATGAGGTGGACGAGGCAAAAGCTTCCTACATAAAGGGCTACTGCGCACAGCGGGGAATCGAGATTTCCGCATTGGCCTATTACCCCAATACCATGGATCCTGATCTGGAAAAACGGGCTGTGTATATTGAGCATATCAAGAAGCTTATCAAAGCAGCCAAGCTGCTGGGCGTAGGCACCGTGAATACCTTTGTAGGCCGCGATCCCCATAAGAACGTAGACGAGAACATTGAAATTTTCAAGGAAGTATGGCCGCCTATCATTGCATTTGCAGAGGAATATGGCATCCGGATCGGCATTGAAAACTGCCCGATGCTGTTCTCCAACGACGAATGGCCCGGCGGACAGAACCTGATGACCACTCCGGCTATCTGGCGCCGGCTGTTTGAGATCATCCCCAGCAAGAATTTTGGTCTGAACTATGACCCCTCTCATTTTGTGTGGCAGCAGATGGATTACATCAAACCTCTTTACGAGTTTAAGGACCGGATTTTCCATGTCCACTACAAAGATATCAAGGTATATCCTGACAAGCTGCGGGAAGTTGGCATTATGGCCACGCCTTTGCAGTACATGTCCCCGAAGCTCCCCGGCTTGGGCGATGTGGATTGGGGCAAATATGTTTCTGCCTTGACCGACATCGGCTATGACGGCTACACCTGCATCGAGGTGGAAGATAAAGCCTTTGAAAAGAATCTGGACGACGTTAAAAAGTCCATTATTCTCAGCCGGAACTACATGCGGCAGTTTGTAATCTGAAACTGATAAAAGAAATCCCGCCTGTTTTAACAGGCGGGATTTCTCATGTTTCAGTTCCGTTATCCGGCACACCGTGGCGTCTTTTCTCCCACCAGCCCCACAGCAGCAACAAAGCCGTTACTAAGAGAAGGCCGAAAATCCACAGCAGTGCCTGGAGACGGTATTTCTCCACAAATCCAATAAAGGAATAGGTCCAACCGGAGGTATAGGTTACCCCGCCCTCTCCATTTCGCGTAGTAATGGTCCACCAAATTTCAATCATGCTGGAAAGGACAGCAATGACCAAAAATCCCAAAGCGCCCAGGCCGCCGGTAATAGATGCCGCAATCAGCAGTCCCCTTCCCTGCCGCTTTTTGGGAGCAGGCGGCTGGGGGGGCTGGGAAGATTCTTCCGTTTGGGAAGGGCTTTCCAGTTCCTCTTTGAGAAGATAATCGGTGGAAACCGAAAAAATCCGGCTCAAGGCTACCACCCGTCCGGTATCGGGCAAAGTTCCGTCTAACTCCCAGCGGGATACCGCCTGCCGGGAAACGTCCAGCTGCCTAGCCAGCTCTTCCTGAGACATTCCGGCTCCCCGCCGCAGCTTCTGCAGTTTTTCTCCAAAATTCATAACCAGCAAACCTCCTTGTGGATCTGCTTCTATTCTACCATAAATCCAGGTTGCGTTCTAGAAACTGACTATGGAAGCTGCGCAATTTCAGGTTGCACAGCTGTTTTTTGAGGTTTTCAGGCTCCATTACAAAAAGCGGGCAAGGATTTTTCCCTGCCCGCCATTTTTATGAGATCATTCTTCTTCATCGGGAGGAAGGGTTTCTTCTTCCGATTCCAATTCCCGTTCCAGGTCTGCCGATTCCGGATCCTCGACGGAATCCTCAGCCGTTTCCTCAATCTTAGCCGTTTCCTCGTCGTCGGCGTGATCCGCCCGTACGAAGGTCACAACACGGTCGTTTTCTCCAAGGCGCATCACCCGGACACCGCCTGCATACCGGCTCATCACCCGGACGTCAGCCACGGCGATACGAATAATAACTCCCTCATTGGAGATGAGAATCAGGTCATCATTGTCATCCACAACCTTGATGCCGCAGACGAAGCCTTTTTCCTCATTGACCTTATAGTTCACCTTGCCCAAACCGTGACGGCTCTGCAGCGGGTAATCCTCAATAGCTGACCGCCGGCCGAGACCTTTATCAGTGACCGTCATAACGGTAGCGCCTTCACGTACCCGAGCCATTCCGACTACCTGATCGCCATCTTTCAGGCGGATAGCCTTAACGCCCATAGCCACACGGGACATTTCCCGGACATCGGTTTCCGCAAATCGGATTGCCATGCCGTTGCGGGTGGCAACCAGCAACTGGGAATTGCCGTCAGTCAGATGAGCCGCCACCAGTTCGTCACCGTCTGCCAGTTGGATGGCATTGAGTCCGCTCTTCCGAAGGTTTTTAAAGGCATTGAGACTGGTGCGCTTAATGATACCACAACGGGTTATCATCACCACATATTTGTCGGGATCAAATTTTTCAACCCGCATCAGGGAGCTGATTTGTTCTTCCGGTTCCAGAGCCAGCAGGTTTACAATATTGACACCCATAGCGCCGCGGCTGCCTTCCGGGACCTCATAGCCCCGCAGCTTGAACATTCTTCCTTTAGAGGTCAGGAACAGGATGTCGTTATGGGTAGAGGCGATAAACATTTCCTGGACGATATCCTCTTCCCGCTGTTTCATGCCGGAAATTCCGCGTCCGCCCCGTCTCTGGATCTTATAAGCATCTGCGGGCTGGCGTTTGATGTAGCCCCGCTCTGTCAATGTAATAACCACATCTTCTTCGGGGATCAGATCTTCGATATCCATCTCCCCAGAGATAGCCTGGATCTCTGTCCGCCGGTCGTCAGCGAATTTGTCCTTGATTTCCTTCAATTCCTTGGCCACGGTTTCCATAACCAGATGATAGTCTCCCAAAATGGCCTCATATTCCTTGATCTTTGCTTCCAACCCGGACAGTTCTTCCTCAATTTTGAGAATTTCCAGCCCGGCCAGCTGGCCTAAACGGTATGCCACAATGGCGGAAGCCTGAACATCGTCAAAGTCAAACTTCTCCATGATCGCCTTTTTGGCTTCAGGGATACCGCCGCTGCAGGCCCGGATAGTGGCGATGATTTCATCCACGATATCCACAGCCCGTTTGAGTCCTTCCAGGATATGGGCGCGTTCCAGGGCTTTGTTCAGGTCAAATCTGGTCCGGCGGGTGATGATCTCGCCCTGGAAATCCAGATAATATTTCAGGCATTCTTTCAGCGTCAGCACTCTGGGCTGGTTGTTGACCAGAGCCAGCATGATAACGCCCACGGTTGTCTGAAGATAGGAGTAAGAAAACAGCTGATTGAGCACTACCTGCGGGATTGCGTCCCGTTTCAGCTCAAAGACGATCCGCAGGCCGTCTTTGTCAGATTCATCCCGGATATAGGAGATGCCGGGAATCCGTCCCTCCTTGACCAGGGAGGCCACGTTTTCCAAGATGCGGGTCTTGTTGACCATATAAGGGATTTCCGTCACAACGATGGAAGAGCGGCCCTTGCTGTCCTCTTCGATGTCGGTTCTGGCCCGAAGGGTCAGCTTGCCGCGGCCGGTGGCATAGGCAGCCCGAATCCCGCTGCGGCCCATCACGATTCCCCCGGTAGGAAAATCCGGTCCTTTGATGTGTTCCATCAAGCCTTCCAAACCGATTTCCGGGTTATGGATCATGGCGATACAGGCGTCGATGACCTCCCCCAGGTTATGGGGTGGGATATTGGTCGCCATACCGACGGCAATACCGGAAGAACCGTTGACCAGCAGGTCCGGGAACCGGGATGGCAGCACCTTTGGTTCCTTTCGGGAATCATCGTAGTTGGAATCATAGTCAATGGTATCTTTATTGATGTCAGCCACCATATAAAGGGCCATTTTACTCATTCTGGCCTCGGTATAACGGTAAGCAGCAGGCGGGTCCCCGTCGATGGTACCGAAGTTTCCGTGCTTATCCACCAGAGGATACCGCAGGGAGAAATCCTGTCCCATACGGACTAGGGCGTCATATACGGAAGCGTCGCCATGGGGGTGATATTTACCCAAAACATCGCCGACGGTGGCGGCGCACTTTTTAAACGGCTTATCCGGAGTCAGACCGGCTTCATACATGGTATATACAATCCGGCGGTGGACGGGCTTCAAGCCGTCGCGCACGTCCGGAAGGGCACGGGAAATAATAACCGACATGGAATAGTCCAGGAAAGACTTTCGCATTTCCTCATCGATTTCCACATCCAGTATTTTTGTCCCTTCCTGATTCTCAAAATTATTTTCCAAGATTTAATCCTCCTTGCCGGAACCCTCCGTCCCATGGGACTTTTTTGAAGGAATCTCTTCCAGCGTTTCATACCGGCCGCCCAGGGCGTTTTTCATCATCTGTGTAATCGTTTCGATCTGTTCTGGGGGAATACACCGTTTTGGAATAGCGAAGACCTTTTCCCGGCTGACGATAACTAAGAATAAGTCCGGAAATTCCGTGACTTTTACAGCCGGAGCGTCAAAGCCCAATAGGAATTTTCCCTCTTTTTGAGGGAGCAGCAGCCCATCGGTACAGATTTCCAGCTGGTAGGTATCCCTGGAAATGGACGTTGCCTGAGCCACAGACTTGATATGCCTGGCCGGCAGATACCACATAAACCCGATGACGGTCAGCGCCAGCACACATAAAACATATCCGAACGCATAATTGGGATCAGTAATGATCGCCTGAATGTACAAAACCGCAATGATCCCCAGGATAATGGTAAAGATAATATTTTTCTTATAGATGGTTTTTTTCTGGAAGTATTTCAGTGCTTTGGTAACCTCTTCCGGCTTCAGATTATACCGGATAAGGATTCCTTCCTTATCATCTTCCACCCGCTCCCCCTTTACGAAGGGAGCGGTTTTATCGTAGTTATCCAGATCCAAGCCCTGTTCCGGAACGATATCCTTTTCACTTCCGACGCCCTGGTCCTCCGGGGCAGACTGCGCAAAGGGATCCTGTTTTTCCGGCTGTTCTGGTTCTTCGGGCAGTTTTTTTTCTTCTTCAGCCATGGAGCATCCTCCTGTTAATTGTATCAGATATCCAGATTTCTGGCAAATCTGGCATTTCGCTCGATAAATTCCTTTCTGGGTTCGACTTTATCGCCCATCAGGATGGTGAAGGTGGTATCTGCCTGAGCGGCGTCCTCCAGGTTGACCCGGACGATGGTACGGTTGGAAGGATCCATCGTGGTTTCCCAAAGCTGGACAGGGTCCATCTCGCCGAGACCTTTATACCGCTGGACATCCACCTTGGCGTCGGAGCCGTTGCTCAATTCCGCGATATATTTATCCCGTTCCTTTTCGCTGAAAGCGTAGTAGAATTTTTTACCTCTTCCCACCCGGAACAGCGGCGGCTGAGCAAAGTAAATATGTCCCTGCTCAATGAGAGGGCGCATATACCGGAAAAAGAAGGTCAAAAGCAGGGTGCGGATATGGGAGCCGTCGACGTCGGCATCGGCCATGATAATGACCTTTCCGTAACGGAGCTTGGAAACATCCAGATCCTCCCCGATGCCGCAGCCTAAAGCCAGCACTACCGGCATCAGCTTTTCATTGCTGTAAACCTTATCAAGCCGTGCTTTTTCGACGTTGAGCATTTTTCCCCACAGCGGGAGGATGGCCTGGAACCGTCTGTCCCTCCCATCCTTTGCGGAGCCGCCTGCGGAGTCACCCTCGACGATAAAGATTTCGGTCAGGGTATTGTCTTTTGAGGTGCAGTCGGCCAGCTTTCCGGGCAGTCCGCCGGAATCCAGCGCGGATTTACGCCGGGTGAGGTCTCTTGCTTTCCGTGCAGCCTCTCTGGCTCTTTGAGCGCCGATGGCCTTTTCAAAAATCATCTTTGCGATGACGGGATTTTCCTCAAAATAAGTATCCAGCCCGCTGTAAACCATATTTTCCACCAACGGACGGGCCTCGGTATTTCCCAGTTTTCCTTTTGTCTGGCCTTCAAACTCACATTCCGTCAGCTTGACGCTGATAATAGCGGTAATTCCTTCCCTTACATCGTCGCCGGACAGGTTCTGGTCATTGTCTTTTAAGAGCTTATGCCGGCGGCCGTAGTCGTTAAAAACCCGGGTTAAGGCGTTTTTGAAGCCGGTCTCATGGGTACCGCCGTCCACCGTATGGATATCATTGGCAAAGGACTTAATTACCTCATAGTAGCTGTTGTTATATTGGATTGCCACTTCGGCGGTTGCGCCGTTTTCCTCCTTATAGAGGTAGATCGGCTCCGGATGGATCACATCCTTATTCTGGTTTAAGAACTGGACAAAGCTTTTGATGCCGCCCTCGTAATGGAGGACTTCCTGCTGAAAATTCTCCGGATCCCGATGGTCGGTAAAGATGATTTTGATACCGGCGTTCAGGAAGGCCTGTTCCCGGAGACGGGTCAAAAGGGTATCATACACGAAATTGATATCCTCAAAAATCTCCTCGTCAGGACGGAACACGACTGTTGTGCCTGTTTTATCCGTATCGCCGATGATTTTGAGGGCTTCGGAGTAATGGCCCCGGTCGAAGTGCTGAAAATAGATATGTTTTCCGTCATAGACCGTCAACTCCAGCCATTCGCTGAGGGCGTTTACCACGGAAGCGCCTACGCCGTGGAGGCCGCCGGAAACCTTATATCCGCCGCCGCCGAACTTACCGCCTGCATGGAGGATGGTATAAGCGACGGTAGCCGCAGAGATTCCCTCTTTGGGATGGATACCGACAGGGATTCCGCGTCCGTTATCGATGACGCGAATCACATTATTTTCCAAAATATCCACCTGAATCTGGTCACAGAAGCCTGCCATTGCCTCATCGATGGCGTTGTCGACGATTTCATAGACCAGGTGGTGCAGGCCGTTGATGCCAGTAGAGCCGATATACATACCCGGACGTTTGCGGACGGCTTCAAGCCCTTCCAACACCTGAATCTGATCGGCATCGTAATGGCTGCCGTTAACTGGTTGATTGCTCACAATACGGTTCCTCCATTTTCGGATTTGTTCTACGGGGTCTTAAATTCTATCAAAACGTTTTGAGGCTCAGATACTGAGCGCTCGGTACTGACGTTTACGAAGGGTTGCGGGGGCCAACTGAGAAAGGTAGAGTCTTCTCTGCCCATTTTTTTCCCAAACGATCAGCGATTTGGGAATATCAGCGGTTACAGGAATAACCTCCCCGGACTTTTGGGAATTGCTTAAAAATTCTTTTGTGAATTTCGACACAGAAATATTTTCGATATCGAAGATACCGATGATATCATTCTCGTTCAAGATGACTTCATTTCCTACATGAAGATACATAAAAACAACCTTTCTCAGGCTTCACAGACTTCTCCCCCACAGACGGAAAAGATACATCCGCTTTCCATGCGGAGGGTATTGGAAACATCGCAGCAGGTGATAAACACCTGAAAATCCCGCACCCGGTTCAGGATATAGTCTTGACGGTTCTGGTCGAGTTCACTCATCACATCGTCCAGAAGTACCAAAGGATTTTCCTTTAAAATTCCTCGGATCATAGCGGCTTCCGCCAATTTCAGCGCAACCGCGCAGCTGCGCTTCTGTCCCTGGGAGCCGTAAATACGGGCCGGGCGCCCATCTATGGTAAATTTCAGATCATCCCGATGGATGCCTCTGGTTGTATATTTCATCCGCCGATCCAGTTCCCGGTTTTCCTTCAAAACTGTAAAAAACTGCTCGATCAGCTCATCGGTATAAGCGGTGAGTTCGGTTCCTTCCTCAAAGACGGAGGATTCATATTCCGCAGAAAACGCCTCGGAAAACCCCGTAAATCCCCCATAGATTTCGGCGGCAGCGGGTTTCAGCTTTTTGAGGTAATCCTCCCGCAGGATAGAAAGGATCGTTCCCAGCTTTGCCAGCTGCAGATCCCACACATCCAAGGTATCCCGGAACTGTTCATATCGCATTCCATCCCGAAGCAGCGCATTTCTCTGTTCGAGGACTGCCTGATACTGGCTCAGGTATTTGGCATAAGACGGCTGGATATTGCTGATGGCGTCATCCAGAAATTTTCGGCGTTCCCCGGGTCCGTCCTGCACGATGGAAAGGCCGGTAGGGTCAAAAATCACTGCCGGAAACACGCCGGACAATTCCGAAGGAGATTTCAAAGGCATCCCATTCAAAAGAATTTTCCGCTTTTTTTCTCCGCCGGTAAAACTTAGAAACTGTTCCCTTTCCCGGTCTTTAAAAGAAGCTTCCACCCGGAATACTTCCTCGCCGAAGGGAATCATCTGATTTTCCCTGGCCCCCCGAAAGCTTTTGTTTCCGGTCAGGATCCATATAGCTTCCAGAAGGTTGGTCTTTCCCTGGGCGTTCTGCCCCAGGATAATATTCACCTTTTCGCAGGGGTTGATTTCCGCAGAGGCAATATTCCGAAAGCCATTCAGGCGCAGTGATTTTAAAATCACGGAATCCCTCCCGGACCTCAGTCAATGATATAAGTCGTATCTTCTATGGTGACCTCATCTCCGGCGAAGAGCTTCTTTCCTCTCTGCAGGCAAGGCTCCCCGTTATAGATCACCAATCCCTCTTTCACCAGCTGTTTTGCGTGGCCGCCGGTTTCGGCAGCTCCCGTAAACTTCAGAAACTGGTCCAGTTTGATAAAGCCGGTTTTAATTTTCACATGTTTAGTTATCATCTTTCAACCTCATTGGCATAACCAGGAAGACAAAGCTGTCTCCCTCCAAAGGCAGCAGCTTAATTGGTGAGAAAGCGGTATTGATTTCCATTGCGATCTCGTCCAGTTCACTAGCCTTCAATGCGTCTGTCATAAACTTATTATTGAAACCGATTCGGACAGCATCTCCTTCGATGCGAACCGGAAGGGCGTCATTTACCTTTCCCATAGAGGTTTCACAGGAAATTGCCACCTGGCCGTCGGCGAAGGAAGCCTTGACGGGGTTTTTGATTTTCTCATTGATAATGATGGATGCGCGGTTAATGCTGTCGGTAAACTCCCTTACGGAAACGATCACCCGGGTTTTATGTTCTTTCGGGATAGCGGCATTATAATCGATAAACTCCCCTTCCAGCAGGCGGGAAAGCATAGTGTATCCGCTGCATTCGAAGACAATATGTTTACTTCCCACTTTTAAGAGGACTTCTTCTTCCTCTTCCCCGCCGGAGAACCGGCTGATCAGTTTCAAAAGTTCCGAAAGAGTACGGCCCGGTGCGACAAATTTAAAATTCTCGCTGCAGGAGACCGGTTCCTTCCGGAGGGCCAAACGGCATCCGTCTACGGAAACCAGGTAAAGGACGCCATCTTTCATTTCAAAAAGGGTACCGGTCAGCACCGGTGTGGAAGCGTCCTGAGAAACGGCAAACAAAGTTTGTGAAATCATGCTCCGCAGGGTTTCGGCCGGCATACGGAAGGAGCGCTCCTCGCTGATGACAGGGATTTCGGGGTATTCCTCAGCGCTCATTCCCAAAATGGTAAACTGTGTCCCGCCGCCGCGGATAATTGTCAGCAGCTTGTCGTCTGTGCTGAGTGACAAAGTCCCTGCCGGCATACGGTTGATAATTTCCCCGAAGAGCCGGGCATTCAAAATAATTTCCCCGTCTTCTCTGGAATCGACCTCGACTTCCTTAATGATCCCCAGCTCCAGGTTATAGCCTGCTACGGTTAGTTTTCCTCCGCGGCAGCGGAGCAGAACACATTCCAACGCCATCAAGGTAGACTTTGCGGATACTGCAGGGGAGACATTGTTTACCGCTTCGCACAAAACGGATTTTTCGCAGGTGAAATTCATAAAAAGCCTCCTATTTCATAAGTGTTTTTGAGAGAAGGACAGATAATTTGTTATACAGAGCGTATATAATAATCGCAGGATATAGATTCTCTTCCTGCAGAGAGTGACAGAACTGAATCTGGCTCTTTCAAAATAGATAGAAAGAAAAGAATATAATAAAAATAGTAGTAGTAGTAGAGGGCGTGAAGTTGTTAGAAATCCTGAAGAATCCAGTAGCCGCGGGAAAAATCAAGGCTTTTTATTTCTTGCCTGATCGTGGAAAAAATGTTGGATTGTGGAAGTAAAAAATGTTGTTGACTTGCGGGTGAAAAAGCTACGGTGAAGTCGGGTTGAGTAGTGAATAAAAAGGTTTAAAACACAAAATGGAAAGTCTTCCACATTTTTCCACATTTTTTGGTGGAAAAATAGGTGGTGGATTCTGTTGATTTTTTGAAAAGTCGGATTTTCAGGGGGTTCGCAAAGAAAAAATTTCACAAAACCGGTGAAAAAGCAACTTTTTCGCGGATTTTACGATTTGTTATATGGGCTTATTTGTCTCTAATATTTTTAATGATATCCTCAATGATCCCTTTATCGTGAGGATTGGTCTTGATCAGATTTTCTACCTTCTTTAATGTATAGACAATGGTGGTGTGATCTCTGCCACCGAATTCCTGCCCGATTTCCTTCATAGTAGACTGGGTAATTTCCCGGACGATGTAGATGGCGATCTGCCGTGCCTGGGAGATGGGGGCGTTCTTTTTATTAGAGCGGATATCCGCCGGTGAAACGTGGTAGGTTTGGGCAACCTCTTCAATGATTCTTTCGATGGTGATAGGGACAGGCTGATTATCGTTAAGAATTTCCTTGATGACGTTCTGAGCGACGCTGAGGGTAGGTTCCGAGCCGGTATAGAGCTTGTACATTTTAATCTTTTTGACGGCGCCTTCCAGCTGGCGGATATTGCTTTTCAGTTTGGTGGCGATAAAATTGATGATATCGTCGG
This sequence comes from uncultured Clostridia bacterium, assembly GCA_944386445.1. GTDB lineage: Bacteria > Bacillota > Clostridia > Oscillospirales > Ruminococcaceae > Merdivicinus. The sequence continues at coordinate 16,228 of CALXBD010000147.1, forward strand.
GGATACGGATCTGCAGCAGTTCCGCTTTGCGCTGGATGATGGCGATTCGTGTTTCAAGGTCAGGTACGCCGATATCAGCTAAGATTCCCCACTCAAAGCGGGATTTCAGACGGTCTGCAATGATATTGATATCCTTGGGAGGCCGGTCGGAGGTAATGACGATCTGTTTGCCGCATTGATAGAGTTCGTTAAAGGTATGGAAAAATTCTTCCTGGGAAGCATCCTTACCGGAAAGAAATTGGATATCGTCGATCAGGAAGAAATCGGAGTGACGGTACTTCTGATGGAAGGTATTGGTGGTCTGGTTCTTGATGGCCACAATCAACTCGTTGGAAAAGGTTTCCGAGTTGGTGTAGATGATATTCATATTTGGGTTATTGCGTTTGACCTCATTTTTGATTGCCATCAGCAGATGGGTTTTGCCAAGCCCGCTGGGGCCGTAAATAAACAGCGGATTATAGGGCTTGATGGAGGAAGCGCTGAGATTGACGCTGTTGGCGACAGATTTGCAGGCAGTATACGCAAATTCGTTTTTACTTCCCACAATAAAAGTGTCAAAGGTATACTCATATTCGCCGCCGCCCATATCGGAATTGGACATTCCGTTTGAAAGGAAAGACATATCCTGATTGTCGGAGGAATAACCGAAATTAGAAGCAGTCGGTTCCGTAAATACGGCAGGTGCCTGCGGCTGTGGCTGGGGGGGCTGCTGCTGGATAGCGGGCGCGGCTGGAGGAGTCGGCGTCTGCTGAGGTGCGCCGGCGCAAAGGATCTCCACCTCCACCGGGAAGCCCAGAACATTTTCAAAAGCTTCCTTTAAAGGTGTCAGGTATTGGCTCATCAGAATACTTTTATGGAAATCGAAAGATACTACCAAATAGGCGGTATTATTTTCGAATTTGCCGGGCTGGATATTTTCAATCCAGCAGGTATAGGCAGTTTCGGTCAGCTGATTGGCGCGAACCTTTTCCTGAAAATATTCTTTCACAAGGTTTAACACGTCAGAAAATGACTGCATGTTGAAATTCCTCCTGGTGTGAATCATTTAAAAAGGAAAATGTTGACAGATTAAAAGTTTTCCACATAAAAATGTTAAGAAATGTGAAAAAGTAGCATAAAACGTGTTTTAAAACATGTAAAAAACACGCCACGCAGTGAAACATGAGAATTCCACAGAGGGTTGGGAATTACTGCGTGAAACATGTGAGCTTTTTTAATATTAAGTTGAAGAAAATTGGAAAACTTCTTTTTACGAGTAATTTTATTATAACACATTCGGAATATTTTCGCAAGATTTCCACAAAGGATCCAGGAAAAATCCTAGAAGAAAAATGTTGAAAACTTAAGTGCTTTTTAGTAATTTTCAAGAAAACGGAATTCGTTGCCGTAAAAGTCGGAAAAGAACTGGAAAAAATGTGAATTTTCCAAAAAAACAGTTGACAAAAAACATGATTCTACTTTATACTATTATCTTGAAGGTTTCTGCTAATTTGACCGGTGAACTTGTCAGTGCGCCGGATTTATTAAGGATTCGGATCTGTGCGGGAACCTATACTTCGTATTGGAAAAAGGAGGGTGTAAAATGAAACGGACCTACCAGCCCAAAAAGCTTCACAGACAAAAAATTCATGGCTTTCGCAAAAGAATGGCCAGCGCCAATGGCCGTAAAGTTCTGAAAAGAAGACGTGATAAAGGCAGAAAGAGACTGTCTTATTAAAATGCTTTTCGGATCTGCACCAGCTGCATTCCGCAAAGAGGGATGGGAGCCATGCGCCGTTTCGGAGGCATGGCTTCCTCTGTTTCCTCGCGGAAAACCAGAATCCTCTGCGGAAAGGACAAGACCTTAAAACGGGTATTACAGATCAGTATGGAAGAGAAAAAGCAGCGGAACAGTTCTCCGCATCCGTCGACTCCTTTGCCGGATTTGAAAACTCTGAAATTGAATAAGGAATTCAAACGGGCTTATTATCAGGGAAAAAATAAGGCAACACCGTATTTTATTTGTTATCGGGTGAAAAATCGCGGAAATGGAACCCGATATGGATTGACTACATCGAAAAAAGTAGGGAATGCGGTATGTCGGAATAAAGCAAGGCGATTGCTGCGGGCGGCAATTCAAAGCGTCCGGCCTTATATGGAAAATCATTGTGATTATGTGTTTGTGGCCCGGGAACGAATTTTGACGGTAAAATCTTATCAGGTGGCAGCCGTGATGAAAGGCTGTTTGAAGGAATTGCAGAAAACCGGTAAGGATTCGAAAAAGGAGTCGCCAAATTCATGATGCAGCGTTTTTTGATGGCCTGTATCCGTTTTTATCAGAAATATTTGTCAAAACTAAAGGCACCCTGCTGCCGATTTTATCCGACTTGCTCTGCCTATTCTCTGGAAGCCATCCGCCGCTTCGGAGCATTTAAGGGCGGAATCCTGAGTATCCGGCGGATTTTGCGCTGTAATCCTCTTTGCCGGGGTGGAATCGACCCTGTGCCGGATACCTTTCGCTGGCATTACCCGCGGAAAAAAAATTCCCGGCCTATCGATGAAAACCCTCGCCCATAAGGCGTTTTCATAAACCTAAAAAATCGGACTGTGTGTCCGGAGATGTGATGAGAAAGGAATGTGCTCATGTCGCAGCTTTTCGGTACCCCCCTGGGCTGGATTATGTGGTTGTTTTATAAGGTGATCCCTAATTATGGGATTGTCTTGATTTTATTTACGGTTCTGATTAAAGCAGCCCTCTTCCCCCTCTCGATCAAACAGCAGAAATCTTCTGCGAAAATTTCTGTTTTTCAGCCAAAGATTGCGGAGATTCAAAAGAAATACGCGAACAATAAGCAAAAACAGCAGGAAGAAATGATGAAGTTATATGAAGCTCACGGATATAATCCCATGAGCGGATGTCTTCCTCTGTTGATCCAGTTCCCGATCCTGTTTGGTATTATTGATGTTGTATACAATCCCTTGACCCATATTCTCCGAATCCCGAAGGATACTATCAACGCGGCTGTGGAAATTCTGAAAACCAACTACGAGGCTTTGGGCCAGATGGTCGGACAGCAGCAGCTGCAGATCGTTTCTGAGATGCAGAATCCGGAACATGCCCAGTGGTTTGCAAGTTTGGGCGCGGATTTTGTTGAAAAGGTTTCTAATTTCGACTATACGCTCTTTGGATTGGATCTGGGCCAGGTGCCTACTTGGGGGCTCAACTGGCTGCTTTTGGTGCCGCTGCTCTCCGGTGCGACTTCCCTGCTGGTGTCGGTGCTGTCCATGAAGATGAATCCTGCTACCCAGCAGCAGACCGGCGGAATGATGAAGTTTATGATGTACGGTATGCCGCTGATGTCTGTGTGGATTGCATTTTCTGTACCGGTAGGCGTTGGTATTTACTGGATTGTTTCTAATATCCTGTCTGGAGTACAGTCGGTGCTGCTGCACAAGTTGTATAATCCTGAAAAGTTCAAAGCAGAATATGAAGAAAAAATGCGGCAGGAAGAGGAAAAGCGCCGCTTGGAACGTGAAAAGCGGCGTCAGCGCAAATTGGAACGCGGCGAAGAGCTGAGTGACGATGATTTGGATGAGGAAGAATTAAGCCGCAAAAAAGAACAGGAAAGAAAAGCAAAGCGGAGTTCTGCCCGTACGGAAGAAGAAGAAAAGGCAGCCCGGGAAAAAGCAGAGGAAGAATACCTTTCTGCAAAAGAAATGAACCGGCGCCGTTTGGCAGAGGCTCGCCGCCAGGATGCTGAAAAATACGGCGAAGAGTATGTGGAAGTAACGGATAAGGATCTGCAGTGACCACGTCTGAATCGCTATTAAAGGAGGTTCCTTGATGATTCGTGAATATACTGCCACCGGCGCAACGGTGGAGGAAGCCATTGAAAATGCCTGCCGTGAACTTGGGGTTTCTCCCACAGATGTGACCCCTGAGATTTTAAAGCTGCCAAAAAAAGGATTCTTTAAAAAGACACCGGCGGAAGTCAGAATTGTTGTCCAGTCCGATGAGGAATTGATGCGGGAAGAACCGGCTCCGGTTAAGAAGACGGCTGCAAAAGAAAAAGCAGAAGCTTCTCCTGCAGCTGCTCCCAAACAGGCTCCGGCTAAAAAAGAAGTTGCTGTGCCCACGGAAAAACCTGCTCCGACTCCCGCACCGGCACCAAAAGAAGAAAAAACGGAACCTAAAAAGGAAACGACAGCTGCCCCTGTTCAGCCAAAAGCTCCAGCCGCAGAACCTGCGAAAAAGGAAGAAGCGCCGATTTCTGAAGAAGAAATGCAGTCAAAAATCAAAACGGCGGAAGAGTATCTTTCCAGTATTTTTGAGAAAATGGGACTGCAGGATGTTCAAATGCGCTTTGAACAAACTGAGAACAGAACGGTCCTGATCCATATTGATGGCGGAGAAATCGGTACAGTCATCGGAAAACGCGGTGAAACACTGGATGCAATTCAGTATCTGGTTTCACTGGTGGCAAATCGCCATGAGGGCGAATATGTCCGGTTTACGATCAACGCGGGAAATTATCGTGAAAAACGGGAGGAAACCCTTCGTGCTCTTGCCCAGCGCATGGCTCGGAAGGTGCTGAAAACCGGCCGTCCGGTTGCGTTGGAACCAATGAATCCTTATGAGCGCCGGATCATCCATGCCGTTGTGACCGAAATCGAGGGAGTGTATTCCAAGTCTACAGGTGAGGAGCCAAACCGTAAGGTGGTCATTAAACCTTCCGGAAAAAGCGGAGCTTCCGGCGGTTCCCGCCGCGAAGGACGTCCCGGAAGAGGAAATCGTCCTCCCCGCAATAACGCACCTCAAACGGAGAAAACAGCTCCGGAAGCAGATACCGCTTCTTCTGCTCCTGTGGAGCCTGTTGAGGAACCAAAGGTGGATACCCACGATTTTGACAGCGTAAAGCTGTATTCCAAGATTGAACTCTAAATCACCTGAAAGACCTCTCCGCGGCCGGTCCGCCGGAGAGGTCTTTTCAAACAGCGATGATTTTTAAAAAGGAGATGCCGTATGTCAGCAGCTGTGATTGCCGCAATTTCAACCCCCTGCGCACCGGGAGGAATCGGTGTGATCCGGATTTCCGGGCCGGGCGCCATTCAGGTGGCTGATCGGGTGTTTCATTCCGCTTCCGGAAAAACGCTTTCCCAGCACAAGGGATATACAGCCGCGTTTGGATCGGTGTGGGATGAATCCGGCCCTGTGGATGATGTGGTGGCAACCGTCTTCCGGGCGCCCAAAAGCTATACCGGCGAGGATGTGGCAGAATTTTCGTGCCACGGCGGCCTGCTGGTGACTCGGAAGGTTTTAAGAGCTGTTTTGGCAGCAGGCGCTTCCCCAGCCGGTCCCGGTGAATTTACAAAGAGAGCGTTTCTCAATGGAAAATTGTCTTTGACAGAAGCAGAGGCGGTTACCGATGTGATCGCCGCTTCCAGCGATCAGGCTCTCCGAGCTGCCCGCAGCGCCATGAAAGGTGCTTTATATCGGAAAATAAAAGGCGTGACGGATTCCCTTTTGTCTGTCAGCGGCCATATTGCGGCATACATCGATTATCCGGAAGAGGAAATCGACCCGGTGGAGTCCGCGGAAACAGCTGAAATCCTTGATGATGCGGAAAGACAGCTGCGGGATCTGCTGGACAGCTTTGACCGGGGACGGATCCTGCGGGAAGGCGTGGAAACCGTTATCGTCGGGAAACCCAACGTGGGAAAATCTACTTTGATGAATCTGCTTTCGGGCTGCCCGAAGAGTATCGTCACGGATATACCAGGTACTACACGGGATGTGGTCGAGGAGACAGTCAATTTGGACGGCGTCTTGCTGCGGCTGGCGGATACTGCTGGGATAAGGGAAACGTCAGATGTGGTGGAAAAGGCTGGGGTGGACTTGGCCTTGGAACGACTGGATACTGCCGGGCTGGTGTTGGCTGTATTTGATGAGTCCTCTCCCCTTTCGCCGGAAGATCATGGGCTTCTGGATCGGTTGGAGGGAATGCCGGTGGTGGCAGTCTGCAATAAGGCAGATCTGGAACAAAAAATAGACATTGAGTTTATTAAAAGTAAATTTCAATATTTTGTAGAAATTTCTGCCAGGGAAAACAGCGGTTTGGAAGCCTTGAGGCAGGAGATCGTGTCCTTGTTGGAGCTGGATGGAATATCTGCAGAAGGTGCTGCTTTAGCAAATGCCCGTCAGTTTGATTGTGCAAGAAGAGCCTGGACCCTTTTGAAAGAGGCAATTGATACCTTAAAAGCCGGATATACGCTGGATGCCGTAGATGTGGCATTGGAAAGCGTAATTTCAGCGCTTTTGGAGCTGACAGGTGAAAAAGTGACAGACGCTGTGGTGGATCAGGTGTTTTCACGGTTCTGCGTCGGAAAGTAGGAGAATTTATGGGATATCAAATGGGCCGCTGCGATGTGGCGGTCATCGGAGCAGGACATGCCGGCGTGGAAGCGGCAATGGCGGCTGCCCGGCTGGGTGCCGCTACGATTTTGTTTACGCTGACGCTGGATGGAATTGCAAACCTTCCGTGCAATCCCTCCATCGGTGGAACTGCCAAGGGGCATTTGGTAAGGGAAATCGACGCTTTGGGTGGTGTAATGGGGATTGCAGCTGACCATACGCTTATCCAAAGCCGAATGCTGAATATGGGGAAAGGTCCAGCCGTTCACAGCCTTCGAGCTCAGATCGACCGGCGCGCCTATCATACCTATGTGAAAAAGCTGCTGGAAGGACAGGAGAATCTGCGAATTAAGCAGGATGAAGTCACCGGCGTTTTGGTGGAAAATGGGAGAATTCGTGGGATTCGGACCCGTTTGGGTGCGGAATACGCGGCCGACGCCGTTATTATTGCGACGGGAACGTATTTAAATGGGATGATCCATGTAGGCGAGGTGTCTTATCCCAGCGGACCGGATGGCGTTTCTCCGGCAACCGGACTGACGGCAGATCTGCAGCAGCATGGAATCGTACTAAGACGGTTTAAAACGGGGACTCCGTCCAGAGTCCATAAGCGAAGTATCGATTTCGACCAACTGGAAGAGCAAAAGGGAGATGAGCCAATTGTTCCCTTCAGCTTCGAAACAACGGAGCCACTGCAGAATCAGGTGAGCTGTCATATTGCGTACACCAATGAAGAAACCCATCGGATTATATTGGAAAACCTGGATAAGTCGCCGATTTACAGCGGCAGGATCCATGCCATTGGTCCCCGGTACTGCCCGAGCATAGAGGATAAAATTGTCAGGTTTTCTGACAAGCCCCGCCATCAGCTTTTTGTGGAGCCTATGGGAATGGATACCCAGGAAATGTATTTGCAGGGGCTATCCTCTTCCCTGCCCGAAGATGTGCAGATTGCTTTTCTTAGGACGATCAAAGGATTTGAAAATCTGGAAATTATGCGGAATGCATATGCCATCGAATATGACTGCTGTGATCCACTGGATTTGCGGGCAACGTTGGAATTTAAGGCTGTTTCCGGCCTTTACGGCGCCGGCCAGTTTAATGGGACATCCGGCTATGAGGAAGCGGCTGCTCAAGGTTTGATTGCAGGAATCAATGCGGCGCGTCAGACGCAAGGAAAAGAACCCATTACGTTATCGCGGTCCTCTTCCTATATTGGAACTTTGATTGATGATCTGGTGACCAAAGGGTGCTCTGACCCTTATCGCATGATGACTTCTCGGAGTGAGTTTCGCCTTCTGCTGCGGCAGGACAATGCGGACGAGCGTTTGACTCCTTTGGGATATGAGATCGGCTTGATTTCAGAGCAGAGGTATCAGCGCTTCCTGAAAAAGATGGAGCAGATTCGTGAGGAAAAACAGCGTGTTTCCAAGGTGAATGTCGCTCCGAGTCGGGAATTGAATGAATTGCTTGTTTCACGTGGAACAGCGGAGTTGATGACTGGTACTAAAATGGACGACCTGATCCGCAGGCCTCAGCTGAAGTATGACGATTTGGCTCCGTTTGATCCGGAGCGCCCGGAACTGTCTTTTGCGGTTCGGGAGCAGGTGGAGATCCAGCTGAAATATGAGGGCTATATTCGGAAGCAGCAACAGGAAGTGGATGAACTAAAGCGGTTGGAAGGTCGAAAGCTTCCGGAAAATTTGGATTACGGAAAGATTTCCGGACTTCGTTTGGAGGCCCGGGAAAAGCTGAATCGGGTAAAACCCAGAGATGTGGGGCAGGCGTCGCGAATTTCCGGGGTGAATCCGGCGGATATTTCGACGCTGCTGATCTGGCTGGAGCAGCAGGAAGGAGAAAAGAATGATTGATTTACAGCAGGTGGAGACGGTTTTTACTGCGCAGCAGCTTCCCTACTCTGCTGCTTTAGGCGAAAAGCTGGATCGGTATGCAGAATTGCTGGTAGAATGGAATGAAAAGATGAATCTGACGGCGATTACCAAGCCGGAAGAGATTGTTGTAAAGCATTTTGCGGATAGTCTCCTTTTGCTGAAGGCCTCTGAAATCCCGCAAAATGGGAAAATTATCGATGTGGGAACTGGTGCGGGGTTTCCCTCGGTTCCGGTTTCTCTTGCCCGGTCGGATTTGAAATTGACATTGCTGGATAGCTTGCAGAAACGGATTACTTTTTTGGAAGCCCTTTGTGCGGAGCTTTCCCTTTCTGCAGAATGTGTCCATGCGCGGGCCGAAGATGCCGGCCGTCAGCCAAAGTTTCGGGAGAAGTACGATGTGGCAACTGCCAGAGCGGTTGCGAACCTGCGGGAATTGGCTGAATACTGTCTGCCGTTTGTGAAGGTTGGAGGAGTTTTTGCTGCTCTGAAAGGCTACGAGATCGAGGAAGAATTGGAAGGCGCCCGGTATGCGATTGCCCAGCTTGGCGGCGAAGTTATAGATGTAAAGAAGTTTCGTTTGGCTGAAGACGCTTCCAGAGCAATTGTCATTATAAAAAAAGTTCGACCGGTCCCGTCAAAATATCCGCGGATCTCCGCAAAAATCAAAAAAAGCCCTTTGATTGGGCAATAAAAAGGTCGAAAAGCGGTTTTTTGCGCGACGAAAATTTCTGGAAATTATTTCCCGCTTGTGTTATACTCCAGTTAAAGGACAAGTTTGACAGGAGGATGACAACATGGCGGGAATTTTTTTGAAGGAAAAAACCATTAATCGAGTGGTGTTGCTGGATATAGACGGAATTCTCCCCAATCCTGCTCAGCCGAGGCAGGAGTTCCGGGCCGGGGAGCTGTCAGAATTGGCTGCCAGTATTCGTGAAAACGGGGTTCTCCAGCCAATCACGGTGCGAAAAAATCCGGGAAAAGAGTATGAGTTGGTGTCTGGTGAGCGACGACTGAGGGCAGCAAAGGAAGCGGGATTGACGCAGATCCCCGCGGTGGTAATTGAAACAACGGCGCGGCAGTCTGCAATTTATGCCATTTTGGAAAATGTTCAGCGGCAGGATCTGTCTGTCTTTGAAGAAGCCAGAGCACTGAGATGCTTGATTACGGAATGGGGCGTCACACAGGAAGAAGCGGCACAGAAACTGGGAAAGGCCCAATCTACCATTGCAAATAAGCTCCGTTTGCTGAATTTAACGGAGGAGGAACAAAAGCTGATTGTGGAAAACGGGTTAAGTGAACGCCATGCGAGGGCGTTACTAAAGATAAAGAATCCTGAGCAGAGAATATTTGCACTGAAAAGCGCCATTTCCAATCATTGGAATGTCAGCCAGTTAGAAAAACATGTGGAGAGGATAGATCAAGAATTAAAAGTTTCAAAGAAGGTCCCAAAACGGATATTTGTTGTAAAAGACGTGCGGATTTTTCTGAATACCATTAACAAAGCCATTGACACGATGAAGAATGCGGGAATTGCAGCGGAGGCGGTACGGCGAGAGGAAGACGGGTGCATTGAGTACCTGGTGAAGATTCCGTTGCGGAGCAATTAAACAAATAAGCCGGATGTTCCACGTGAAACATCCGGTTTATTTGTTTCACGTGGAACTTTTTAAAAGAAGGTCTTTTAAAATAGGAAAAGGTGTGGTATAATAAAACCATAGCCGTTTTGGAATGAAAAAATCTGCCAAATTGGGCTAAAATCTGATGAATGAGGGGTATCATGGGGAAAGTCATCGCAGTTGCCAACCAAAAAGGCGGCGTTGGAAAAACAACCACGGCCGTAAATTTGGCAGCGTGTATCGGCGCGCGGAAAAAAAAGGTCCTTCTGGTTGACATCGACCCCCAGGGTAACGCAACCAGTGGCATGGGAATTCGTAAAAAGAATGTTGCCCAGACTTCTTACGACCTCCTGATCGGCGAAGCTCGGGTGGAAGACGTCCGGGTGGCTACGGAATTTAAAAATATCGATATGATTCCTTCCAGTATCGAGTTGGCCGGCGCGGAAGTGGAATTGGTGGAAATGGATGACCGGATTAACCGGCTGAAACTGGCTTTGGCACCGATTCGGGAAGCGTATGACTTTATTTTGATCGATTGCCCGCCTTCACTGGGCTTGATTACTTTGAATGCCCTCACGGCTGTGGACAGCATTTTTATTCCCATCCAGTGTGAGTATTATGCGCTGGAAGGGCTGAGCCAGTTGATGGCAACAGTCCGTCAGGTGAAAAAGCTATATAATCCTGCCATCGAAATCGAAGGCGTCCTGCTGACAATGTATGACGGAAGACTGAATCTGACGACACAGGTGGTTGCTGAAGTCAAAAAGCATTTTCCGGGGAAGGTCTATAAGGCGGCAATTCCCAGAAATGTGCGGCTTTCAGAAGCACCCAGTTACGGACTGCCGGTCTATTATTATGATAAGTGGTCAAAGGGCTCTGTAGCATATCAGGAAGTTGCAAAAGAGCTTTTAAAAGCAAATGCCGGAAAGGAAGGGTAAAATGGCAAAAAAATCCGGCTTGGGAAAAGGTTTGGACGCTCTGTTTTTGGATAATGATACCGGATCAGGCCAGGATGGCGGTGTGATGCTTCGATTGAGCGAGATCGAGCCTAATCGGAATCAGCCGCGAAAAGCTTTTGATGAACAGGCCCTTTCGGAGTTGGCTGATTCGATACGGGAACATGGGATCCTGCAGCCGCTGCTGGTGCGGCCGCTGGAGACCGGCGGTTATCAGTTAGTTGCCGGGGAACGGCGCTGGCGTGCCGCACGGATGGCGGGACTGACGGAAGTTCCTGCCGTGATCCGGGATATGAGCGAAACAGAAGTAATGGAATTGGCGCTGATAGAAAATTTGCAGCGTCAGGATTTGAATCCCTTGGAAGAGGCTTCGGGATATCGGGAATTGATGACAACCTACGGTATGACACAGGATCAGGTGGCAAAACGCGTAGGAAAATCCCGGTCGGCAGTGGCAAACTGCCTGCGACTTCTGTCAGTGCCGGAGGAAATTCGCCCGTACCTGGTCAGCGGCGAGCTGACTGCGGGGCATGTGAAGGCGATTGCCGCCATGGAAAACCGAGATGAAATGGTTCGCTTGGCCAAAAATGCGGTGGAAAAGGGCCTTTCTGTCCGGGAAGTGGAACGGCAGGTTTCCAAAAAGCCTGCAAAGAGTTCAGCAGATAGAAACGAAAGTGAGCAGAAAAACGAAGATCCGTTTTATCAGGAACTGGAACTGGCAATGAATACAGAATTAGGCCGGCGAGTGCGGATCCACGCTGGAAAAGGAAAAGGCGGTACAATTGAGATCGCTTTTTATGACCAGGAAGATCTGCGGTCAATTGCTTATCGCCTGGCCGGCGAAGAATCATTTTAAAGGAAGGTATCAAGTATGTTGGATATTAAATTTCTCCGGGCAAATCCGGAGGTTGTGAAAGAAAATATTCGAAAGAAATTTCAGGATCGGAAACTTCCGTTGGTAGACGAGGTTATTGAACTGGACCGGCAGAGCCGTGCGACACAGCAGGAAGCCAGCGACCTCCGTGCGGAGCGAAATAAAATTTCCAAGAGCATTGGTGGTCTGATGGCCCAGGGCAAAAAGGACGAAGCCGAGGCTATGAAGAAAAAGGTTTCGGAGCAGGCAGACCGTCTTGCCGAGCTGGAAAAGCTGGAAAATGAGCTGGCGGAAAAAATCCAAAAGATCATGATGACGATCCCGAACATTATTGATCCCAGTGTCCCGATTGGAAAAGACGACAGTGAAAACGTGGAAGTCCAGAAGTACGGCGATCCGGTCGTACCGGATTTTGAAATTCCCTATCATACCGATATCATGGAGTCGTTTAATGGGCTCGATTTGGATAGTGCGCGAAAAGTAGCCGGCAACGGGTTCTATTATTTGATGGGAGATATCGCGCGGCTGCATTCGGCAGTGATTTCCTATGCCCGAGATTTCATGATTGACCGTGGATTCACCTATTGTGTGCCGCCGTTCATGATCCGGAGCAACGTAGTGACTGGCGTTATGAGCTTTGATGAAATGGACGCCATGATGTATAAAATCGAAGGCGAAGACCTTTATCTGATCGGCACCAGTGAGCATTCCATGATCGGCAAGTTTATCGATACGATTTTGGATGAAAAGGATCTGCCCTATACTCTCACCAGCTATTCCCCTTGTTTCCGCAAAGAAAAAGGCGCTCACGGCCTGGAAGAACGGGGTGTTTACCGGATCCACCAGTTTGAGAAACAGGAAATGGTCGTGGTTTGCAAGCCGGAAGAAAGCATGAAATGGTTTGATAAGCTGTGGCAAAATACAGTAGATTTGTTCCGGTCCATGGATATTCCGGTCCGGACATTGGAGTGCTGTTCCGGGGATTTGGCAGACCTGAAGGTAAAATCCGTTGATGTAGAGGCATGGTCGCCGCGTCAGAAAAAATACTTTGAGGTGGGCAGCTGCTCCAATCTGGGAGATGCCCAAGCACGGCGTCTGAAAATTCGTGTCAACGGGGAAAATGGCCGTTATCTGCCTCATACCCTCAATAATACGGTAGTTGCACCGCCCCGGATGCTCATCGCCTTCCTGGAAAATAACTTGAATGCGGATGGCAGCGTTCGGATTCCGGAGGTATTGCGGCCATATATGGGTGGAAAAGAGAAGCTGGTTCCTAAAAAATAATTAAAAATATAAATCATAGGAGCGATCGTGGTGGAAAGCAAATTTCGGCGGGAACAGGAAGTTCATTTTTATGACTGTGATCCGCAAAGCCGAATGAAGATTTCGGCGGTGAACAGGCTGTTGGCGGACATGGCAGATGCACATTATGCAGCCCGCGGAATGGATCATAAATGGCTTTGGGAGCACGGATTTGTATTTCTGGTTTCGAAGGTAAGTATTCAGTTTAGTCGGCTCCCCCACCCCCGGGAAATTCTGAGTGCTGAAACGTGGGAGCGACAGATCAAAGGCGCATCCTTTCTGCGGGATTTTGAGATTTTTGATGAAGCAGGAAAGCGCGTTTTGACTGCCTGCTCGGCATGGATGCTGGTAAATCCGGAAAGCTGGCAGGTGTTAAGGCCATCAGAGTTTCCAAACGCACAGCCGACGGGGATCGCAGCGGAATGTCCAGACTGCCGGAAGCTAAAGCTGACAGATGGGATCCTTGTGGGAGAGCGGCAGATCCGGTACTCGGATTTGGATGCCAACGGGCATGTATACAACGCGGTATACGGGGATATTGCCACCGATGTGCTGCCGGAAGAAGCCCGGCGGCGGGAACTGGAATTTTATCAGGTGAATTTTAACCACCAGGCGGTATTGGGAGATACGATTTCCCTGTATCTGCAGCACAGCAATGAAAATACGATTGTCATAAAAGGCGTAGTTGGGGATCATGACTGCTTTTTATGCGAATTTGGATATCGACCGGAATGACCGGCGATAAAAAAGTCATGCGAAAAGGCCGCTCCTGTTTAACAGGAGCGGCCTTTGATGTTGAAAGAAGCATTAAGACCAAAGGGCTTTCATAATGCGAGGATAAACATCATCCACGATATTCAGAGTGCGAAGCATCAATTCCTTGGCGATGGGAGCGGCGGTAGCAACCGTAATGACTGCATCAATGGCAGCGGTAACTTCATTATCTTCATCCAGATAGAATCTAAGCCAGCGGTATTCATCCATCAAAGCATTCAAAAGATTGAGCATATCAGCCTTTTTATTGGCCGGAACCTTACAAATAGAAAAAGAACGAATCGCAACATCCTCACAATCATCACTAAAGAAAAGCTGGATGCTGATAGATTGAATGTTGTCGCCGCTGTAGCGGACATTGACCCAGTCACTTTTTCCCGGGCGCTCTTTGAACTCATACTTAATGCCGCTCTGATTCAGCAAATCAAGAAAAGCTGCAGTTGTTGCCTTCATATATAAACCCTCCTACAGATAAAAGATTCTTTAATATATATATATCATAGGTAAGATGAAAAGGCAAGGATAATTACTGGAGGAAAAAAGAGAAAATGGGGCATGGCGGCAATTTTGTAGGGGTGAACAAAAAAGGCAAATCTCTTTTGGTATACAGAGCCTATCAAAAATCAAACTATACGTTTTTTTATATTTAAGAATAATATCCTGATAGTATATCAATTTTAAGAAGCAAAAAAAATTATTGAAAAATTCACATATTATTGTTATACTCAATAACAGTAAGCGAAAAGCAACCATTTGAAAGAACTGAGGGATTTTTCTGTGTGTGTCAAAAAACTATTTTGCGCAAAACTACTGATTGTAATGATGATTTTGGTCTGTTTGGGTATTTCTGTGCCTACGGTCCTGCGGGTAATGGGAGCAGAAATCGATTTGCGGATGAAGCAGGTTTATCCGGCTGACCAAAGCTTTGAAGTCGACTATTCAGGAAATACGGAAGATAGTTGGTTAGGGGTATATGTCAGCGGGGAGACTTCGGAAGAACCCATCCAGCGGATCGAAATACCGGCATCTGAAACAGACAGTGGGATAGCAGAGGTAAAAGGGCTTCCCGCCGGAAAATATCAGTTGGCTTTTTATCGATATTCGTCGAATCCGGTGCTGATTCGCGACTTTATCGTTACAGACAACAACCTGTATATGGACCGGGTATGCTACGAACAGGGAAGCCAGGGAATCCTGACAATTGAAAGGGTTCCGTCTTCTGATAGCGCGTGGATTGGAGTATATCCAAAGGATGTTGTCCCCGGAGAAGATAACTGCCTTTTTTGGGAGTATGTCAATGCATTTGAGGATTCAACCTGTATCGATCTGAATCAGCTGCAGACAAAAGGAGCGTTTTCCAAGCTGCCGATAGGCGAATATGTTCTGTATTTATTTGGGGATGCTTCGTATACAGTTGAAGAGGAGTTTGCATTCTCGGTAATTTCCAGCAGCTGTACCCGCGCGTTATATATTCCTGCGGATAATGCGGCGAAAACGACCATGGAAGGGCAAATCATTATTACTCCAGGTACAAAAGTTGAAGATTATTACTGGTTGATGTGGGCCAATGAGGAAGGACCAATAGAGGGATACTCCGCTTTGGGCAAGGTAAAGTCTAACGGAACGGAATCACTGGTCCTGTGGCTGCATGATAATCTGGCAGCACCGACAGGCGCCGATCGGATACTGGTGTGTGGGGGTTCAGAAACTTATTGCTGGCAAAGCATGGTTTTGGAGGTGATAGAACTGCCCACAGAGGCAATAGCAGATCAGGAAACAGAGTATTCGTTTGTAGCGTTGTCAGATATCCATATCAGCCAAAATGCGTATTATATTTATAATCGGAATTATACCCGCGCGATTCGGGATGTAATCAAAAACATGCCGGATATCAGTGCGATCATTTATCCGGGCGACGTTACCAATAATGGAAAGCCGATTGAATTTTCCGTATTAGGAGATCTACTGAACCAATTTCAAAAGCAACTGCCTCCTCAATATTTGATAATGGGGAACCATGACCTGGGATTGAATAAGGAGAGCTGGGGGCAAAAGGTGTATAATTTCCTGGAATATACCGGGATGCCGAATTATTACTACAGCTTTGAAGTAAATGGAACATCGTTTATCTGCCTTGGATCGGATGATGCTACCTCTACCGGAAGCAGCGTCAGTGCGGTGATCGGTAAGACTCAAAGGGATTGGCTGGCAGAGGAACTGCGGAAAGCAGAGGCGGCAGATCCCGATGCGCCCATATTCGTCATTAGCCATCAGCCATTATATAACACCTTGGTGGGGACCAGCTCCAGTATCATTGAAGGGGATGAAGAACTGAGGGTATTGTTGGATCAGTATCCGCAGGTAATTGTCATTTCCGGCCATTCCCACAGCGCCTTGGACCGGTATTATACGGTGTATGACGGCGGCGGTGAAGGGGCCAGCATGATTCACGCGGGAAGCGTCAGCGCTTTGTGGGATAACACAGCCGTGGGAAGCGGTCCCGATGACAGCGGAGCCTCCTATGACGGCAGTCAGGGAATCATGGTGGAAGTTTGTAAAGATTATATCCGTGTACGCAGCCGAGATTTCAAAACCGGCAAGTGGATGGGCGATGCGGAACGGATCGTGTGGTTTCACCAATAAATACGATTAGTATAAAAAAGAATATTAATTACAAAGATCAGCTGTTGAATCCGAAAAAATGACGATTCGGCAGCTGATTTTGACATTTTACGAAAGAACGGTTGACAGCGGAAAAGGGGCGTATTATAATCAATAATACAAAACGAAAGGAGCCTTGATATGCTGGAAATTTGCAATTTGCGGAAATCCTACGGAGGCAAGACCGTTCTGGATGGGCTTTCCATGACAGTGCAGACCGGGGAAATCTATGGATTTCTTGGGGAAAACGGAGCGGGAAAGACCACAACCATGAACATTGTCACCGGTCTTCTGGCAAAGGACAGCGGGAGCATAACCGTAGACGGGAAGCCGGAAGGTGATATGGAAACCCTGTCGATCGGGTATTTGCCGGAGTCGCCGGAATTTTTTGAGTACATGACCTGCCGGGAGTATTTTCGATATATCGCAGCGGCATGCCAATATACAGGGAATATCGAAAAGCGAACAGAGGAAGTGATCGGACTGATCGGGCTGACTCCGTCCATCGACCGGAAGATCAAGGGATTTTCCCGCGGTATGAAGCAGCGGGTCGGCATCGGATGCGCGTTGTATTCTGGGAAAGACCTGATTTTGTTGGATGAGCCGACATCAGCACTGGACCCGCAAGGGCGGGCGGATGTCATGGAAATTATCCAGCGGCTGAAGGAAATGGGCAAAACAGTGATTTTGTCGACCCATATCCTGTCCGACGTGGAACGAGTGGCAGACCGAGTAGGAATCCTCCACCAGGGGAAGCTGCAGCTGGAAGGGTCTATCCAGGAGCTGTTGCGTGCCAACGCGTCCCATGTGATCGGCTTTGAAGCGGATGGGCTCACCCCTGCCCTGCGGGAAGAAATTGCGGCGCTGCCCTTTGCGGAAAAGGTGGAAGGGAAAGACAGTAGCTGTTATGTGACGATTGCTGGGGATTGGGAAGCTGGCAGCCGTGGATTGTTCCGGTTCCTGGCAGACAGCGGGTTGACGGTGCATCGATATGAGGAATCCCGGCCGACATTGGAACAAATTTATCTGAAGGTGGTGAAGACTCATGCTGCAACTCAAAGCTGGGGTTAAAAAGGAGCTTTTGGAAATCAGCCGGACCTACCGATTGATCGCGTTGATCTTGGTATTTATAGGCTTTGGAGTATTAGATCCTGTTATTATACGTGGAGTAGTATTTTTGTTGGACCTCATGAATGAAGTTCCGGAACTGAACATGAGTCAGGTGCAGGGTCTGGGACTATTGGGGCAGTCGGCGGGAATGTCTGCCTTTGTCGGGGACTGCATCAATACCTGCTTACTGGTAGCCTTTTTGCTGCTGATGCGGACGGCTGGCGGCGAGCAGAAAAAGAGAAATTGCATTATTCCCATCACCCTGGGGTTTGACCGGGAATGTTATATTTATGCCAAATTTCTGGTCTATCCGCCGTTAATGATGGTACTGTCTGCGGCAGGATTTTATACAGCCTATGGAGTATCTGTGATTTTATTCCCGGATGACAGGATCCCGTTTGTAAATACCCTGCTGCCGGTGTTGGCCCTGATGCTGTTTATCGCGTTCCAGGTCAGCATGCTGTTGGGATTTGGATGCGCCACCGGCAAGGCCGGCATTTGGGTAGCGGTTCTTTACGGGACGACGACTTTGCTGAACATGGCGTTGGGCATGCTTGGAAAAAACCAGTATAACCCCTATGCTTTGATCACCCACGCCACCCGATTCGAGGAGGTCAACGCTGCCGATTACGGTGTATCCGCTGGAATCGCGGTGGCGGTATGCTTTGTGATGGCGGTAGGAGCGGCCACGCTGTTCAAGCGAAAAAAATTGGTGTAAAGGATCGAGATGGCCATGGAAAAGGGATTGCTTTGGACCGCGATTGGCCTGCTGGCTGCAGCAGTTGTGTGGGCAGCATGTCGGTACGCCTATTTTTACCGGAAAGAGCATTTTACCTGTCCGCATTGCGGCCATTGCTGGAAGCCTCCCCTGCTGCGGATGATTTTTTCGGTCAATGCCGTGGAAGGCAAAATCCTGACCTGCCCCTGCTGCGGGACTAAGGAATACATGGAACCTGAAAAGGACTCCTGAATGAAAATCAAAAAGCCGGCAGAAAATCAACTGCCGGCTTTCGCTTTGCCAAAATTCTATTATGTTTTGTAATTTTATTTTAAAATAAACAATTTGTAAAATTATTTGGCGTCTCTCCCTCTGAGATAGGCGCTAAGGATAGCGGCGTAGCTGAGATACGGGATAGGTTTCCCGGCGGGGTTCCCGGTTCCGAAAGCATAACCTTTCCCAGCCGTCAACCGGTATAGGTTTTCGCAGTAACTGATAATATCTTTGGGCTTCTGGACGATCAGCCAAGAGAACTGGGTATCTCCCAGAAGGGCCCATATTTTCCCCCATCGACTGAGAAGCTCTTCCATTGGCCTTGCGTAGGCCTCGGTGAGATGGACGGCATCAAATCCGCATTGGGAAAAGATTTCCAAAGGTTCCGGCCGGGCGGACAGATCTGTCCAGATACAGGGTTTGCCTTCCTTATGGATGATTTCTGCCCACTGTCGGTAAAGCGCTGGCGTTCCACATGGAACATTCCGGATCATAACCGCGCAGACCTTATCTTCTCCGGCCAGAAGCCGGAAACGTTCTGCCAGGATATCCGGTCCCGCGTCCTCTGCAAGCCCTGCTACCAGTTTCATACCCAGCTCCAGACGCAGCGTTTCCAACCCGGGGAAGCTCCCGTTTTGGAAGGAAAGCTGCGCCACCGGGCAGTCAAAGCCGGAAACCGCCGCGGCGTCTGCCAGTGTCTGGACCCGAGCAGCTTCCGTTTCCCAAAGTCCCCTGCCCCGCCGCCAGACCAGCTGTTCCGCCAGGGATTGATTCAGGGTATATTCAAAAAACACAGCCCGTCCGGGGCGCTGATTTTCCAGTACCCGCAAAAGTTCCCGATAATCCGCCATGTCAGTTCCTCGCAAGTCCTTTCAAAAAATTCCGGATATCCTTTTCACGCCGCAGCACCAGCAGCTTGTCTGCAAAAGGGTTCAGTCGTTCTTTCAGTCCGTCCTGTCCGTTGTCATAGTTTCTGCGCCAGCGGAACATCAGCCGCAGCATCAAAAAGTCAGGTCGATAACTGCAGTCCTCAGCGCCTGCTCGCTGCCGAAACCACCGGCGCAGGATTCGGAAATCCCGGACAAAGGGTGCCGGCTCCAGCAACACCACCTGGTCAGCATCTTCCATGCCTTTTATAAAGCAGCTGCGGCCGGCATCCTCCATGACCCAGCTTTCCCGGTCAAGGATCTCCTGAAACAGCCTGTCCCGTTCTTCCGGAGGGCGCTTCATACTGTCGCCGGGGTCATCGGGATTAGGCTCATAGGCCACCTGATCCAGTTCAAAGCAGGGAATCCCCAGCTGGCCGATTTTCCGGGCCAACGTTGTTTTTCCGCTGCCTACGGAACCAGTAACGTACAGTTTCATATGTACTTCTCCTTTTACAGGCAAAGTCTGTAGATATCCAGCATTTCCTTTTTACCGATTTCGATGTAGTCAGGCAGAGTGCGTTTGCCGAAGAAGGTGCATTTTTCCGCCATTTCGTCAAATCTGGAGTCATCGATGGAAAGCTCGGAAAGGCGCACCGGCATCCCAATGGAGCTAAAATAGTCCTCAATAGCCCGAATCCCTGCCAGGGCAGTCCGTTCCGGGTGTTCGAAATCCATGGGGATTCCCCAGACATTGACTGCGTATTGCGCAAACCGTGGAACATTGTAGGTGTAGATGTATTTTGCCCATGCTGGGAAGATCACGGCAAGGCCGGCGCCATGGGCGACCCGGTCATAAGCACCGGAAAGCTCATGTTCCAGCTGATGGCAGCGCATCATAAAGGTTTTGCCGCAGCCGGTCAGGCCGTTGTGAGAGAGGCTGCCTGCCCACATGAGGGTAGCTCTGGCTTCATAATCGGCGGGATTTTCAATTGCTCGACGACCAGCCTCGGCAACGGTTTTCAAAAGCCCCTCTGCCAGCGCGTCGGTTAGGGGATTCTCCCCGTTTAAGGAGAAGTACCGTTCCAGCGTGTGCATCATAATATCCACGATGCCGCAGCCGGTATGGTATTTGCTGACGGTGTAGGTCAGTTCCGGGTTCATAATGGAGAACAGCGGCCGGTTGGTAGGGGCGTTGAACCCGCGTTTGAGCCAACCGTCTTCGTTGGTGATAACGCAGGAGTCGCTCATTTCGCTGCCGGAGGCGGCCAGGGTGAGGATCGTACCCACAGGGATCGCCTTTTCAGGGACCCGCTTTTTAGTGGAGAACTCCCATGGGTCGCAGTCATAGTAGGCGCCTGCCGCAGCAGCCTTGGCGGAATCCAGCACGCTGCCGCCGCCCACAGCCAGAATCAGATCGACCTGCTCCGTTCTGGCAAGCTCCGCGGCTTTTCTGGCCAGGGACAGTTTGGGGTTTGGCTCCACCCCGCCCAGTTCGACGAACCGGATGCCGTTTTCCTGCAGGCTGTTGACCACCGTGTCATACAGCCCGGATTTTTTAATGCTGCCGGAGCCGTAATGGAACAGCACCTTGGAAAACCCATAAGACTTAATGATCTCCCCTACCTGTTTTTCGGTATCCTTTCCGAAAAAGACTTTTGTGGGGGTGTGGAAGGTAAAATTCTGCATAATCGTCGCTCCTTTCAAGCGGAACCTTTATTTTTGAATTTGGGAATTTTCTTTCCAGGCCTTCTCGATGGCCTGAAGCTGGCTCATCACTTCCCGGAGGGTATCCAGGGCATTCTGCCCCTTTAGCTTGACGGAAAGGTATGGAGACGCTCCGGCGTTGACCAAAACCCTGCCCTTCATCCGGGCTGCCAGCGCGCCGGAAATATTGAGATCCAGCCTCTCAGGGATGAGGTGAAGGGCGTCGGATTTCTGGCTGATTTCCTTAAACCCGAACCGAGCGGCGGTATTCCGCAGCAATGCCACATCGATAAGGCCCTTGACAGCCTGCGGGGGTTCCCCGAAGCGGTCGATGAGTTCGTCGACAAGATCCATACTGTCTGTTTCGTCCTTGATAGAGGCGATTTTCCGGTAGACATCGATGCGTTGGGAAAGGCTTTCGATGTAGTCCTCCGGGATATGAGCCTCGATCTGAAGGTCGACCAGACATTCCGCCGTAGCCGACGTTTCCGGAGCCTTGCCCTGTTTTTCGGCTACCGCCTGGGAGAGGAGCCGCAGGTACATGTCATACCCTACCGCTTCCATATGCCCATGCTGGCGGGTACCCAAAATGTTTCCGGCCCCCCGAATTTCCAAATCCCGCAGGGCGATCCGAAACCCGGACCCAAATTTTGTAAATTCCCGAATGGTGTTAAGCCGTTTGGTGGCCACTTCCGAAAGAATTTGCCCTCTTTGGAAGGTAAAGTAGGCAAAAGCCCGGCGGTTGGAGCGCCCTACCCTGCCCCGGAGCTGGTAAAGCTGGGAAAGGCCCATGCGATCGGCGTGTTCGATGACCAAAGTGTTGCAGTTTGCCACGTCCACGCCGGTTTCGATGATGGTGGTACAAACTAAGATATCGATTTCCTGATCCATCAGCTGCTTCCAGATTTTAGAAAGCTCCTCTTCGGGCATTTTCCCGTGTGCTACGCCCACCCGGGCGTCAGGGATCGCCGCCTTGATGCGGGCTGCGCAGCTGTGAATGGTTTCGGTGTTGTTGTGGATATAGTAGGCCTGGCCGCCCCGATGCAGCTCTCTTCGCAGGGCCTCGAAGATAACCCCGTCATCATGTTCCAGCACATAGGTCTGGACGGGATGTCGGTTCTGCGGTGCCTCTTCGATGACGCTCATATCCCGGATGCCGCTCATGGCCATATTGAGGGTCCTGGGGATCGGCGTTGCGGAGAGGGTCAGCATATCCACCCCGGCCAGCATCTCTTTGAAGCGCTCCTTGTGGGCTACGCCGAACCGCTGCTCTTCGTCGATGATTGCCAGTCCCAAATCTTTAAAATGGATATCCTTAGATACCAGCCGATGGGTCCCCACTACGATATCAATGCGGCCGTTTGCCAGCTTTTTGACGATCTCTTTCTGTTCTTTCGGGGAGCGGAACCGGGAGAGCAGTTCTATTTCCACCGGGAAATTACCCATCCTGTGGAGCAAGGTCTGATAATGCTGCCAGGCAAGAATAGTTGTCGGGCATAGGATCGCGCATTGTTTCCCGTCCATGACGCACTTAAAGGCGGCCCGGAGCGCCACCTCGGTTTTGCCGAAGCCGACGTCTCCGCAGAGCAGGCGTTCCATGGGGACAGGCTTTTCCATATCGGCTTTGATCTCGGCGATGCAGCGGAGCTGGTCGTCGGTTTCCTGGTAATCGAAGTGGGCTTCAAAATCCCGCTGATATTCGGTATCCGGCGAAAAAGCAAAACCCTGTACCTTCATCCGTTGGGCGTAGAGGGCAATGAGTTCGTCGGCCATTTCGTCCACGGCCTTTTTGACCCGTGCTCTGGTCTTCTGCCATTCGCCGGAGTGAAGCCGGTTGAGCTTCACTTTCGCATCTTCCCGGGGGCCGATATATTTGGAAACCAAATCCAGCTGGGTAACAGGCACATAGAGGGTATCGGCGCCGGCGTACTGGATCTTGATATAGTCCTTGACGATACCGTGAAGGTCCAGCTTGTGAATCCCCGCGAAAATCCCGATGCCGTGGGCCACATGGACCACATAATCCCCTTCGGTCAAGTCGGAAAGGGATTTGATTTCTTCTCCCTTCCGCTTTTTGGGCTTTTCGGAGGCGATGGTAACCGCCTTTCCGGTGGTTGTCAGAGAGAACTTGATCTGCGGATACTCAAATCCGGCAGAGAGGGTACCCGCCAGCACCAGAACCTTCCGGTATTGGATCGTCTTGATGTCCCGGACATAGGAAGCTGGGAGCCCCATTTTAACTAAGTCGGCAGCTAGGTTGGAAGCAGCCTTTGGGGTACCTGCCAAAACAGCACAGCAGTATCCTTCTTCCAGAAGGGGTGTCAAATCACTTTGCAAAAGCTTCAGGTCCCCATTCCAGCCGGAGGACTGAAGGGGGTTGATGTTGAGCAGGTCCTTGACCGTCAGTCCCCCTGCCCGGGCAAAGGTATCCATCATAACAACCCGTTGGCCGCTGATTTTTGCGTCGACCTGCTCCGGGCTTAAGAGGTAACTGTCCAGGCCCTTACAAAGCTGTCCCTCGTCTAAGAGGACCTTCAAATCCTCGCTGTATTGCCAAAAGAGCCCCCTGGCGTTTTCCATGGCGTCAGCCCGTTCGCTGACAAAAACCGGGGCGTTTTCAAAGTAGTCAAAAATGGTGGTAAATCGGTCGTAAGCCAGCGGAAAATATTTGTCCAGAGAATCCAGTTCCACGCCGGCTTCCAGCTGGTCGATATCCTTCTGAAGGACCTGCTTTGCCTTGTCAAAAACTTTTTTTTTGCCCAGTTGTTCACAAAACTCACGGAGCTTTGTGGATAACTCTCCTTCTCCGAACAGGACCTCGTTGGCCGGGGAAATGTCCACCTGTTTGACAGGGTCGGTCCGGCGCTGGGAGTCCAGTTCGAAATAGCTCATGGTGTCGATCTCATCGCCCCAGAGCTCGATTCGGACAGGAGAAGGCTCCTTTGGCGGATAGAGGTCGAGGATGCCGCCGCGGATGGAGAACTGGCTGATGCCATCCACCTGAGGCCGGCGGACATAGCCGGAGCGGGTCAATTGAACGGCTAAATCCTCCAAAGAGACGGTATCTCCGGGCTTCAGGGAAAAGGTGGCATCCAGCAGCACATTTTTAGGAATGGTACGTGTCATTGCCGCCTGGATAGAGGAGATGACAATAGAAGCCTCTCCGGCGGCCAGCCGGGAGAGGACTCCCAAACGCGTCTGTTCATATTCAGTGGAAACGCCTTCCATTTGGCGGTAGGAGAAATCCCGGTACGGGAAAAGCAGGGCAGGTTCGCCGGAATCCGCCATAGAATTGATATCGATAGCTAACCTGGCGGCGCTGGTTTCATCCTGTGTAATGACCAGTACCGGCTCCTTGAGTTCTTCGGCGGCAGCATAAAGGAAGTGTGCCTTGTGGATGGCGGAAAGGCCAACGCACAGGGCGGGAAGCCGTCCGGAACGCAGATCGGCGATCATCTGCTGGAACACTTCGAGCCGGGAAGCGACAGTGGAATACAGTTTCATAAAAGACCTCCGTCCGGCGGTTGTCCGGATCATCAGGAATTATAGAGATTCATAGCCTGTTCGATGTTTCCCTGGATCGTCAGTTCCGCGATCTCCTTGCAGTGGGAAGCGGCGTCATCCAGAGCTTTGCGTTCCTCCTGGGTAAAAACGGAAAGGACCCAGTCTGCCAGGTCGAAATTAGGATTGGGGCGTTCCCCTACTCCCAGCTTCACTCTTGGAAAGTTATCTGACTGCAGATAGTCAATGATACTGCGGATGCCGTTATGCCCGCCATGGGAACCCTTGCGGCGGATCCGTATTTTTCCCGGTTCCAGTGAAATATCGTCAAAGATAACCAGGACCTGTTCCGGAGGGATCTTGTAAAAGGAAGCGGCCTTTTCAATGGAGACGCCGGAGAGGTTCATGTAAGTTTGGGGCTTCATCAGCAGCACGCGCTGTCCGGCTAAGGAGACGTCGACCACCAGGGCGTCGAACTTTTTGCGGTCGATGGAGACGCCCAGCTGCCTTGCGACTTCATCGATGGCGATGAATCCGGCGTTGTGACGGGTATTCTGGTATTTACGGTCGGGATTTCCCAGACCGGCCACCAGCCAGGTAATACCGGTGGGATTGCTCATAAAAAACGGCATAACAAATGTCCTCCGAAACGGCTATGGCAGTGTTTCAGATTCTCCTTTTCTACAATATGTGAAAACACTATCAGTATACCACAAAATCCGGGAATCTTCAAGAAATCATCATGTTTTCCTGAAGATTCCCGGACCGATTCGTCTGTCAATCCGCCAGCAAAGCGGCATAGATTTCACTTTTTTTGAAACCTGTTTCGGCGGCGGCCTGTTTTGCAGCGTCCGTTTGCTTTAATCCCGCCTCCATCAGCTCTTTGGCGCGGCTGACAGCTTCGTCTAAGGTCGTTTCTTTTGGCACCTCCGGAGAAGCGCCTTCGACGATCAGGACAAATTCCCCTTTGGGCGTTTTCTCGGAAAAAAGCTCGATTGCACCGTCCAAATCTGTGCGGATGACTTCCTCATGGATTTTCGTCAGCTCCCGGCAAAGAGAGATCCTGCGGTTTCCGAAGGCGTCCCGGAGGTCGTGGAGGGTAGTCAGCAGCTTGTGAGGCGCCTCATAGAAAATCAGGGTATGGGTGTCGTGCAGAAGGGTATTCAAATGCTCCAGCCGATTGTGGCGATTGGTGGAAAGGAAGCCTTCGAAGCTGAACCGGGAAGTAGAAAGCCCGCTGAGGCAGAGCGCGGATACCGCAGCGCTTGGCCCCGGGATCACCACGGTCGGAACGCCTGCTTCGGCAGCCAGCCGAACCAAATCTTCTCCAGGATCGGAGATGCAAGGCATGCCGGCATCCGAGACGACAGCAGCGGTTTCGCCGGCCAAAATACGGCTGATAATTGCGCTGCCCCGCTCTCTGAGGTTATGCTCATGGTAACTAACCATAGGCTTTTTGATTTCGAAATGGTTTAAAAGTTTCAGTGTAACGCGGGTATCTTCCGCGGCGATAAAATCGACAGCGCGCAGGGTATCGACAGCCCTGGGAGACAGGTCGGAAAGATTTCCGATGGGGGTACCCACCACATATAGGATTCCGCTCATAGGGACCTCACTTTCTATACATTGCCGGGAAGGAAAAGCCCTGTCATTTCAGGGGAAGGGCTTCCATCCGGATTTTTAGCGAAAAAGACGGGCTCAACCTGCAGAGAAGGCTTTGCCTGGAGTCTGGCCTCCACCAGAGCCAGCCAGGGGCTTTTGGAGGGATGGTCAGCCGCCAGTCGAAGGCGTTTTGGTTCCATGCGGAAATGGGACATAGCAGCAAACAATTCGGGCAGACGTTCCGGCCGCAGGCAGACACAGAGCCTGCCTTTGGGGCGAAGAAGTGCGGCAGCTGCAGCGCATACATCCTGCAAGGTACAGAGCAGTTCCTCCCGTGCAGCAGCCCGTTGGTCATTGTGAAAAGGGTTCTGTCTGAAATAAGGGGGATTGCAGACCACCAAATCAAAAGAACGCTTAGGCAGTTCCGAGGGCAGCTGACGCAGGTCCCCCAGCAAGGGAATTATGACCTGTTCCAAATGATTGGCAGTGACGGACTCCGCCAGCAGGGAAAAAGCGTCTTTTTGAATTTCCAAAGAGTATATATTCATACAGCAATACATTTTGTAAATCAAAAAAGAGAGGATTCCGTTTCCTGCTCCCAAATCGCAAACGGTTGTTTTGGGATTCGCCTTGCAAAAGGCGGCCAGCAAAAAAGGATCCACAGTAAAAGTATGGGGCGGACAGGTATACAGAATCAAATTTTTTCCGTCAATTCCCTGCCCCAATGGTTCAGCGTGAAAATGGTTCAGAATCCGGCACCTCCATACCAACGACTGCTCTTATTGTAGCATAAACAAATCATTCGCGCAAGAAAAGATATGGAAAAGTAAAAAAAACTCTTGACTTTTGCCCCATAGATAGTGTATAATTATAAAAGACGCCGCTGTGGCGGAATTGGCAGACGCACCGCACTCAAAATGCGGCGGGAAACCATGCCGGTTCGAGTCCGGCCAGCGGCACCATGAAGGGTTGACAAAAAAGATGTCAACCCTTTTTTCTTAGTATTCATGCGGGTTTGCGGGCTTTTGGACGGAAAATACGCAAAACGGTTTTACCGTGGATGTCCAAGGCAAAATCCGCA
>CALXBD010000148.1 GCA_944386445.1 uncultured Clostridia bacterium
TACTTTTACTCATGAAGGATGGCTCCTTTCTCGGTATGTTAAGTGTCGCAACTCAACTATAACCGATATGGCCTCATCCTTCTACTTTTTTATTCTGCTGTCCAATATCTATTGTAATCCTACACAAGAGTTGATTCAAGTTTTGCAGCCGCTCTTGCATATTCCGGGGGATTTTGCTATAATCAGAAAAGAATATTGACTTGATAGAAGCAAATGAGGTGTTATGGATTGAAATCAGTTCGCCGTATCCGGATGGAAAGGAAAGAAAGCCGGTTGCTTCATAACCCGGCGCTGATCATCGTCGGCAGCTTTTTTATTTCGATTTTAATAGGCGGGTGTATCCTGACGCTGCCGATTTTTAATCGGCAGGGCGTATTTATGCCGTTTATTGATGCACTTTTTACCGCTACTTCCGCAACCTGCGTGACGGGATTGGTTGTATACGATACGTACCTTTATTTCAATATGGCAGGCCAGATTGTGGTCATCCTTTTGATTCAGCTAGGAGGCTTGGGCGTTGTTACATTAACAAGCTTTGCCTACCTTTTGGTTGGAAAACGCGTCGGCCTGCGGACTGCTCATCTCGCCCAGGAATCTGTCAGCTCCGATGAGCAGGCAAATACTGCAAATTTGATTCGTATGGTGGTCTTTTTTACCGCTGTGGTAGAATTGATCGGCGCGCTGCTGCTTTCAATCTATTTTGTGCCGGCCTATGGACAATATGGAGCCTTTATTTCAGTGTTTCTCGCAATTTCTGCCTTTTGTAATGCAGGGTTTGATTTGCTGGGAATGAACGGCGCTTTTTCAAGCCTGATTTCCGTAAACGATCAGCCGTTGGTTTTGCTGACTATTATGGGATTGATTATTTGCGGCGGATTGGGATTTATCGTCTGGCAGGATCTGTGGAATTATCGAAAAAAACGCAGATTATTGCTTCACACCAAAATCGTGCTGGTATCGACGGCCATTTTGTTGGCAGGCGGCGCGCTGTTTTTCCTGATTTTAGAGTGGGATAACCCGGAAACTATGGGGAATATGCCGGTTTGGCAAAAATTCTTAAATGCGATATTTCAATCCGTAACAACCCGTACAGCCGGCTTCGACGCGTTGAATAATCCACAGATGCAGGGAAGCTCTAAATTGGTGTCGGTGGTTCTGATGTTTATCGGTGCGGCTCCCGGCTCAACTGGCGGCGGTATTAAGGTGACCTCTCTGGTCGTGTTGATCATGACCGTTTTTTCTGTGATGCGTGGACGTACCGAAACTGTCATTCATCATCGAAGAATTGACAAGACGGTCGTTTATAAGGCTTTGGCAGTTATGTTTTTGGGGCTCCTTGTGGTGGTAGTTACGGCTGGCGTTGTTTTGGCAACGGAATCTTCTGAGTCCGAGCTGGACGCTTTGTTTGAGTCCACTTCAGCATTTGCTACAGTGGGACTTACAGTAGGCGTCACCAGTATGGCGGATAACCTAGCGAAGGTAATGCTGATTATTGCCATGTTTTTAGGGCGGGTAGGACCGGTTTCTTTTGCGGTATCCATCTCCGTGGCGGCGGGGACCCGCGATAAAAAGCAGATCATTCCGGAAGGAAAGGTTTGGGTAGGATAAAATGAAAAGCTGTACCGAGTTGCGTAAAGCAGCCGGTACAGCTTTTGTTTGCAGTCAAATGCTCAGGAAGCTTTTTAAAAGGATCATAAACGCCCATGAAAAATTCATGCGAGGTACAGCTTCTCCAGCCAAAATGGGAAGCTTTGCCAATACCTGGCCATCCAGTGAAAAAATTGCCTGCCCTAATTGCGCACCTTTTTCTACGGGAGCCTCCGCTTCTGTGGGAACTTCCACAGTGCGTGACACATCTGCGGACCTCCCCTTTGCCACCAAAATGCTTTCGCTGGAGGATAAGGTCAACGGTACTGTTTCCGCGATTCCGCCCTTGATTGTTACCGGGGCAAGCTCCTCTTTTGGAACTTCCGGCGTAAAGCTTTCAAAGGCCGAAAAACCATAGTTTAATAGGGTGCGGCAGGACGCAAATCGATCTTCCGAGGTGGTGCTGCCCATGGAAACAGCGATCAGACTCAGGCCGTCCCGGGTGGCGGATGCGGACAGACAGCTTCCCGCACCATCCGTTGTTCCCGTTTTGAGCCCTGTACAGCCTTCATAAAACCGAACCAGCTTGTTGGTGTTGGTCAGGGCTGTTTTTCCGTCCCGAAGTGAATCCATCCAGATCGTCGTGTATTCCGTTACCTTCGGATGCCGCAGCAGCTCCCGAGACATCAGCGCAATATCCCACGCTGTGGATACATGCCCTTCCGCATCCAGACCGGTCGGATTCACAAAGGTCGTATCCGTCATGCCGAGTTCCTGTGCCCGGGCATTCATCTGTTCTACAAAGGCCTCCTCACTGCCTGCTACATATTCCGCTAATGCCATAGAGGCATCGTTAGCTGAATTGACTGCCGCCGCCTTAAATAAATCTTCCAAACGCATTTCCTCACCGGGTTCCAGCCAGATCTGCGTCCCACCCATGGATGCTGCGTGCTCCGAACAGCTCACCATATCGTCCCAGCCGATTTTCCCTTCCTCGATCGCCTCAACAACCAGCAGCAGCGTCATGATCTTCGTAATGGATGCCGGCGGCATTTTTTCGTGGGCATTTTTTTCAAAAAGCAACTGCCCGCTGCCCCCGTCGATTAATACCGCGGATTTCGCAGCGATCTCCTCCACTTGCGCAGCGGTGGGTGCTGTTTCCTCTTCTGATATCCACGCTTCTTCCGCCAAACCGTCCGCATAGGCCGGATAAGAAATCATGCCTGCTGTCAGGGCAAACGCAATCCCCGCTGCCGCCCATCGCAGAAATCCCTTTTTTCTCATCTTCCACCGCTCCTTTGATTTTTGCTACAATATATGCCGCAAGATATAAAAAAAGACGCCCTTTTCAGAGCGCCCAAAAGTAAAAGAAAGCCGGAGACATCTGTCTCCGGCTGATTTTCGTACTGGATGCCATCCAAGATGGCAAGACATACGTGAACGAAGTGTTAGTCAACGATGAAAGGCTTGATTTCCTCCAAGAATTTTGCGCAATCCTCAGAATGTACCTCCATGCGGATCGGTTTGGAAAGATCCAGGCTGAAGATGCCCATAATGGATTTAGCGTCGACTGCATACCGTCCGGAAATCAGATCTACATCGAAATCGTACTTCGAGACTGTGTTCACGAAGACCTTGACGTCGTTGATGGTGTTCAGCATGATGTTACAAGTTCTCATTGGTATCGACCTCCATTCACAAGATTTTGGTAATTACAGACATGCCAGTTTTCACTATATCTATAATTACTATATTTACAATATAACAGGACTTTCATTTTAAGTCAACTGCTAATTGTAAATTTCTCTCAAATCTATTATAATACTAAATGAAAAGGGTTGGATTTGTCCAATTTATACAAGCTGCAGAACCGGAATATAGTTTGGATTTTTATGAGATTTGTTCTGTTTTTCCGGGTTGACCAGAGCCCCGAATGAGAAGTTTTATGTGTTCATTTTGGGCTCTGTTTTATATACAATGAACAAAAGAGGAGGCCCCCGCCGGATGCGCATTGCATTCACAACCTTGGGATGCAAGGTAAATCAATATGAAACGGAAAGTTTGATGGAGCTGTTTGCTGCAGAAGGGTTCGAAATCGTGGAACCAAATGACTTCGCGGATGTGTATGTGGTGAATTCCTGTACGGTCACCGCGTCAGGAGACAAAAAGACCCGTCAGCTCCTGCGCCGCCTGAAAAAGCAGAATCCAGCTGCTATAGCTGCGCTGGTCGGCTGCTTCCCACAGGCTTTTCCCGATGCGGCACAGCAAATTCCGGAAGCGGATATTATTATGGGTTCCTCCAATCGTGCCGCGCTGCTGCCTGCCGTGAAACAGGTGCTTGCGTCGGGACAGCGTTTGGTGCAAATTCTCCCTCATGAGAAAGGCGAAAAATTTGAGCATATGGCTGTTTCCGGCCTGAGAGGCCGGACGCGGGCCTTCGTTAAAATCGAGGACGGCTGCGAACGGTACTGTTCGTATTGCATCATTCCGAAGGCGCGGGGACCGGTTCGTTCCAAACCGCTGGATGAAATCTGCCGGGAGCTTCGGGACCTTGCCCAGGCAGGCTACAGGGAAGTGGTTTTGGTGGGAATCAATCTTTCTTCCTACGGAAAAGATCTGGGACTGCGGCTCATCGACGCAGTGCAGGCAGCCTGCAGAGTGGACGGGATTTCCCGGGTGAGGCTCGGGAGCCTGGAACCGGAACTGCTGACCGCAGAGGATATCAGGGCTATGGCTGCAGAAGAAAAGTTTTGTCCTCAGTTCCATCTGTCCCTCCAGAGCGGCTGCGACAAAACCCTCCGGGAGATGAACCGTCACTATGATACCGCGGAATATGCCAGGATCGTCGGCGACATCCGCAGTGTATTTGAAAATGCTTCTATTACTACCGACGTTATGGTCGGTTTTGCGGGGGAATCGGAGGAGGATTTCCGGCAAAGTTTGGAATTTGTTCAAAAAATAGGCTTTGCCAAGGTCCATGTCTTTTCCTATTCCAGAAGGCCCGGTACGGCTGCGGACAAGCGTCCCGGTCAGGTGCCGGCTTCGGTCAAGGACGTCCGCAGTCATCAAATGATCCGGCTGACGGATCAAACCAGAAAAGAATTCCTGCTGGGTCAGCTGGGCCGTGTGGAAGAGGTCTTGGTGGAAACTACCCATTCGCCTTTGGGCTATGAGGGGTTTACTAAAAATTATACGCCTGTCTATGTTGACTGCTCCCCTGATTTGTGCGGACAAATCGTTCGCGTGCGGCTGGAAGCCGTATTGGATGACCATTGCATAGGAACAATTCAATGATAACTGTTATGATCCAACACTCCCCTGGGCCAGCAAGCCGGCCCGACTACGGAAAGGAAGGGTTTTATGTCTGTATTTCGAATTTTTGTGGAAAAGAAGCGCGCTTTTGCCGTAGAGGCTGATTCCACACGGAATGACATCCGTGCGTCCCTTGGAATTAAGCTGGCAGGATTGCGGCTGTTTAATCGTTACGACGTGGAAGGAATCGATCAGGAAACCTTTGAGATGGCTTCCCGCACGATTTTTTCCGAGCCTCCGGTGGATGTGACATACCTGGAATTGCCGGCCTGCGATGGCTGCCGGATCCTGGCGGTTGAATATCTGCCGGGTCAGTTCGATCAGCGGGCGGATTCCTGCGAGCAGTGCATCCAGATCATGACCCAGGGGGACCGGCCTGCTGTCCGCAACGCCCGGATTTACCTGCTG
>CALXBD010000149.1 GCA_944386445.1 uncultured Clostridia bacterium
TGTAGAGGCGATCGGCAAGAATTCCAAGAAGGTTGACGGCACTCATGATATCGCCAGAGTTGCCTCCGTGTCCGCCGGCAACGAGTTCATCGGCAATCTGATTGCCGAGGCGATGGAAAAGGTCGGCTCTGACGGCGTGATCACCGTGGAAGAGTCTAAGACTGCCGAGACCTACAGCGAAGTTGTGGAAGGCATGCAGTTTGACCGTGGATATATTTCTCCTTATATGTGCACCGACACTGACAAGATGGAAGCTGTCATGGACGATGCATATATCTTGATTACAGACAAGAAGATTTCCAACATTCAGGAAATCCTGCCTCTGCTGGAGCAGGTTGTCCAAGGCGGCATGAAACTGGTCATCATTGCTGAGGACGTAGAAGGCGAAGCTCTTACTACCTTGATCCTTAACAAACTCCGCGGCACATTCAATTGTGTTGCTGTAAAAGCTCCTGGCTTCGGCGATCGCCGCAAAGAAATGCTGCAGGATATCGCAATTTTGACCGGCGGCCAGGTCATCACCTCTGAGCTGGGCTTGGAACTGAAGGATGCTACCATCGCTCAGCTGGGCCGTGCCCGTCAGGTCAAAGTCCAGAAAGAGAATACCATTATCGTAGGCGGTTCCGGCGACGCGAAGGCTATCAAAGACCGTATCCATCAGATCAAATCTCAGATTGAGACTACAACTTCTGATTTTGACCGCGAGAAACTTCAGGAGCGTCTTGCTAAGCTGTCTGGCGGCGTAGCAGTTATTAAAGTTGGTGCTGCGACCGAAGTTGAAATGAAAGAAAAGAAGCTCCGTATCGAAGATGCTTTGTCTGCAACCAAGGCTGCAGTTGAAGAAGGTATCGTCGCAGGCGGCGGCACTGCATTCCTGAATACAATTCCTGCTGTTGAAGCGATGATGAAAGAGACTTCCGGCGACGAAAAGACCGGTATGTCTATCGTGCTGAAGGCTCTGGAAGAACCTGTCCGTCAGATCGCTCTGAACAGCGGCCTGGAAGGCTCTGTAATCATTGACAAGATCGTAAGCTCCGGCAAGATCGGTTATGGTTTTGACGCTGCTCGTGAAGAGTATGGCGATATGATTACTCTGGGCATCGTCGATCCTACCA
This sequence comes from uncultured Clostridia bacterium, assembly GCA_944386445.1. Classification (GTDB taxonomy): domain Bacteria; phylum Bacillota; class Clostridia; order Oscillospirales; family Ruminococcaceae; genus Merdivicinus. Next base: position 1,116 of record CALXBD010000149.1, read on the forward strand.
AGGTCACTCGCAGCGCTTTGCAGAATGCTGCATCCGTCGCAGCAATGGTTCTCACCACTGAATCTCTGGTGGCTGACATCAAGGAACCTACTCCTCCTGCTGCACCGGCAGCTCCTGATATGGGCGGCATGTATTAATAGATACCATAAGTCCTTGCATCAATCGTGCTCCGGTGTCAAGAAGGTAATTGGCACTGCAGGCATGCGCATGATAGGATAATAGAGGCTGACACTCACTGTAGATGTGGGTGCCAGCCTTTTCTTGCCTTTTCGGCACAAACACCGCCTTAGATAGAAATCTAAGGCGGTGTTTGTTATGTACGGAATATTTAACATGCCAGATGCTCAACCGGGGAGAATTTCTGAAACTGAAGCCCTGCCAGCATGAGTTCCAGTGGGTTCCTGTGCTTACCAGCCAAAAGGGAGCTGTCGCCATTCTGGAAAAGAGCGGCACAGCATTTGAGGCCAGCACTCTTTACCAGGAGCGGTATCTGGCCGAACTGGACGCTTTCTGTGAGGAGCAAAGAAAGGTACAGCGGGAAAAGCAAAAGGAATTCAAGGCCAGCCACCCGGAGCTGTTTTCCCGTTACCCCAAGTTCTCCAAGGTGTTGGCAAAGGTGCTTGACCCCTCTGACGAGATCAAGCCCGCTGCCACTGAGGAGCAGATCGTGAATCACGAAAGAGTGCTGGACTTCACACTTCCGGCCCAGGTTCGAGAGTTTTTCCTGCTGCCCGCGGGTATCCAGGTATCCACAGGCGTGATCCTTTCCCTTCCCGGGATGTTTGATCTGACCATTCATGGAGAGCGATATTGTGTGCTGGGTGAATTCTGGAAAGAAGCGGACGGTGACCAGCTGCTGCTCCGCCCCAGAGAGGAAACCATCTGGTACTACGCCCATGAGCAGGACAAGGTAAAGTGCCTCTGCAATGATATGACGGAACTGCTGGAGAAGAACATCGCAAGATATCTCAATGAGAATTGATTCAACCGTTACTGAGTGGGATGTTCCTTTCTCCGCACCCCAGACAGAAGATGTCTTGGACTGCGCTCTGCTGAAGAAAGAGATGACGTCTGACCTACTGGCAGCTCTGCGGAAACAGAATATCTCAAAGCTGGTCGCTGAAATTGCCCCATATTGGGATCTGACCACTGAGGCGATGCAAAGTGGGTTGGAAACGCTCCTTTCCCATTTAAAGTTGGTGCAGGGTGATGCTGCCCTGCTTTATAAAATGATATAATAGAATTGTGAGGAATTTATGATTGAAATTAAAGGAAAATACAACGAGGCAAAGATCTTTACTGATGTGGTGGATAGCGCTTCTATCGCACAGGTGCAGGAACTTTGCAATCAGGAATTTACGACGGGCAGCCGCATTCGGCTGATGCCTGACATTCATGCCGGCAAAGGCTGCACCATCGGCACCACTATGACCATTACCGACAAGGTGGTACCTAACTTGGTAGGTGTGGATATCGGATGCGGCATGGAGACAATTCGTATCCGAGAGTCTCATATTGAGCTTCAAAAACTAGACAAACTGATTTATGAGAAGATTCCCTCCGGCTTTTCGATTCGTGATAAAGCGCATCGATATATGAGCCAGATTGATCTGAGTGAACTGTATTGCGCCCGCCATGTGGATTTGCTCCGGGCAGAAAAGAGCCTTGGAACCTTAGGCGGCGGCAACCACTTTATTGAGGCAGATCAAAATGAGGAAGGCAATATTTACATTGTCGTTCACTCCGGAAGCCGTCATCTGGGTGTGGAAGTAGCCAGCTACTATCAGGAAGCAGGCTATAAAGTGTTGAACGGAACCGACGAGACTGCAATTGAAGCTCTTGTTGCCCAAATGAAGGCGGAAGGTCGGGAAAAGGAAATCCAGAAAGAATTAAAAAGGCTTAAAAATGTGAAACAGACTAGTATCCCCAAAGCGCTGGCTTATGTGTCCGGGGAACTGTTTGAGCAATATATCCATGATATGAAGATTGTCCAGCACTTTGCCATGCTCAACCGGCAAGCCATGATGGACGAGATCGTTAAGGGTATGAAGCTCCATGTGGAAGAGCAGTTCACCACCATCCACAACTATATTGATACTGACAGTATGATCCTGCGAAAAGGTGCTGTGTCCGCTAAGGCTTGGGAGCAATTGCTTATTCCCATCAATATGCGAGATGGTAGTCTCATTTGTGTCGGAAAAGGAAATGAGGATTGGAACTGTTCCGCACCTCACGGAGCCGGCCGCTTGATGAGCCGGGCGGATGCCAAACAGTCCTTCACGGTGTCTGAGTTTAAAAAGCAGATGGCTGAAGTCTATACCACTTCGGTGAGCAAAGCCACTTTGGATGAGTGCCCCATGGCCTACAAAGGAATGCAGGATATTCTGGACAACATCGGTCCAACGGCAGATGTGGTGAAGATTATTCGTCCTATCTACAACTTCAAAGCTGGGGACGAGGATTAACCTGTCAGAGGGAGGAGGAGAACTTATGGAACTTGATATCTATGCCGGGACACTAACCTGATATTATGCCCACAATTGGAAAACCGCCGTTCAACAGTGGGCGGAAGAAAACGGCTATAATTTCCAAAAAATTACACTGGATAGAGCAGCAGTCGATGATGAGGAAGAAATGAGCCCCGCTGAAGTACAGGATATCGTGGAGAACTGGCGGGATCAGATTCTGGCGACAATTGCAGTCCCGGAACAGGCACCTTATACACCATGGCCGGAAGGCAACGAAAAGCCTTATTACACCGACAAGCCGGACTGGGACGCTTTTGGCGCTATGCTTCTGGTAGCCGCCTGCCCATACATACGAGGAACCGGTGCCGCCTACCGTGGAGAAAGGCTGGGACTTCATGGAGGGCCCCATCATTCTCCGTCTCTCGAAGGATAAGGAACAGGTGTGGTCGCTGTTTCGCGGTGCTACATGGTGGATTCCTTTATCGGACTCCTTTTTCTTTCAAGCCCCGTTGCCCACCAATGATACAGCTACAATCAGCACCGTAAGTGGACTGCGGAAAGAATTGGAGAAACTAATCAGCTAGCATGTTTAGCAATTTTTTGTGTTATTACGGCTACAGGCAGCGGTTTCTTGGATTTGAGTAATATTGTTAGAGCAGTCCGTATTGGCGTGGCTGCGATTTGTGGTATTCTTGCAATTGTCGCTTGGAAATATTCTAAGCTGAAAGACGAAGGAGATTAAGTGATTTGAGTGCTTTTTCCATTGATGCAAATGAGTTCACTTGGATCTGCGGACCGAAGGATGATCCCGATGACCTCTGCCTGCATGGCCATGTGACTGTGCAGATTGGCAAAACTGTGATGGAGTATGATGGAACTGTCAGCGCAACCGCATTGTATCTGCTGAAAACCTTGACCGAAGACAAGGTCATGTCGGAACATACCATTCAAATGGTACCATGCTGCGGACATTTTTTGATTGCTAACAAGGATCTGTCCGAGGTCACGATTTCGGGATGCGATAACGGGTTGGACTGGTCGGTCGTCCACGAGGACGGCAGGGTGAAGCTTACGCTCCCAACCGGCGAAGCAGAATGGGTGCCTTTCAGCGATTATAAAGATGAGGTGATTCGCTTTGCAGATAAAGTGGAGTCCTATTATAAGTCCTGTCAACCAAAGAATGTCCCGGATGATGAGTTTACGAGAAATGGTTACACTGCCTTCTGGAATGAGTGGCACAGGCGTTATACAGAGGCTGCAGACTTTTAGCGTGTAGGAGAAATAATCGATGAGCAATCATGTATTCCAACAAAATTTAAATGATAAAAAGGGCCCCCGCCCCGGCGGCCCATACATCATACAGATGCTGTTCAAAGAATCGGTGGCAATGTTTCATGTTGCCAATTCTATTCTGCATAACGAACAGGACGCGGAAGATGCGATTCATCAGGCGTTTCTCAAAATAGCAGAGAATATTCAAAAAATTGACCAGCCTGTGTGTCCCAAAACCCAGGGGTACGTCGTTACCATTGCGGAAAATAAAGCCATCGACCAATACCGTCGCCGCATCAAGCATCCATTGGTTGAAATGGATGATGAAGTACCGGGAGTCTCTCCTGTTTATGAAGGAGAAAACACCCTGACAGCCTGCATCTTAAAGCTTCCAGCACGATATCGTGAAATGATTCTGCTGCGATATTATCACGGGTACAGCGTCAAGGAAATCGCGGCAATGATGGGGATTTCCTTTTCCGCGGCGTCGAAGCTCGATCAACGGGCGAAAAAGAAGCTAAAAGACTTATATGAAAAGGAGGGACAGCCGTGATTACAGACGCGATGCTCCGAACAGCCGCTGCAGAGGCTGACCAGGTGATCCAAAATTCTCTTCCAGCCAAAGAGGAATGCGACCATCTCTTTTCTCCACAATTTGAGGGTAAGATGAGACGTGTGCTTCAAATGGAATCAGCTGCCGGATCAGCTGCATTGGACATCAGGAAATGGACAAAACAACGAGATTGCGGTTTCCTGGCCCAGCGATGTTTTGAAGGATGTTCAGAACGATCCGGATGGAAACTCCGGTGTCGAACGGCTGGAAATGATCGTGGAAAATCGGGCGTTGCTCACTGTAAAGGGGCCTTGGGAGGAGTTTCGCCGGTACGCGGTGGATTTATCGGACGGATCGGTTGTGGAAATACCGCTTCGCTACCAAAGCAATGGCAAAGAGAAACCAGTTGCCATATTGGGACAAAGTGCGGATAGTCTTCTTGTGGAAATTGAAACTCAAATGAAAGACGTCACCTATATTCAGTCGGATGGAACGCCTACGACCAATGGATCGGTGGTCAACCGTTATGCATTGATTTCCTTTGCAGATTTCTTCGCAGGTAACCCAAATTATCGGGAAATCCAGACTCAGTATATCCAATCGATATGGTAATCTGTTTTGACAAGCGGCGCCTTTCCGGCGCCGTTTTAATTTTTCTCGGAAACAGAATGGAAATACCCCCATGTTACCTTTAAAGCGGGAGGGTGATATGAATGGCACAGAAAACATTACCACGATTAGAAATAAATGGTTTAGAAAAGACATATTCGACTTCGGGAAAAGGACGAAAAAAAGTGCTGAATGGGATTTCCATGACGCTGACACCGGGGCTGTATGGAATTTTAGGACCTAATGGCGCGGGAAAGTCCACGCTAATTGGAATCATCACCGGCGGGCTTATTCCCGATGCGGGACAGGTGCTATGGAATGGCCGGTCAGCACGCGGGATTCAATTTCGGCGGATCCTTGGTTATGCACCGCAGCAGCAAAGTCTTTACGCGAATTACACCGGACGCAAATTTTTGGCTTACTTGGCGGCTTTAAAGGAAATTCCTCGAAAAAATGCCGCCAGCGAAGTGTCCCGTGTAGCAGAGGCGGTCAATTTGGAAAAGGAACTTGATAAACGGCTGGCTGCATATTCCGGCGGTATGAAGCAGCGCCTTTTGGTAGCGTCTGCACTACTGGGTGATCCAAAGCTGTTGATCCTGGATGAACCCACTGCGGGTCTTGACCCAAAGGAGCGGGTCCGGCTACGGAATCTTTTATCCGAGATGGCAAAAGAGAGAATTATTCTGGTTGCTACCCATGTGGTTTCCGACGTGGAAACTGTCGCCAATCAGGTGATTCTACTCCGTTCCGGTCAGGTGGTGGATATTGCCCCGGTCCCGACATTGATTGAGCGGTATGCGCCAGGGAAGGGGTTAGAAGATGTCTATCTGCGTATTTTTGGCGAGGAGGATGGGAAATGAGGCTGTTTCTTGCCGAGATGCGAAAGATATGGGGAAACCGAACCTTTTTACTGCTGCTGACCGTCCTGGTTTTTGCCAATTTGCTTTTGCTTTGGATGGGTACCCGTCCCGCTGCAAATCAGCCGACAGCCTCCGCCTATCACGCGGCAGCTCAGGAGTTATCTGGTTTGACAATGGAGGAAAAGGGCGAACTGTTGCATTCCCGTTATTCCGACGCGGAAGGACTTTTGAAAATGGAACAGTTTTTTCGGGAATCAGCGAACCAGAATCCTGCTTGGCTGGGATACCGTGAACGAAATGAAGAACTATTTCAAAAATATGAGCAGCGATATTTGGAACATGATTATTCTCTATATACCGGCACCTTGACTGGCGACTACATTTTATATAGTAAATTATTGGGTGAATACGATGTTGTCGCCAACTATTCAGATTTTTTGAAAGATGTACAGGAAAAAGCGATACGGCTTTCAGGTTTATCCATCTTCCAAAATGAGCAATCTGATTTTGAACGGGAAAGTATCCTTCAAACCGCTGAGGTTTATGAGAATCTGCAAGGAACCCGGATTGATTATTACCCTCAAAAAGGATTATATACCGCTATCTCTTATGCTTTTACCGATTTATTTTTATTGGCTGCCGCGGCGCTTTTGGCGCTGCTTTTGGTGCGGCAGGAACGGGATAATGGGCTTTTCAGCTTGATTCGTACATTACCAGATGGACGTCTCGTCACTGCTGTCGTAAAGCTTGAGGCTTTTGCAATTAGTCTGCTGGCAATTTTATTGGTGTTTTATGGCGTGAATTTGACATATTGCGGCGTTTCTTTTGGATTGGGGCCTCTTTCCCGCAGTATTCAAAGTGTTCCTGCCCTGATGCGATGCACCTTGAAAGTTACTGTAGGACAATATCTCGGACTGTTTTTGCTGGCAAAATGGGCCGGAGTATTGGTGATGGGATTATGGGTGATGTTTGCGATGCTGGCTGCCCGGAACGTGGTAACTAGTTGGGCCGGTGCGTTAGCGCTTCCGCTGGCAATGTACGGGATTCGATGGATAATTCCCACCACAGGAAAGCTTAATGTGATCAAATTTGCCAATCTTGCCAGCCTGCTGCAAACCAATGAGCTGTTGGGAATCTATCGGAATTTGTATTGGTTCGATAGGCCAGTTTCTCTTCCCTTCGTAGAATGGACAGCGGCTATTATCTTTGGGTTGGCATTTGGAACTGCTTTTTGCGTGTTATTTTCCCGCGCACAGCTTTCCCATTCTCCCATGCGTAGAAAAATATTTTGTATGACTCATAAAACACATGCTGTAACCATATTCCGGGAAGAGGGGAAAAAGCTATTTTGGATGAACGGGACGGCCTTTTTATTGGCGGCTTTTTCCCTTTTCAACATATATCAGGTGTCCATCTCCGAAAACTTTTTGGACGCAGAAGAGATTTACTATGCCAATTATATGAACCAGCTTTCCGGTCCCTGGACATCGCAAAGTTACGCTCAAATTCTGCAGTTTGGTGAAGAATTTGAGCCTATGCTGGAAACGCAGCGGCAAGTTGCTGCCGGTAAGCTCAGCCAGTACGCCTTGACAGAATACGCGCCGTTGCAACAAAAATATGAAATCTACACACAAATCATTCAAAACAACATCAACAGTTACTTGAAAGAGCACCCCAAAGCCTGGCTGGTGTATGAAACCGGTTACCGTCGGTTGTTCGGTTTAAATGGAAATACAGATTTATATGATACTCTCTACGCCGGACTCTTATGTGCCTTCTGTTTTTCCGGCCTGTTTGCGATGGAACGGAAAAGCGGTATGGATGTTATTCTCCGCTGCACGCCGCAGGGGCGCAGCAAAACGATTTACATGAAATTGCTGCAAAGCAGTATCGCGGCTGTTGCCATCGCCTTAGCTGTTTCTTTGCCTCATCTGTGTCAAGTCCTACAGGATTATGGGCTTCCGGCCATGTTTGCCCCCGCTATGAGTATATCGGATTTTGAGAATATACCTCAATGCTTTACTCTCAGCGATTTGCTCATTTTTTGGCTGATTTGCCGTATCGCGGCGTGTATGGGGATGGGGATCATTGCACTGTGGCTGGGACAAAAAATGGGGAATTCATTGATCGCAGCCTTTTTCTCTGCAATCGTTTTCTGTCTTCCAAGTTTGCTCGCCCTCTCCGGCATGGAAAACGGAATTGAATGGCTTAGTTTTTTTCCGTTCTTCCACGCCCTGTCACTTTGTTCGACACAGGGGATATCGGCAAAGGGTATTCCATATAGCTTTGCCTGGATAATATGGCTACTGCTCTTGTTTATCACGGCGGGAATATGGGCGCTTATACTTGATTTAAAAATCGATTATGAATAAAAGGTGTGGATGAAGAATAGGTGAAAGAAGCGTTTGCCATCTGATAAAGCTTTCGGGTGACGTCTCAAACCCAATAGGATAACTTTGCTGGCCTTCCCTGTTTCACATTGCTATTCGGGACAAAATCGTGTATACTGAAGATAGTGTAGGTTCATATGGAATAGGAGGATTTGTCATGCTGGCTTATACCTATCTTAAAAAGGGAAGATTTGAACTTCAAAATAAGCCAAAGCCGGTACTGCTGAACAATCAGGATGCAATTATTAGAGTCACCTTGTCCAGTATTTGTACCAGTGACCTTCATATCAAACACGGTTTTGTCCCCAGAGCTGTTCCCGGAATCACTGTTGGCCATGAGATGGTGGGTGTTGTAGAGGAAATCGGAGATGCTGTTTCTTCCGTCCGGCCAGGGGACCGCGTCACCGTAAATGTAGAAACATTTTGCGGAAGCTGCTTCTTTTGCCGGCACGGATGGGTCAACAACTGTACGGATCCGGACGGTGGATGGGCTTTGGGATGCCGCATTGACGGCGGTCAGGCAGAATACGTAAGGGTTCCCCACGCAGATCAGGGATTAAACAAAATTCCGGATCACGTTTCAGATAAGCAGGCTTTGTTGGTAGGCGATTTGCTTGCTACAGGTTACTGGGCAGCGAAAATTTCGGAGATACAGTCCGGAGATACCGTGCTGATTATTGGGGCAGGCCCTACGGGCTTGTGTACCCTGCAATGCGTACTACTGCAGTCACCGGGACAGGTCATAGTCTGCGAAAAGGATCCGCAGCGGATCCGGTTTGTCCAAGAGAATTACCCCCAGGTCTTGACAGTGTATCCCGAACAGGCCCTTGCCCTAGTCCGTGAAACGAGTCTCCATGGCGGCGCTGATGCGGTACTCGAAGTGGCCGGCACCGCAGATTCTTTCCGTTTGGCGTGGCAATGTGCCCGTCCGAATGCTGTTGTAACAATCGTTGCTATGTACGATCAGCCTCAGGTGCTGCCGCTTCCGGAAATGTATGGAAAAAATCTCATATTTAAGACCGGTGGTGTTGATGGCTGCAACTGCTCGGAAACACTTGCCCTGATCGCTGATGGAAAGATCGATACATCCCTACTAATCACTCATACCTTTCCTTTAAGAGACATTCAAGCCGCGTATGAACTTTTTGAAAGTCGCCAGGATGGCGTCATAAAAGTGGCCATTATGCCCTAAAGTCAGAATTTTTAATCTATATATCCCCCTTCGTCAACATAAATTGCAAAAAAGAAGCAATTATGATATACTAAGTTCGAAAGCAGAGGGGAGGATTAATTTGAGTAAAGATAAACCCAAAAATCTCCACGCGGGACACCGGGAACGGATGAAAGAACGATTCCGAAAAGAAGGGATCGATTCTTTTGCAGATCATGAGGTACTGGAATTGCTGCTCTATTTTGGAATTCCCCAACGGGATACCAATCCTCTTGCTCACCAGTTGCTGGAACAATTCGGCTCTTTCCGGCAGATCTTCACTGCGGACTACGAGCAGCTTTGTAACATCCCCGGTATGACAGCATCCGCGGCATTTCTTTTGACTATGGTCCCGCAATTGTCAAGGCGCTATATTCAGTCAGGAGCCGACCAATCCAATCTTCTGAATACTTCCGCAAAGATTGGAGAGTTCCTGATCCCAAAATTTCTGGGCCGCACCGAAGAAGTCGTTTATTTACTTTGCTTTAACAATGCCTGCCGGCTGCTGCGGTACGATTTGCTGTCAGTCGGTGATCTGAACAGTTCGGATGTCGACCTGCGGCGGATCGTAGAAATTGCGTTTCAATGCCGTGCGCTAAATCTTGTACTAGCTCATAACCATCCTCACGGATTGCCGCGTCCCTCCGCTCAGGACGTTCAGCTTACCCGGTCACTGATTCCAATTTTGAGACAGTTGGGGTTAGAACTTCTGGATCATTTTATAGTATCCGGTACCGAATATGCTTCTATGGCAGAGCTGGGATATCTAGGTAACCCTCATATATAAAGTACAAAAAGCAATAATGGCCCTCAAAGCAAACTTTGAGGGCCATTATATTTCAATCCATACTTACACGTTTATGGCTGTACCGGCATAATATCCTGATAAATAAAGTCATGCAGCTTTTCCTTGGTGGCTTCCAAATCATAATAAAGGTAATCGATCCCGTCTACATAAAGGCTTCCACCATCAATCAAATCCTCATTGCAAGGGAACCGCACATCCTCCATGGTTACATCCCGCAGAATAATTCCTGCCATATCCATGATCTCGCTTAATGTCAAAGAGGTTTCCACCACTGGCAGCATTTTGCGAATCAATTCCGGATATTGCAATGGATTCATGGACATTCCCTTATCAAAAATCGCATGCATGACATTGCGTTGCCGTTGAGTCCGTTCAAAATCCGCATTTCCAACATATCGAATGCGAGCATACCCAACAGCCTGCATCCCACTAAGGGTCTGCAGCCCTGCTTTTTCGATTGTATCCACTTCACTGCCATCCATTGCAGCCTGTTCAATCATGTTATGATTCGCATCGACACGTTCCGCTTCAGAAATATCAATTTCCACGCCGCCTACCGCATCCACAATCGCCGCCATTTCGCTGAAATTCACTGTTACATAATCGGTAATCTTTAAATCGAATACCTGATTCAAAGTCTTAATTGCCAATGTAGGTCCGCCGTAAAAATAAGCGCTGTTGATTTTTATATTTCCATATCCTTCCACTGGGACATAACTGTCCCTCATAATGGAGGAAAGCTTGATTTTGTTATGGCGCTTATCCACAGTAGCAATCATAATCACATCTGAACGAGCTTGCTCATCTTCGGTTCTCCTGTCCACGCCGAATAATGCAATATTCGTAATGGAAGCATCTGAAGTATCATCTGTCAATTCGGAACCTGATGATTCTTCCTCCTGGGAGGTGATTCCCAGTTCTGACAAGTCCGAGGGCAACTCCCGCCGGCTGTCATTAAACATTGACAACGTCTGAATCACATATTGTACTCCCCAAATAATAAATCCTATCAAAAAAAGCAGAACGATCGTTCCAAATACTTTTTTAATTTTCAGTCGTCTGCGTCGTCTTGCCATGTTTTCGAAATCCTTCCCTGCCCTATCATCTGTTTACACAGCAGCAGGTTTAGTATACCATACCTCGACAAAATTCGCAACCGGACATCCCTGAATTTTTTCTTAAAATCGCCATATTCGTTTTCCGTACAAGAAAACGGCAGACCTAAAAGATCTGCCGCAAGCTTGTTTACACATTGAAACGAAACAGTACGATATCGCCGTCCTGCATCACATAATCCTTGCCTTCCAGCCGGACCAGGCCTTTCTCCTTGGCAGCAGTCATAGACCCGCACGCCATCAAATCATCAAAGGCAACGACTTCCGCACGGATGAAACCGCGTTCAAAATCCGTGTGGATTTTTCCAGCAGCCTGAGGCGCCTTGGTTCCCTTGGTAATGGTCCAAGCCCTGACCTCCGGTTCGCCGGCCGTCAAGAAGGAGATATACCCAAGCAGCGCATATCCCTCCCGAATAATACGGTTCAGGCCGCTTTCTTTCAAATTCAAGTCCGCGAGGAATTCTTTTTTCTCCTCATCGGTCATATCCGCGATTTCTTCTTCTATTTTAGCGCAAATGGGCAGCACTGCGGATTTTTCCTCAGCGGCAATCTTGGCAACCGCCTGATAATGAGGATTATTCTCATACCCGTTGATAAAATCGTCCTCACACATATTAGCGGCGTAGATGATTGGCTTATTGGAAAGCAGCGGAGATGTTGCAATGATTGCAGCTTCCTCCTCGGTATACGGGAAACTCCGGGCACTTTTTCCCTCTTCCAGATGAGCCATAAGCCGTTCCAGGAAGTCCAATTCTCCGGCGTACTTTTTGTCCGCTCGGACCATTTTCTGGGTTTTGGCGATCCGCCGTTCCAGGATCTCCATATCCGCGAAGATCAGTTCCAGGTTGATGGTTTCGATATCCCGGGCTGCCCCGATGGTACCCTCAACGTGGATGACATCCGGATCCTCGAAACAACGGACTACATGGACGATGGCGTCAGACTCCCGAATATCCGCCAAGAATTTGTTGCCAAGTCCTTCCCCCTTGGATGCTCCTTTCACCAAACCGGCAATGTCCATAAATTCCAGTACGGCCGGGGTAAATTTTTTCGGGTGATACATTTCCGCCAGCTTGTCCAGCCGTTCATCCGGGACTGATACAACACCCACATTGGGCTCAATGGTACAGAACGGATAGTTGGCGGATTCAGCGCCGGCGTTAGTCAGCGCATTGAACAGGGTACTCTTGCCCACGTTAGGCAATCCTACCATTCCCAATTTCATAGGATTCGCTCCCTTATCTTTATCAAAATATCAGATTCTGCCGTCACATAGACTCCGGCGCATCAATTTTTAAGATTGCCAAAACATTTTCCAAAGCAGTCCGGGCGGCCATGCAGAGAGCCAGCCGCGCCTGCATCAAAGGCTCGTCCTCACCAAAGACCTTACATGCCGTATAGAATTTATGGAACAGCGCGCCCAAATCCAAAGCATACCGAGTCATTTTAGCCGGATCATAAGCTTTTGCGGCTTCAATAATCTCCGCAGGGAACCGGGCAATGTGCCGGATTAGGGCAATTTCCTCAGGGGTATTCAGAGCTTCCAGTTCCCCATCGGTGACAGCCCGAGGCGCAACGCCTTCCGCATCCAGCTTTTTCAAAATGGAGCAGATTCTTGCATGGGCATACTGAACATAGTAAACCGGGTTCTGGCTGGACTGTTCTACCGCCAAATCCAAGTCAAAATCGAACTGGGAGCTTGCTTCCCGGAGATTAAAGTAGAACCGAGCCGCATCGATAGGCACTTCATCCAGCAAAGTCACCAAGGTAATAGCCTTACCGGAGCGTTTGCTCAGTTTAACTCTTTCTCCGCCCCGTACCAGATTTACCATCTGCATCAGGACCACATCCAGCCGGTCAGGATCGACTCCCAAAGCCTGCAAAGCGGCTTTCAACCGGGGCACATATCCGTGATGGTCGGCCCCCAATACGTCAATAGCCTTATCATAACCACGCGTCACCAGCTTGCCGTAGTGGTACGCAATATCCGGCACCACATAGGTGGGAACGCCGTTGGAGCGCACCAGCACAAAGTCTTTATCAGCACCGAAATCTGTCGCCTTAAACCACACAGCGCCTTCGGATTCATAGGTGTGTCCTTTTTCCTTGAGAAGTTCTACTACCTTTTCCACAGACCCATCCGCATGGAGAGTAGATTCTCTGAACCACCGGTCATAATGGATCCGATATTTAGCCAGATCCCGCTCCAGGCCCTGGATGTTGAGGGGAAG
>CALXBD010000150.1 GCA_944386445.1 uncultured Clostridia bacterium
GTATTCATGGTCATATTTACGTGCCACTTTGAATACCTCCTTATTCTCTTGGTTTTATTATGAAATCCTTGAGAATAAGCTGTCAACTTTTTTTATACCACACCAACATGGAAGTTTCCTTTTCGCATATGCAAAAAAACACACGCGCAATTTTAGTAGTTTTTCTGTTTTGCAGATTGCACAGGAGCAAACGATTGTGTTATATATAAGGTGTAAAAAAATTCAGCTATTTGACATATTTTTTTATGACATTTGAAAAATGGCGCAATGTCCTTGGAGAGGGACTTAAAATACTACTACTCTGAGAACTGGGAGACAAGGATTATGACAGCAGGAAAAGTGGGAAAAGCTAAACTTCCTTTGAAGAGAAGAATCAAAAAAGGATTCTTGTCCAATTGGGAATATTACGTTATGCTGCTTCCGGCCATAGTATTGGTCTTTATATTCTCGTATCTGCCAATGTATGGGCTGCAGATGGCGTTTAAGGAAACGCGCCTGGGAGTTAATTTCTTAAAAGGCGACTGGATTGGATTTGATAATTTTACTCGCTTTTTTAACTCCGGATGGTTCGGCACCATCATGAAGAACACGATTCTGTTGAGTATCGTGAGTCATTTTATCGCTCTGCCGTTTACGATCTTGCTGGCGCTTCTGATTTTTAACTGCATCAGCAAAAGAGTGTCCAAATTCGCACAGACATTTACATATTTGCCGCATTTGCTTTCCTCCGTTCTGGTCATGAGTATCCTAAACTTGTTCTGCAACGGGGAAACGGGAATCGTGAATATCGTCCTGCGGCTTTTGGGAATGCAAACTATCAACTTTTTTGGCAGGAACGATCTGGTATTGCCCCTCTTTGTTATCACAAATCTATGGCAGAATATGGGGTTTTCGGCAATCGTGTATCTGGCATCTCTGAATTCCATTGATCTAGGAATTGTTGAAGCCGCACGCATAGACGGAGCCAATAAGCTTAAGATCATGACAAAGATCCAGATCCCGTGGATCCTACCTACCATCGTCACAATGCTGATCCTGAGCATGGGCAATGCCTTGACTGTCGCTACGGACAAGGTCCTTCTTCTGCAGACAGATATGAACCTAGCAGCTTCCGAGGTTATCTCCACCTATATTTATAAAGCGGGAATCGAAAACGCCCAATACGGCTTTGCTTCGGCAGTAGGGCTGTTTCAGAATATAATTAACTTGGGAATGATGCTTTTTGTAAACTGGCTGTCCAGACGTATCAGCGAAACATCAATCTTCTAAGGGAGGAATGGGTATGAAAGATGTATCTGCGAAAAGAAGGGGTAGTCTGGGTACAGGCGTCGATGATCGTATTTTTGATATTGCAGTAATTGTAATCTTGATTATTTTTGGACTGGCAGCACTATATCCGCTTTGGTTCGTTTTGATCGCGTCCATAAGCAATCCGTCGGACATCGTTCAGGGACGTGTATTTGTTTGGCCAAGCGGATTGAACACACAGGCATACGAGAAGCTGATCCAGACGCCTACGGTATGGACAGGGTATCTGAACAGCGTTATCTATACTCTGGTCGGTACGTTTATCAACCTGGCAGTGACCTTGACGTCAGCTTTTGCCTTATCCAGAAGGACGCTTCCGGGTCATAAGCTGATCAGTATGTTCTTTACCTTTACCATGATGTTCAGCGGAGGGCTGATCCCCGGATATATGCTGATCAACTCCCTGCATTTGGTGGATACGATGTGGGCGTTGGTGCTGCCGGGTGCATTGTCGGTATACAATATGCTGATCGCCAAGAGCTTTTTTGAAGGTGGACTTCCGGAAAGTATTTTCGAAGCCGCAACCATGGATGGCGCCAACAAATTTCAGTTCTTTTTCCGGTTTGCGCTGCCCTTGTCAAAGGCGATGATCGCAGTCATTTTTCTCTATTACGCCTTGTCCCATTGGAATGATTATTTTGGGCCCCTGATCTATATCCGGAGTACGGACAAACAACCGCCGACACTAATCATCTCGCAGCTGGCGGCCAATGTGAGCACGGCGCTGATGGACGAGATGCCTAGCGAAGAGGCATACCGGCTGATCATGGAGAAGTCCTTGATGAAATATGCCGTAGTGTTTGTGGGCGCCCTTCCGATGATCCTTTTGTACCCCTTTTTGCAGAGATACCTGATTAAGGGTGTAATGCTGGGGTCTGTAAAAGAGTGAGTGTACTCAGAAAAAGGTGGTACTGTTCTGCCGTGCGCTATAAAATAAGGCACAGGTGAAACATCACATACCCATTATCAAAGGAGGCTTTTTTATGAGGAACGACCGAAAGAAAAGAGTTTTGGCACTGCTGCTGGGGTTGACAGCAGCGGCATCATTGACAGCCTGCGGAGGAACCGAAGATACATCCTCTATCAATAGCCAGGCGTCTTCACAGAATGAGTCGTCTGTCCAGTCAGAAGGAGAGGAAGCAACAGAGACAGATGCCATTACCTTCCCCCTTGAGGAAACCCAGACCTTTGTCTTTGCGGGAGTTTGCGGCGCGGATAACGAGCATCCAGAGGATACGTTATATGCTCAGAAGCTGCTGGAAAATTACAACGTCCAAATCGAGTACCTGAGCCTGGGTTCGGATCAGGAGAGCGCGCTCCAGAAGCTCAACGTGCTTTTAGGCACAAATGACGCGCCGGACGCAATTATGGGTGCGTTGGCCATGAATGAGACTTTCCTTGCCATGTATGCCCAGGAAGGGTATCTCATGCCGCTGAACGATTACCTGACAAATCCGGACATCATGCCGGTGTTTAACGAGAGAGTGATTGCCAATAACCCGGATTTGCTGAAAGGCATCTCTCTGCCAGACGGAAACATCTACTCTCTGCCCTACATCAATCAGGTCCCGGGAACATATCTGGAAAGCCCCATCTGGATCAATCAGACCTGGCTTGACAACCTCGGCCTTGAAGTACCGACAACCCTGGAAGAACTGGAAGCAGTCATGGAAGCTTTTGCCACCCAAGACGCCAATGGTAACGGGGATACTACGGACGAGATCCCGCTCATTGCCTGCGTGGGTTCAGGAAGCGAGCACCTGGAAGCCTGGCTTTCTCTGTGGGGGATTGCCACCAAGGACGGCACTTACGAGAACTATGTATATCTGAAGGATGGGGAAGTAATCTTCGTTCCTACTACAGAGGAATACAAAGATTACATCAAGACCATGCAGAAGTGGTATGAGAACGGATGGCTGTGGAGCGAATACTTTACGGGTTCCTCGGAGACCTTTAAAGCCATTCAGAATGATACCAGCGCTGCCAAATACGGCATCCTTACGGCAAAGAATCCCGTCGGTCCCTTTGCGGATCAGTATGTCGCCATTGTGCCTCCCACAGTGGAGGGCTACACCCCCAGCTGTTATGTGAATCCGGCCTTTATGTCTGGGAGCAAAGGACAGTTTGAAGTGACAAGCAACTGCGAAAATCCGGAGCTTCTGATGGCTTTTATCGATAAATTCTATCTGATGGAGAATACCCTGGAAGCTTATAATGGGATCGCCAATGAAGAATTGAAACTGACTCTGGAAGATGGTGTCTATGAGACCCATACTCTGACCGCAGAGCAAAGCGCAGAGCTGGGAAGCAATGCCTTCAGACTCTATTTCTCCAACAACATTCCCGGAGGCATCCTGGAATCTGACTATGAGAGCGGGAAGATCATCATGTGATCGCCAATCCTTACGCCTTTGTGGATGTCTCTATGGTGGAATTTGATATCATGCTGCCGATGGATGAGGTGCAGTGTGGCATATTGCTGAATTCCCCTGAAGGCGGCTATATGATCATGTATGACGCAAAGGACGATTCCACACCGGACAATGGGTTCGTCGTATTGAAGTATTCCCGGGAGAGCGGGGAGTCCGCGGGTAGGCAGCGTTTTTTTGTGACAGGGAGCCTGACAGATCAATTCGGCGATTTCCACGGTGTTTGGCGCAATCTAAAATTTATTCATAATGAGCAGAACAACACTTGGGAAATCTATCTGGATGACCAGTTTGCCGCATCCTTTGAGGATGAGGCTCCGCCTTTCCAGTCAGGCGGATACATCGGCTTCCGTCCGACAGGGCCGGTGTATCTCGACAATATCGTAGTGCGGGGGAATGTGGCGCCGGAGGATACGGATAGCAGTAATCCGACTTATTACGATGATGATTTCGAGGATGAGGCGCCAGGCAGCAACCCCGACTACTGGATGGAGGAAGCAGCACTGGATAACTGGAAGGCGGAGCAGGTCGGCAGCACAGTGGCCTACGGCACATCGGCGGAGAACTATCAGGAGACATATTTACATGGGTTCGAAGCCAATCCCGATATTACGGCAAAGATATACGTTGATGAAATCCTGTCCTCTGATGCCAGGTTTGGCCTAATGGGGAAAATGATCCTGGGAGGCGCTTATGTAAAGGCCGGATACGATATGGCAAAGGGGTGCTGGTTCCTTGAGGCTTCCATGGGAAAGGATTATGAGACACAGGTTTGGTACAGCCCGCAGATGTCCTTCAGTACCAAGACATGGTATGAAGTGAACCTCACGACAGAAAAACATGGCGCGGTATTAACAGTCGACGGTTCGGCAGTCATCGAAGTCACAAATGAACTCGCTCACGACGGTTGGGGGCGGGCAGGACTGTTCGCGGATGGAGCAGTATTTTACGCGGATGACGTCCACATTGTTTTCCCCAGCGGGGCCCGCATCAATGATAATGTGGTGGAAATGACCATAGACCCGGACTTGTACGCTACCCGATTTGACATCGAAGCCGTAGATGATCTTTTGGTAGCTACAACCCATTCTTATAAACGCCAATGGATTTCCACCGATATGGGCCTTACCTGGCAGGAGACAGAGGACTACCATTCTCTGGATGAGACGGGGAGCTATGGCGCATATCTCATGCTCCGGGATGGAACTTACATCCACGTGAACAATGAAATGGAGGCTCTGGTGTCTGATGACATGCAGACCTGGACCAAGATGGGCGAAGTGATCCCTGCGGATCAACTCATCGATGGCAGTGGAAGGCGGCGGTATTTAAGTTATACAGGGGCGATCACGGAAGCGGAAATGCCAGATGGCGGATACCGGCTCCTTACGGTGATCAGCGACCGCTATGCCGGAGGCGGTACGGATGCGCTTTCGAGGGTCTTCTACAGCGACGACGGGGGCAGAACCTGGACAGAATCTTCCCAGGGGGTTGATGCGGTATATCCTTATTACAATGCTCAGTATGAGAACAATCTGGCGGAAGGGAAAATTGTACAGTGCTCGGATGGCTCTCTCAGGTTGTATTTTTCGAAAAATAATTACGGGTGCATCTGCTACACGGTGTCCTTCGATTATGGCGCAACGTGGCAAGGATTTTATTCCATTGAAGAGATGCCCTGTGCAGTCAGTTCCTTCGCGGTGATCGAGGATCCCTATAAGCGCGGCACCTGGTATATGGCTTTTGTCATGGATACGCCCCAATATCCCAATTCGGCGTTTAACCGGACGAGGCTGGTGCTGATGAAGAGCACCGACGGCAAAGATTGGGAGTTTGTGACAGACGTGGACCGAATGCTTTCTGCCGGCGGGATCACAGGAGCCTCCAGCGGACACGGTCACCAGATCTATCAGATTTTGGACCCGGATATTTTGGTTACAGAGGATTATATTTTCATCACTTATGGACGTTCCGTAGAGTTTGCACCTGGCTCTCACAACGCGCAGCGTCTGCAGCTGGTACGGATGGATATGGACCGGACAGAAGCCGGAGAACCGCCGGAAGACGATGGGCAACCTCACGTAGATCCACCGGAAGACGAGGGAGAACCATCGGCAGAGGATGAGAAACTCTCCGAAGAATTGCCGGCAGAGGACGAGGAACTCTCCGAAGAATCGCCGGCAGAGGATGAGAAGCCTTCCGAAGAACCGCAGACAGATGATGGCAGCGGAGAACCGGAGAATCCGAATCTTTCCGGGGACAGCACAGAGGCAGTGTCGGCAGCACCTGAGACCGGGAAAAAGGATGTATTGCCGCTTGCAGGGGCCTTCCTTGCTTTCGGCGTGTCTGGGATCAGTGTGTTTGCAGGTATTTGGAAAAGGAAAAGAGGATGCAGATGAACTATGACGTTATTGTAGTGGGAGGAGGTATTGCCGGATGCTGCGCGGCCTCGGCGGCCGCGCGGGGCGGCAGCCGCGTCCTGCTGGTGGAACAAAACGCCTTTTTGGGTGGCAATATGACTGGCGGTTTGCCGTGGCTGGGATTTCATGAGAAAAATACCGGGAAACTGGTAGTGGGCGGTATCCCCCTTGAAATTATCCAAACACTGCAAAAGCAGGGAGCGGCCACCGATTTTGTGTTTGATCCAATAACTGGCAGCGCTGTGGGTGTAGATCCCGCAATGCTGAAGCTGGTACTGTTGGATCTGTTAAAAGAGGCAGGGGTGGACTGCCTTCTGTACAGTTTGGTGACAGATGCCGGAGAGAATCAGGTTACAGTTCACAGCAAAGAAGGGGTTTGTACAATCTCCGGAAAGCTGATTGTGGATTGTACGGACAGCGGGGACGTATGTGTGCTTTCTGGAGCGGAATACACCTTTGGACGGGAGCCGGACAAGAAAACGCAGGTGTCCAGCTGTATAGCCACGTTTGCAGATATTGACTACGGAGAGATGCTGGAATATTTCAAGAAGAATCCGACCCAGATTCGGCCCTTTCCACTGGAAGCCCCTGTGCGTCAAAAATTGCTTAAACAGATGGAAACAGCGCCGTTGGCAGTCTTGGGCGCGTTCCCTGACATCATAAAAGAGGCCAAAAAGGATGGCCTGCCCTATACGCGGGATCAGCTGATCGGCGTCGTATTCCCCCCGAAAAAGGAGTTGATGCTGGTGGCGAGCCGAGTAGAGGGGGTAGACGTCAATAATGTGAACAACCATACGGAGAGTGAGATCCAAGGGATCCTGCAGACCAAAGTCATCCTGGAACTGCTTCACGGCTATATCCCCGGATGCCGCAATGCCCGGCTTCTCACCTTTGGGGCGCAGATCGGAGTCCGGGAAACTAGGCATATTCACTGTGATTATATGCTCAAAGCCCCTGATTTGCTGACTCCGACATCATTCGAAGACAGCATTGCAAAAGGGAACTACCATCTTGACATCCATTCCCCGGATCATGGGGGCTTGAGAGCAGGCAGCCGCCGGTATATCAAATTCCCTACCGCAGCCTCCTGCCGAAAGGGCTGCGTTCCATTCTGGTCGCGGGACGTTGTATCGGAGCGGATCATGAGGCAATGTCTTCTACCAGGGTGGCGCCCATCGTCGGCGCCCTGGGTCAGGCGGCAGGCACCGCTGCAGCAATCGCAGCTAAGAAAAATATAACACCACGCGAAGTAGACATACAGGAACTGCAGAACAGATTGAAAGCAGACGGAGCAATATGTTAATTTCGAGTGAGAGAGGAAATTGCAGATATGCGTGAAATACAAGGCGATGTTATCATTGTGGGAGCGAGCTTTGGAGGAGTGGCCACAGCCCTTGGGGCAGCCAGAACAGACGCAAGTGTTATTATGACTGAAAAAACTTGCTGGATAGGCGGGCAGGCTACAGGTCAGGGAGTCCCCTTGGATGAGCATCCGTGGATAGAACAATACGGCGGTACGAAGAGCTACTCGACCTTCCGCAATAAGGTCAGGGAATACTATCGCCGAAACTATCCGCTGAAGCCAAAAGCAGCGGCAGATCCTTTTTTAAATCCCGGCGCCTGCTGGGTAAGCGCTTTGGGTTTTGAACCAAAAGTCGGGCAGGCAGTGCTCTATGAGATGCTGGCACCATATATTTCTGCTGGGAAAATTTTGATTCTGACAGGCTGTGAAGCGGTCGCCGCCGATATGGAGCATGATCGCTGCAGGGCTGTACGGTGCAGAATGCTGCTGTCAGAGGAAGAACTGGTGATCAGCGGCCAATATTTTCTGGACGCGACGGAACTGGGAGATTTGCTGGAGCTCGGCGCAGTCGAATATGTAACAGGGGCGGAAAGCCAGCAGGAAACAGGCGAGCCTCTGGCGCTGGACGGGCCGGCAGACCCCCTCCGGCAGCAGCCCTTTACGCACCTGATTGCGGTCAGCTATGCTCCGGGAAGGGAAGAAGCATCCATACCGAAACCGGCCAGCTATGAGAAGTACCGGGAACGCTTGTCGGGGATTACAGCTTATGTGGAGCAGGACAAAGGAATGACGGGCCTGTTTGCAGCCGACGACCAGTCGCGTTACAGACAGTGTATCTGGAATTTCAGAAGACACTTCTGCAAAAACAACTTCGAACAGGCATTTTTTGACAGTGATATCACAGTATTGATGAATGGAAATGAGTACCGGGATTGGGTACTTGTGGGGGTATCACCAGAGGAAAAATCCCTGGCGCTGGCAGAAGCTAAGGAGTTGTCTTTATCTCTGGTATATTACCTGCAAAATGAGGTGCCATGCCCGGATGGCAGTTGCGGGATCAAGGGACTGTATGTGCGCCCGGATGTTTTCAACACATTGGATGGGCTGGCGGTATTTCCATATATACGGGAAAGCCGTCGCATAAAGGCGGTTTTTACGGTGTTGGAACAGCATTTCCGCATCGATGAGCATCCGGAGAGGCCCGTCATTTATGAGGACAGTGTAGGTCTGTCAGGCTATCGAATCGATATCCACGAAAAAACCAGGGACAACAGGCCCAATATTACAACGGCCGTACATGGTCAGCATTGGGTCCAGCAGATCCCTTTGGGTGCGCTCATACCAGTCAGGGTGCAGAATATTCTGCCAGCCTGCAAAAATATCGGAACGACGCATGTGACCAATGGATCCTTCCGTGTCCATGCGACAGAGTGGAATATAGGAGAAGCAGCAGGAGAACTGGCCTCTTTTTGTGTGCGCAGAAATGTGATGCCCCGGGAGGTCCGCGGCAGGCAGCCGCTTTTGGCAGACTACCAGGCGCAGTTGGTGCGGGATGGTGTCGCGCTGTATTGGCCGGAATACACCTACGCCCGTTCCTATGCAAGTCAGCCCAGGGATAAAAGCTGGTACTTTGGAGAAGTGGACAGGCTTTAAAGAAAGGAAGAGAAGGATGATACTGGACAGTACAAATCAAATGGATTATTACGGCGGCATGATTCCCGGAGCGGCAAGGATCGCAGAATTTTTGTCCGGCTGTTCTGCGGATATGGCCAATGGCCACTATTCCATCGATGGGGAAGATATCATCGCCAATGTATTTGAGTATGATACGGTAGCCCCCGAGGCAGCCAAATGGGAGGCCCACAGAAAATGTATCGACCTGCATGTGCCTCTTAAAGGTGAGGAAGGTATTTTTTGGGCACCTGTAGAAGATCTGTCCGGTAAAGAAGCCTACAATCCCGACAGCGACTGTGAATTTTTTGCCGGGGAGGCCCGGCAGAAAATAGCTGCATTGCCGGGGCAGTTTATCGTCTTCTTTCCGGCAGACGCCCACAAAGTGAAATGCTGCCTGCAGGGTACCGGACATGTGAAAAAAGCGGTCATCAAGATCCGTATCGCGGAGGAGCACATATGATCAGGCGATTCGGAGATCAGAGAGACTGGTTCTTTGAACACAGGATGGGGATGTTCGTCCATTGGGGGCTGTATTCCATTCCGGCCTGGCATGAGCAGGTCCTGTGGCGGAGGGGGTGCAGGCGGAGCGAATATGAAGCGCTTCAGCACCGTTTCAATCCCAACGGCTATGACCCGGACCGCTGGCTCGACCTGATGGAAATGTGCGGCATGGATTTTCTCGTGTTTACGGCAAAGCACCATGACGGATTCTGCATGTATGACACACGGTATACGGATTATAATGTTATGAATACACCATACGGCAAAGATGTGCTGGCCATGCTCGCCAACGCCTGCGCCAGGCGGAACATCAAGCTTGGAATTTATTATTCCCTGCCGGACTGGCACCATCCGAATTATCCGAATCTGGGCCGCCATCATGAGTTGTGGGGGCCGGGGATAGGGGATGAGCCGGATGAGGAACGTGTCCCGTCAAGACATAGGTAAGTGAATAGTTTCAAAACAAGGGTAAGTCAATTTTGAGAAGAGGTAAGTCGTTT
>CALXBD010000151.1 GCA_944386445.1 uncultured Clostridia bacterium
TTGTCTCTACTACCATTTGCTTAAATTCCGGCGTGTAGCGTTTGTTCGGTATTCCTTTTGGCATAATTAAGCACCCCACTTGTTATCCAGTATACCATACTGTCCAACAAATGGGGTGCAGTTCATTACTGTGTCGGATTTTTACTGCTTGATTTATTTTGAAAAACCATCGATCAACCTGAGAACCGTCTTCAGTTCTTCCGGCTTAATAATGCTAACAGGTTTGTTGTTTGCCACACAGTCAGCAAAATAGCGGATTTCTTCTGCATACGCATTGGTAGCTGGCAAATTGATGCCACATTCCGGAGCATCTTCTCCATCCAAAGTAAATGGTTTTCCATCTTCAGGATACACTGTCAGCACGCCATCTTCCAGTGCAACGACTGCTTTTTCAAATTGAAATACGAATTCGGCGCAGAATCTGTAATCGCCGCTGAACCAGGATGCTTCCGCACTGATGAAAAAGTCGTCATAATCATAATCAATATGCAGATAATCCTGACGAGGGGTGCCAGCACGATGGCACTCCATCTTCTTAGGCGCACCAAAGGCGTACACCATAAAGTCCAAATCATGGATATGAAGGTCAAAGGGTACCATACCACTGCGTTCAGGATCAGTCATCCAGTTGTCCCAACTCCAGCGAGGGGTTGTACCCAGCCGACGCATATGACCGCTTAAAAGACGTCCGTATGTTTTTTTATCATACACATCCTTCAAGTAGACGTATTCACGCCAAAAGCGCAGTACCTGGGCTACCATAAAATGGACGCCATATTTTTCTGCCTCCGCATAGATGATATCGACATCCTTTTCGTGAAGAGAAATGGGCTTTTCTGTCAAAACATTGCAGCCATGACGAATTCCCTTCAATGCCATTTCAGGATGCAGGTAGGTAGGAGTACAGATATCAAGGATATCCGGCTTTACTTCATCAAGCATCGTATCCAGATCATAATACGCCTTTGCCCCGTATTTTTCAGCGGCAGCGTCAGCTTTTTCGTGGCGAATATCACAAACTGCTACTAATTCAGCGCCTTCCAATTCTTTCCATGCCGGAAGATGGGCACCACTGATTCCACCTGTTCCGACCAACGCAACTCTCAGCATAATTAATTCCTCCAATTCAAACTTTCAAAGTGCTGATCATGACAAAATAACCTTTTTTCTTTCATTATAGCGAATTTTGAGATTTTTTCAATAGATAATCTGAAAATAAAAAACAGAAAGATTTTCTTAATATTAAAAGATAGGCTTGCATTTTTTAGCTGTAGTTGCTACCATAAAATAAAGGCTGATGTGTGCAGGAGGATAAAATGGTTAGTGTATTGATTATGAGTGCCGGCAGTTCCAGCCGAATGGGCGGAATCGATAAACAGCTTTTAAAATTGGATGGGAAATCGGTTTTGCGCCGCAGTGTAGAAGCCTTTGTAGGGATTGACCAGGTAGGAGAAATCATAGTAATTACCGGAGAGGCGACAGCGCCAAAGTATCGGGAATTGTTGAAGGATTTGCCGGTACGGGTTGAAGCTTGCGGCGGCCCTACCCGTCAGCAATCGGTTTTTGCGGGTATGGAAAAAATTGCTTCGGCAGCTGAGTTCGTGGCAATCCATGACGGAGCCAGACCACTGGTCAGACGAGAGGATATCCTGCGGGTATTGAGTGATGCTGAAAAATTCGGAGCCGCTGTTTTAGGCGTGGCGGTAAAAGATACCATCAAACACGTGGAAGACGGGATGATCCGAAATACACCGGATCGCAGCCGCCTTTTCCAGGTGCAGACCCCACAGGTGTTCCGGAAAAAGGATTATCTGGAAGCGATGGAAACGGCAAAACAGCGGGGGCTTGACTTTACGGACGATGCACAGCTGTTTGAACAAATCGGAAAACCAGTACGGCTGACACAGGGCAGCTATGACAATTTCAAAATTACCACTCCGGAAGACCTTCCTGCGGCAGAAGCAGTCCTCCGGAAGCAAAATGATCTTGAGAAAGGACAGCATATGTTTCGAATCGGAAAAGGATATGATGTACATCGGCTAGTTCCGGAAAGAAAGCTGATTCTGGGTGGGGTGGAAATTCCATGGGATAAGGGCCTGTTAGGCCATTCTGATGCGGATGTACTGCTCCATGCGATTATGGATGCCTTACTTGGTGCATTGGCATTGGGTGATATTGGATTCCATTTTCCGGACAATGATCCCGCTTATTCAGGAGCAGACAGCCGCGTGCTGTTGAGACGTGTAGCAGAGTTGATTCGGGAAAAAGGGTATGCTGTGGGAAATGTGGACGCAACTGTGATTGCACAGGCTCCAAAATTGCGTCCATATATTGATGCTATGCGAAAAACAGTTGCAGCGGATTTGCAAATGTCTGAGGAATGCGTCAGCATCAAGGCTACTACTGAAGAAGGTTTAGGCTTTACTGGTTCAGGGGAGGGGATTGCGTCTGATGCGGTTTGCCTTCTTTATAAAACAAAATAGAAATATTTTTAAGACTTTTCAAGATTAAGGCCAAAGAATCACTTCCTTCATATAATGAGTTGAGCGGGCGTCTTTCTGGCGGCGGCTCAATTTATTGGAAAGGAAGGGCGGCCTGTGGCTCGTGATATTATTGTATTAACTTCCATTACCTATGCCTACAAAGCGCAAAAACTGTTGGAGCAGGCATGGATTAAAAGTGAGGTCATCCGAACACCGGAGGGACTTTCCGACAAAGGGTGCAGTTATAGTCTGGCAATTCGGGGAGATACAGTGCGTGCTGAAGAACTGCTGAGGCAAAATGGAATCAGAATTTTAAAAATCGTCCGACAGGCATAACGAGCTTATGAAACACATTCTCGGGGCCGGCCGGACTCCGGGCGGCCCGGAAAGGCCAGGCAGAATATGATCTATTTTGATAATGCAGCTACCAGTTTTCCAAAGCCTCAAAGTGTACAGGTAGCCGCATCCGACGCAGTGCGGATTTACGGTGGAAATCCCGGACGGAGCGGGCATCGTATTTCCATGCGGGTTTCGGAAAAGGTCTTCGGTGTCCGTGAAAAAGTAGCTGCCTTCTTCGGCGCACAGCCGGAGAATGTTATTTTTACCTTGAACTGTACAATGGCACTGAATATGGCTATTAAGGGAATCATGGGGCACTCCGGACACATTATCACCTCATCATTGGAGCATAATTCCGTGGTTCGACCACTGGAAGCACTGCATAAAAGAGCAGGAGTATCTTATTCAGTGGCAGAAGTGGATGAAATGGATCCGGACAAAACTCTGCAGAATTTCCGAAACAATATCAGACCTGATACAAAGGCAATCGTCTGCACCTATGCGTCCAATGTTTCGGGAACGATATTGCCAATCCGCCAAATCGGAGAACTTTGTCGTGAAAAAGGACTGTTTTTTGTTGTGGACGCAGCTCAGGCAGCAGGAGTAATCCCAATCAATGTGAAAGAATTGGGAATCCACTGTCTTTGTGCGGCAGGCCATAAGGGGCTTTATGGAGCAGCTGGAACAGGACTGCTGATCGTCGCTGACGAAGCAAGGCTGGATACAATTATAGAGGGCGGTACGGGGAGCAACTCCTTAGAACTGGATCAGCCTGATTTTTTACCGGACCGCCTAGAAAGCGGAACAATTAACACGGTAGGAGTGCTGACCTTAGGGGCTGGGCTGGATTTTTTAAACCATCAGCATCCGGGTGCTGCTTACCGGTATGAAATGGCGTTGTGCAGACACGTCTATGACGAAATGCAGGTCATGGAAAACGTCGAATTGGTGGCAAAAACGTTTAGGATGGGGGAAAAAGCACCCTTGGTGAGCTTCAATATCCACGAAGTAGACTCCAATCAGGTGGCAGCATATCTCAATGAAAAAGGATTTGCCCTCCGTGGGGGGTTCCATTGTGCCGGATTGGCACACCAATATTTGGGAACCTTGAAGCAGGGCGCAGTACGATTTTCACCGTCTGTTTTTAATAACGCCAAACAGGTGAACCTTTTTTTGGGAGAAGTGAAAAAAATTCAAAAAATAGGCTTGTCCAGAGGTTGAAAAGAACCGCGTTTGTTGGTACAATAGAAAAAAGGGATTTTTAAAGAAAGGGAGATTTCCGGGATATCGGAAATCTGGGTTGTCAGAATGCAGACAATTGTGAACATCTGGAACGATATTCTCGCGGCGGCTGCGGGATTTCGACTCCCATGGGATTTGCTGGATATTCTGCTGGTGGCATATGTCGTCTATAAGGGCGTCAAAATTGTGCGGGAAACCCGTGCCGGACAGCTGGTAAAAGGGATTCTGCTGCTGGCCGCAGCTTACCTTATCGCACAAATTGCTGAATTGAATACTGTGACCTGGTTATTAAACAAGGTCTTTGAATTGGGCATTATCGCAATTATTGTGGTGTTTCAACCGGAACTGCGGCGTACCCTGGAAAAGGTGGGGCAGGCGAAGGTTAAAACCTTAACCCCCTGGACCCATCCGGAAGAAACCCTTCTTCAAAATGCTGTATGGGGAATGCCTATCGAAATTCTCTGTGAGGCAGTGCAGCGGTTGTCAATGTCTGCGACAGGCGCTCTGATCGTGATTGAACGGGCTACTAAACTGGGGGAACAGATTGCAACAGGTGTCGTAGTTGATGCGGTTCCCAGTGTTGAATTGATTGGCAACATTTTCTTTAAAAATTCTCCTCTGCATGACGGCGCAGTCATCATGCGAGATGGAAAAATATATGCCGCGGCATGTTTTTTGCCAAAGCCGGATAAGGAAGAGGATATCGATAAAAAATTGGGTTCCCGCCACCGCGCCGCGCTGGGAATCAGCGAGGTTTCGGACTCTGTAACAATTGTGGTTAGTGAAGAAACTGGTGGAATTTCCTTTGCAGTTAACGGAAGGCTGATCCGTAATCTTTCCATCGAAAAATTGCGTCAGACCTTGCATTTTTACCTGATTCCTGAAGCAAACGAGGATAATAAGGATAAAAAGCCGAGCTTTTGGAAGGGAAAGAAAAAATGAAAAAAATTTCGTGGAGAAAAATCAGCTTCCAGAAGCTGTTTGATAACGATAACTTTGTTCGGATTTTTGCAATTATAGCCGCTATTGTGGCTTGGTTTGCAGTAACTGTTTCACAAATCCCTCAGCGCAACCGTACAATCGTAAATGTGCCGGTCAGCATTAACTATGAAGGCTCTATTCCGCAAAGTCTGGGACTTCAACGAATCGGTGATACAGAATTTACTGTTACGGTTTATGTTACAGGAAAAAATGCAACTGTCCAGAAACTGACTGCGGACGATTTTATTGCGACTGTATCACTGAACAATGTAAATCAGGCAAAAGATTACACTTTGCCGATTGAAGTGACCAAGAAAAATGAGAATGCGGATTATGTGATTAATAGCTGGTCGGATACCGAAGTTACATTGACGTTCGATAAAATTGTGACAAAGCAGTTCACATTGGAAATTTCGACTCCCAAGCTGAGTGCCGCAGATGGATATATTTTGGAAACGCCATACGCGGATGTGGAGGATATTACCGTAAGTGGTCCACAAAATGTCGTTGACCGCATTGATCGCTGTGTAATGGTTTTAGACAATGAAGGCGAGCTGACAGATTCTCTGTCTGTATCCGGAACACCAACGCTGCTTGATAAAAATGGTGCAGCGGTTACCTCCGAGTACCTGACAGTTGAGCCGGGTACTGTGGAGGTTACGGTGCCAATTTATCGGAGCAAAAAGTTGACTCTGGAACCGCAGTTTGTCAATGTGCCTAAGGGATTTCCACTGGAAAAACTGAAGTATACTCTTTCACAAAATGCGATCATGGTAGCCGCGGCAAATGATATTGTAGATAATCAGGATACGGTTATTTTAGGCCCTATCGATTTCCGCACCGTGGATATCGGCAAGGAGATGACACTGGATGTTACCTTGCCCGCTGGTTTTATCAATACGGAAAATGTGACCTCTGTAACTATCACATTCCCGAGTTATGGTATGACCTCTAAGACCTTTTCAGTTCCGCGAAGCAATTTCGTATTTGAAAATGTACCCGCGGGATATGATGCCATTTTGACAACCAGTTCGCTGGAAAATGTAAAAATTGTCGGTGACAGTACCATAATGGACAGTTTAACCTCTGATGATCTGGTTGCCTCAATTGATTTGTCACAGGTTACGGCGAAAAAGGGACAGTATACTGTTCCAGTACGGGTATACTGTCAAAACAGGGTTTTGGCCTGGGCCGTAGGGGAGTATACAACCGTAATAACTTTACAGGAAAAAGCAGAATAAAAATAATAACGCTGTCGGTATGATGTTTCTGATACCGACAGCGTTACTTTTTTAGGAATTATCTGAGTAATTTCCGCGGACGGCATTTCCCATTGCTTCAGCCGTCTATCTTAGCAAATGTTTCGATTAAGATTGCTCTTTACCGAAGGCAGCCTGGTTCGGATTCGGGCTTTGCCGGATCCCTAACCGGGATTCCTGCAGCTTCAAAGCTGCAAGGGAAATGTCAATATCTTCCTGTGCTTCAGCCTCATTGAAACACCCTACAGTAACCATATCCTGCTCCCGAATGGTTGCCCAGGAAAAATTCAGCCCAACGAAAGGAGTACAGCGTCCGGCAGCCATGGGCTTGATAGTCATAACAGGCTTTTTGGCAGAACGGATTATGGAATTGACGGTTTCAACTTCAACCTGCATCAGAAAACCCATGCAGTTATAAATTTGGATGTAAGTTTCCACATCATATGCGTTTTCGTCGCTATATACTACCAATTCCGGCATATGTGCGGACAGGCCCGGAACCAATCCGGCATCTCGAATCATTTTTGTGTAGTCATCCAGACGCTGGATGGTACGGGTGTTTTTATTAACCAGCTGTTCAGCGCTGGAATGGTGGATAAGGCAGAATGAAGCCCCCAACTCTTTACTTTTTCGAATCATAGATTCAGCTTCCTGCCGGGCAGTTGGATTATCGTCAACATTAATGATCGGCGTGTCCACAAGAATCATTTTTCGTCCTGTTTTTTCTTCGGCTTCCCGTACAGCTCTGAGAATTTGGGGAAGTCCAGCAAAAGGCGCCATCATGGTATCCACACCGGCGTTGAGAAAGGTCACGAGCATAGGGACAATCGTTTCCGGAGACTGATGACGATGTTTAATCATCTGGTCTGCAGCAGGACTTCGATGACTGTATCCGGCTAGCCAATTGCTCCCGATAATCATTCTGGATACAGATTTTCCTCCTACTACAGTGCGTGGGAATGTTCTTCCTTCCATAAAGGCTCTCTCCTCTCTTATCCGCCGCAAGGCGGTTCTCATTGTCAGTATAACGCAGTTTTCTCAGAAAAGGAAGAGTCTTTCCAAATTTTTGCGTTTTGTTTAGAAACTAATATTTTTTTGTAAAAAAGTACTCTCGAAATAAGAAACCCCTTGCAAACTCTGTAAAAACATTCTATAATAAAATTGTTTGCCCCACCTTATAATCTATGCTGCCACAGCAGCAGAAAGCAGGGATTTATCATGAAAAAGCTTCGCATTGGTATCATTGGAACCGGCGGCATTGCCAATTCCCATGTAGGCTCTTACTTGCGGATGGATGACGTAGAAGTCGTTGCCGGTGCAGATATCATTCCCGGAAAAGCCAGAGCATTTCTGGATCGTCATGGTCTCACTGACGCTAAAGCATTCGAGGATACCCAAACCATGCTGGATACTATGAATTTGGATGCTGTCAGCGTTTGTACTTATAATACAGCTCATGCGGTATGTGCCATTGCAGCCATGAAAGCCGGTTGCCATGTTCTCCTGGAAAAGCCGATGACAGTTACCTTGGCAGACGCCTTGGATATCCGCCGTACTGAAAAGGAAACCGGCCGTATCTTAACAGTTGGATTCCAGCCCAGATATGATGGCCGGATGCAAAAAATCAAAGAGGTTATTCAAAGCGGACGTTTGGGTAAGATCTATTACATCCAGACTGGTGGTGGACGTCGCCGTGGTATTCCTGGCGGTACCTTTATCGAGAAGGATCTGGCGGGTGTCGGCGCTTTGGCAGACATTGGCTGCTATTCTTTGGACATGGTCCTTAATGCCATCGGCTACCCGAAGCCCTTGACTGTTTCCGCAGTTTCTTACGACTATTTCGGAAAGAACCCGAAGTATACACCTGAAAAAGACGCGAAGAGATTCTCCGTCGATGATTTCTGCGGTGCGTTCATCCGGTTGGAAGGCGGAATTACACTTGACTTCCGTATGAGCTGGGCAATGCATATGGATACGACCGGAAATACAATTTTCCTGGGTACAGATGCCGGTTTGAAAGTGGAGCCGGCCAATGTGGGTACTGCCTGGGGCGGTGCCTGGGACGGCAGCTGCGGAGATATTACTCTCTTCCACGACGACTTCGGTGAAATGACATGCACTCCTATTCCGTTGCATGATAATAAAGAAGACCGGTTCTTCCTGAAATGCCGGGCGTTTGTAGATGCGGTTGAGCAGGGATTGCCCGCCCCGATTCCAACTTCTCAAATTATTTATAACCAGGCAATTATTGACGGTATTATTCGCTCTAGTGCCTGTGGCCATGAGGTCAATATTGAAATTGAAGAAATTTAAAGGAGTTTATAAATATGGTAACTGAAAACGAATTGATTTGTAAATGCAAAAAGGTGTCTCTTGCTGATATTGAACATGCACTTCGAAATTCCAAAAGCATGAGTGATGTGGATGCCGCTTTTGCTGATGTGCAAAAACAGACGGCATGTTCGACAGGCTGCGGCAAATGTCATGATAAGATTTATGACATCATTTCCCAGATGATGTATGGCTTGATTTGACCCGTAACAAAAATAAAGCCGGTGTACTACCATGGTACGCCGGCTTTATTTTGTTATTTTATCTTTTTGCCTTCGCCGAAAGCCTTGCCTGTAATTTCACCTAATTTGCGATAGACATTATGAATGGGATCAAAGGTAATAGGTTCCAATTTATCAGGATCTATCTGCCCATCTTCACTCAAAATGTGTTCATCAGCACTGACATTAACAATTTCTCCTACTAAACGACAGCTTTCCGAATCATAGCTAACCAAGCGACATTCCAGCGTCATGGGGAGTTCCTCAATGATCGGTGCATCTACAAATTCCGATTTTCTAGTATGAAATCCCACTTTCTGCAATTTGTCCACCGTCTGGTTGCCTGAAACGATCCCCAAATAATCGCATTCAGCTGTATGCGCGGCGTCCGCCATGCTTACGGTAAAGGCCTTTGTAGTCAAGATATTTTTGGTTGTTTTATGTCCTGCGCTGATGCAGATCGAAATCTGGTTTTCCTCGCTGATGCCGCCCCATGCAGCGTTCATCGCATTTGGCACTTTATTCCCGTCGTAGGCAGCGATAATGAGTACCGGCTGCGGGTAAGTCCAGGGCTTTACGCCAAAATCTTTACGCATAATCAGTTCCTCCCAGCTATTCCATTGAATTTTCCCGTGCCATTCAAATTACAGGCACTGGAAGAAAAAAGTATTATCTGCTATAATTAAGTGTAACACAGGAGGGAAACGGGTTGTCAAGTACAATTCGTGAATGAACTGTGAATTCTCCGGGACTGGTCTGCCGGATCAAATAAGGGAGAGCAACATGGATTATAAAATTGCAGTCTGTGATGATGAGGAAACTCAGCGAGCATATATTTCCGCACTGGTACGTTCATGGGCAGAACAGTCGGATTATGCAGTTGATCTGGAAGTATTTGGAAGTGCAGAGGAATTTCTTTTCCGTTATGAGGAGCAAAATAGCTACGACATCCTGCTGCTGGATATCGAGATGGGCAGTCTAGACGGCATAGCATTGGCTAAGCGCATTCGTGCGGAGAACGAAGCAGTACAAATTATTTTTATCACGGGATATTCCGAATATATTGCGGAAGGATATGAGGTCGCCGCACTCCACTACCTGATGAAGCCGGTAGACCGGGAAAAACTTTTAACAGTATTGGATAGGGCTGTTCAGAAGCTGCGCAAAAATGGACGGTTCCTGACCTTGAGCTTGTCAGGTGAAACGGTGAGGGTCCCCATTTATGAAATCCGTTATCTGGATGTCCGTCAAAACTATGTCACTATCCATGCCAAAAAGGATTATACCCTAAAAAAGTCGTTAGGAGAATTTGAGCCATCATTGGACGAGCGCTTTTTCAGGATTGGCCGATCCTGCATCTTAAATCTGACCTGTATCCAGCGTGTTACAAAAACCGATGTATATTTGACTGACGGGACAGTGCTTCCGTTACCCCGAGGAATGTATGAGCCGTTGAACCGCGCCATCATTACCAGAATGTAAGGAGACCGACATGAATTTCTTTTCGAAAAAAATTGATACACGTATCGCTGCCTATCAGCGGGAACTGATCGAGACCCATTATGCTGAAGTGGAAAACATGTATCGGCAGATTCGGGGCTGGCGGCATGATTACCGCAACCACATTCAGGTGATGAAGGTTTATGCCGCCGACGGAAACCTGGAGGCTCTGCGAAAATACCTTGACGAGCTGGAAACGGATCTCTCCACTGTAGATACTGTCATCAAGACCGGCAATCCCATGACGGATGCCATTTTGAACAGTAAGATCTCTCTGGCCAGATCCCGGCAAATCCCGGTGAGGGCAGATGCCCATGTTCCGGTTGCGCTGCAGATATCGGAACTGGATCTCTGCGTCATTATCGGGAATCTTTTTGACAATGCCATCGAGGCCAGTTTGAAGCTTCCCCCGGAAAAACGCCTCATCCGAATTTATATCGACATGAAAGGTTCCCAGCTCTATCTTTCCTTTACCAACTTTACCGCAGCTAAAAAGCTGCCGAAGATAAATGGCCGATTCCGTTCCACGAAGGGAGAAGATCATGGCTTGGGCCTGATTCGGATTGACACGGTTATTGAACGGTTGGGCGGGTATATCAGCCGCAACAGCGAGGACGGCGCGTTCACTACCGAGGTGCTGCTGCCTCAGGCCTGCAATTCGTCCCCTGAAAACGACAATTCGTCCCCAAAATGATTCACTCCGCTGATTTTGTGCTACAATCAAAGCGAGGTGAGAGGAATGACAGAAGCTAAGAAAAAAGAAAGGCCCCGGTATAACATGTGGCAAAATTCCGCATGGATGATCAAAACCGCTTGGAATGTGCGCAAAAGCGTTCTGTTTCTGTGTATTGCCACAGCAGCGATTGCGGTGGCAACAAGTCTGACGGAACTGTTCGTAGCGCCGGTTATTTTGGGAAAGGTGGAAACTGCTGCACCACTCCCGGAATTGTTAACGGTTATCGTTGGCTTTGCAGGGCTGCTGATGCTGCTGGCCGCTTTGAATTCCTACGTTGACACCAATACCATGTTCGGCAGGATTGAGGTGCGGCTTCATATTCTGCTGATGGTTGGGCTGAAATATGACACAACTTCTTTTCCCAACACCGAAGACCCCGCTGTACTGAAAAAGCTGGAAAAAGCAAATAACGCGATGAACAGTAATTCTTCTGCTGCTGAAGCTGTATGGAAAACCCTGACAGAGCTTGTAAAGAATATCGCAGGGTTTGCGATCTATCTTGCACTGCTTTCTTCTCTTGATCCAATCTTGATTGCTGTGGTGCTGATTACAACCGCTGCCGGATATTTTATCAGCAAGAGGATCAATGAATGGAGATATCGCCATCGGGAAGAAGAAGAAGCTTATATTAAAAAGCTGAATTACGTTATTTGGAATGTACCTAAGCGGGAGTTGGGTAAGGATATCCGGCTTTTTGGTCTGCGCCCCTGGCTTCAGGACATTTATGATAGCACCATGCAGCTTCATAATGACTTTCTGGCCCGCCGGGAAAGAGCCTATCTTTGGGCCGATGTCGTGGATATTATTCTTACGCTGCTGCGCAACGGGATCGCTTACTTTTATTTGATCGCACTGACATTGAATACCGGTTTGCCGGCTTCTCAGTTCCTTTTGTACTTTACAGCGGTGAGCGGGTTCACCGCATGGGTAACCGGGATTTTATCCGGATTTTCAATCCTTCATACCCAAAGCATTGACCTTTCTATGATCCGGGAATTCCTGGAAACCCCGGAACCCTTCCGGTTTGAAGACGGCAAGCCTTTAAAGCCGGAGAAAATTCCATATGAGATTCAACTTAAAAATGTTTGTTTCCGATATCCCGGCGCTGAAAAGGATATCCTTCATAACTTGAACCTAACCATCCGGGCGGGAGAAAAGCTGGCGGTAGTAGGGCTGAATGGAGCCGGAAAAACAACTCTGGTAAAGCTCATCTGCGGCTTCTATGATCCCACAGAAGGGGAAGTGCTGCTAAACGGAGAAGATATCCGCCAATACAACCGAAGAGATTACTATGGGCTGTTCACAGCGGTGTTTCAGCAGTTCTCGATTTTGGAAGCGACATTGGCAGAAAATGTGGCACAGGATGCAGAAAAAATAGATCTGCAGCTGGTCAAGGACTGTATCGAAAAGGCCGGGCTGACTGAAAAAGTGGAGAGCTTGCCGCAAGGGTATCATACCCATATAGGCCGGCAGGTTTTTGAAGATGGCATCGAGCTTTCCGGCGGTGAAACCCAGCGCCTGATGCTGGCCCGTGCACTTTATAAAGGCGCACCTGTTATGGTATTGGATGAGCCTACCGCAGCGCTTGACCCCATCGCCGAAAATGATATGTATCTGAAATACAATCAAATGGCGGCTGGATGTACTTCCGTTTATATTTCCCACCGGTTAGCCTCTACCAGGTTTTGTGACCGGATTATTCTCCTGGCAGACGGCGGCATCGCCGAGGAGGGGACACACGACTCCTTAATGAGGCTGGGCGGAAAATATGCCAGACTGTATGAAATTCAGAGCAAGTATTATCGGGAGGGGAGTGCTGAAGATGGAGAATAAGAGAAAAACCATGCCATTTAAAAAAGCGTTTGCACTCAATTTCAGAGCGTTTCGTATTTTCAGGGAACATTGCCCGGGGCTGTTCGAATCCACATTCTGCAGCCAAATGTTGACAGCTGTTATCCCTTATGTCGGTATCTACTGTTCTGCCCGAATCCTGAATGAGTTGAGCGGCGGCCGAAACCTGCAGGTCTTATGGAAGTGGGTACTGATCACAATTGCGGTTACAGCTGTGCTGACCCTCTTAAAATCAGCGGCTGTACGTTGGAACAACAGCCGGAAATCTCATGTCTGGATAAGCGATTCCCAAATATATTTAGACAAATTACTTCGAATGGATTTCTGTGTGTTAGATGAACAAAGTACGCAGGATGTTTATTCCCAAATACGACAAAACGCAGGTTGGGGTGGTTGGGGATTATGTAAGATGCTTTGGATATTTGAAGCATTGACCGGTGCTGTTACCAATATTCTCAGTTCGCTGCTCTTGACGATCAGCCTTTTCACGATACCCGTTCCGGCAGGATCTGAATTTTCATTTCTCAATAACCCGTTGTTTGTAATCGCACTTCTGGCCATTTTGCTGCTGGTATCTTTTTTAGCCCCATTGTGTTCAACAAAGGCTGAAAGCTATTGGGTCAGATCTGCGGAAGAAAACAAATTTGGTAACCGGCTTTTCAGTTTTTATGGATATCGTATGCATCAGCATGAACGTGCACTGGATATGCGGATATACAATCAGCAAAATATGTCTTATTGCTACCTTACAAGGTTTCCGCTCTGTACGCCGAAATCTGCTCAAGCTAAGTATGCCGCCGGACCTATGGGTGGGCTGGCTGCCTTGTCGACTGCTATTTCCACGGTTTTTACCGGGTTTGCCTACCTGTTTGTCTGCCTGAAGGCCTGGGCCGGAGCATTTGGCGTCGGTTCCGTCACCCAGTATATCGGCGCGATTACCGCTTTGGCAAAGGGCATTTCCGGGTTGATGTTCGAAGTGGGAGCCATTCAGAATAACGCTGAATTTCTCAAAACTTCCTTTGAACTTCTTGATTTGCCGGACCGGATGTACCAGGGCACCCTTACGACTGAGAAACGCTCCGACCGGCAGTATGAAGTAGAGTTTAGAGATGTTTCGTTTCAATATCCCGGCTCTGAAATTTATGCCCTGCGGCACGTTTCCATGAAATTCAAGATCGGGGAGCGGCTTGCTCTGGTAGGTCAGAACGGTTCCGGCAAAACCACCTTTATTAAGCTCCTCTGCCGCCTTTATGATCCCACTGAAGGGGAAATTCTTTTAAACGGAATCGATATCCGGAAATACAAATATGAGGATTACCTTCAGATATTCGCGGTGGTCTTTCAGGACTTTCAGCTGTTGGCGTTTCCCTTAGGCCAAAACGTAGCCGGAGCAGCTGTCTATGACCGGGAGAAAGCGGAAAAATGCTTGCGGATGGCCGGTTTTGGAGAGCGCCTTTCTGAGATGCCGGAGGGACTGGATACCTGCCTTTATCGGGAATTTGACGAAAAAGGGGTGGAGATTTCCGGCGGTGAAGCGCAGAAAATTGCCCTGGCCCGTGCCCTTTATAAGGATGCTTCCTTTATTGTACTGGATGAACCGACCGCTGCGCTGGATCCTCTGGCGGAGTATGAGGTTTACACCAAATTCAACGAACTCATCAATGATAAAACCGCCATCTATATCAGTCACCGGCTCTCTTCCTGCCGGTTCTGTGACGAAATTGCAGTTTTTGATCACGGACAGATTGTCCAACAAGGCAGTCATGATGCGTTGCTGGCGCAGGAAAACGGTAAATACGCGGAACTTTGGTATTCTCAAGCGCAACACTATGCCCAGTCTACTGTGACCAATGAAACGATCTAAGTCAGGATCCTCGGCTAAGCCTGGGGTTGTGTAAGCCCTGGAAAGAAGGGCATGATACAGACAACGCCCCTTAAGGGCTCTTTTACACCTTGAGATTCTTGCCAACCGTAAACAGGTCAATAAACTTCTTTAGCCTCATCTAGTCTGCAATCTGGTCTTCCTTCACGTGCCTTTTGATGTATTCCTGTATCTGCTTTTTATTGCGCCCTACCGTATCGACCTGGTATTCTCTTGCCCAGAGATGCTGATCCCCGTATTTGCACCTCAACGATTTCTACTTCTTTTTGCTGACACAGCGTTTTCAGTATCTGCCAAATATCTTCCTTGATTTGTCCGTATATTACCATATCTTTTTTCTCATGTGAAAAGACCTCCTGGTTCTTGTATTGTTGCAGTTGGCCGACCGCAACTTTATTCTACCAGAAGGTCTTTTTCACTACTATAATCTTTTTGCTCTCCCCGGCATAGCTGGGGGCTTTTTACGCTAAAGCATACAACAGGAAACAGAGCTTTTTTTAGATAACAAGGGTGCCGCTTTCACTGGTCAGGAGGATCAGGATCTGCTCTTCCTGACCGGTTTCACAATTGATATATACCAGAATATCACGGCCATCTTCCTCCTGGCAGCGCAATTCATAGCAGTAGAGTTCGTTGTCGCCGTCAGAAGGAATCAGCGCCATCCGTGTCGACTGAACCTCCAGGATGCTGCTGACAGAATTGCGGGCTTCCTCGGCAGTCAACTTGGGGGTGGGAAGTTCTCGTTCATAATGATTGGTCAGATATCCGCGGGCGTCAAAACTGACGATTCCGCCGTCGTCCATGGCAACGCTGACCTTGATCAGATCAGTATAAAGTGTGAAATCCCCTTGAACGGCTGCAAAGTTTGCGGTCAGAATATTGTCGGCAATTTCATAATAAGTCATTGTCATGTCAGGAATTTCCAGCCAGCGCAAATAGTTTTCGGCTTTATGGACTGCTTCTTCCGCTGAAAGCTTTTGGGTCGTTACCAGCCGGGGGTCAATCAGGTAGGTAATATAACCGCCCTGTTTGGTAATGGAGATCTCCCGGTCTTCAAAAGAAAAGCAGTAGGAGGGCATCATGCCTTCTTCGTCTCCGTTGTTTAAAAGCTTGCCGGAATCTACGTTGAAAGCTGCTGCTGCTTTTTCCCGGGCTTTGGCGCGGCTGACTTCCGATGCATTTTTCAGCATCTCCGGTTCCTTCTCAAGAAGGTGATCGGAAAAGGGACCATCATAGATGAGGGTAGGGTAAGCGGTAAATCCCTCTTCAAATTCTGCTAAATCTTCTCCGATCGTCGGCGGCTGCGCTGAGATCCCTACAGTAATGGAGTCTGCAAGGTTTGTCTGCCCATTTCGGACGGAATCCTGAATTACTAGCATACTTTCTTCCAGGCTGTCAGCATAATCGGACAGCTTTCTAAGGTTGTCGTATTCTTCTTCGGTAAGCTTTTCACCCTCTGCAGCCTTTTTAGATAGGGCAACGGCATATTCTCCGACCTGGGCCAGAAACTTATAGGTATTTTCCAGGTTCAGTTCGCTGATAGGCAGCTGGGAGAGACAGGCTTTGGCTGCAGCGGATTCTTTCCAAAGACGTGCGGAAAGCGTCTCCAGCAGTTCCGGCGTTCCGGTATACATTCCCTTTTCCAATGTGGCAGCAATGTTTTCTGTATAAGCTGCCAGGTCCTCCGTTGCGCGGACATAGGCATTTTCCAGTGCGCGTTTATATTGCTGCGTTTCCAGGTATCCTTGTAAGGCAAAGCCGGCGCAGATCAGAATTGCTGCAGTAAAAAAGGTAGCAAGCCGGACTTTGCCGCGAACAGTTGACATATCGGTTCCTCCTTCAAATGGTTTCGGGTGAAAATAGTGTTTCCATGTGCCGGAAAAATATACCGGCGCATGGTTTTTTCTGCAAAAGGGATATACTATTTTCATCGATTGCCAAGGAGGCGTATTCCATGAAAAAGATTTTGTCATTTATCCTAGCTGTAGTTGCAGCCATATCTATGAGCAGCTGCAGCAATACAGATCAGCCTGAATCATCCTCCCAACTGATCGTAGGTTCTGTCAGCGCATTGAATGCAGACATGATGGACGGATGGACCAATTCAGCTCCGAATAAATCCATAAAAGCTCTGCTTAACGGCTATGAAACGGTTTCTTATACCCGTGAAGGTTTTTTTGAGGTCAACAAGACAGCCGTCAAGGAATTTTCCGATGAGGAAAACGACGACGGTTCCAAAACATTTACGATTACTCTTCAGCCGGGCCTGACCTTCAGTGACGGATCCCCCATTACGGCCAAGGACTATGTGTTCAATATCCTTTTATATTCTTCCCCGGAGTTCGGCGCATTGGAGGCCGACAATTTTTCCGGTATTGACTATGTAGGTTTTGAGGAATTTCATTCCGGAGAGACCCGTACCTTTTCAGGAATTCGGCTGCTAGGGGAAGATACCTTTTCCATTACGGTGAAAGCGGAAAATTTTCCGTATTACTTTGAGCTGAGTTATGCCGGTGTATCTCCGCTTCCGACATCAGTCATTGCGCCCGGTGTGGAAATTTCGGACGACGGGGAGGGTGCAACTCTGAGCGAGGAGTTTACTGTTGACTTGTTCCGGGAGACTATTCTGGATTCAGAAACTGGCTATCGGTATTATCCGAAAGTAAACGCCGGCCCGTATTGCCTGGAGGAGTATGACCCGGCGACGAAACAGGCATCCCTGGTTCTGAACCCTAATTTCCTGGGAAATTACGAAGGTCAGAAACCTTCTATTGAAAAGCTGATTATAAAGTCTGTGACAGATGCTACGATGATGGACGAATTGGCTGCAGCGTCTGTGGGCTTGCTGACGCAGGTTTCCGGCACTGCCATTGACCGTGGCTTAGATCTTGCCGAAGAAGGCAAGGTGGAATATGCTACCTATCTTCGAGCGGGATACGGACGAATCGCTTTCGCAGCCAATCATGGTCCGACCCAATCCGCGGCCGTGCGGCAGGCAATTGCCTATTGTCTGGACAGGGACGAGTTTGCGCGGCAATATTCCGGCGGGCATGCCCGGGTTGTAGACGGCTACTACGGGTTGTCCCAGCGGGAGTATCGGGAAAATCGAGAGGCGTTGGAATCGGAGCTGATCCATTACATCTACGATCTGGATAAGGCTCGGGAACTTCTGGTTGCTGACGGTTGGACCAAGAATGCATCCGGCGGAGAATTTCAGGAGGGGGTAGATACCCTTCGCTACAAGGAAGAAAACGGACAATTGGTACCGCTGATTATCAAATGGGCCAATACGGCGAATAACCCTGTTTCCGACCTGATTAACACTATGCTGCCCGGAGAAATGGCTAAGGTTGGGATGGAACTACAGGCGACTTCCATGGAAATGGGAAAACTTTTAAGCGAACTTCAGCAGGCAGAGGGGCAGAACTACCATATGTTCAACCTTGGAACCGGCTTTGGGAGTATATCGGCGGTTTGGTATTATTATAATCCCGACCTGAAAAATTTCGGCGGGAGCTATAATTCCAACTTTCTTGCAGATGAGGAGCTTTACCAGTTGGCCTTGGAAATGAAGGCGACTGAGCCAGGAGATACAGAAGCTTGGGATGCCAAATGGCTTCAGTTCCAAAAGCGTTGGAACCAGCTGCTGCCGGATATCCCGCTTTATTCCGATGACTATCACGATTTTTTCACACCTCGTCTCCAGAATTATACGCCGGACGGCTTATGGACTTGGGAAAACGCGATTTTGTATGCGGAGCTTCAATAGTGAAAGGCGTATTTTTACAGTAAAACCGGGCACAGTAATTTTATTCCGAAAATGGGAGGAAATGTATGGGGCGATATCTAGCAAGGCGATTGCTTTATATGATTTTTGTCTTTTTTGTTGTATCCATCCTGCTCTTTGGAATATATAAACTGGTTCCGGGTGACCCGGCCAGACTGATGCTGGATAGCACCTTAGCTACTACAGACCCGGAACGCTATGAAGCCATGTACGAAGCTGCCCGGGAACGATTGGGACTGAATGATCCAATTCCTATACAATATCTGAAATGGATCGGCAATATGCTGACGGGGAATTTCGGTTATTCTTCCGTTTACCGGATGGACGTGATCGATATGGTAGCTGCTCCGATGAAAAACACCATTCTGCTGAATCTGGCGGCATTGGTCCTGGTGTTCTGTATCACCATTCCCTTGGGAATCGCGGCAGCCGTTCGAAAAAATTCTCTTTTTGACCACACCATTCAGGTCGGCACAATTGTAGGCTACAGTTTACCGGCTTTCCTGATCGCGCTGGTTTTGATCTTTTTGCTGGCTGTAAAGGTACCTGCCTTTCCAATCAGCGGCGTTACGACACCTGGCTTTCAGGGAAACGCCTTTCAAAAGGCATTGGATGTCCTGTATCATATGTGCTTGCCATTGTTGGTGTTGGCACTTAGTTCTGCGGGAGGGCTGACACGGTATGTCCGGGCGGCCATGATCGATGCTCTGCGGATGGACTGTATCCGCACCGCGCGGGCAAAAGGACTTCGGGAAAAGGTCGTGATCTATACCCACGCCTTTCGAAATGCCCTGATCCCCATGGTAACGATTCTGACCGGATGGTTTGTGGGCGTGTTTGGAGGATCCGTAGTCATTGAAACGATCTTTCTGTGGAACGGGATTGGCAAGGTGCTGGTAGATTCTTTGCGGCAGCAGGATTTTTCCGTTGTTCTGGCTATGCAGATGTTTTATGTGGTTTTGACCCTGGCGGGGAACTTGCTGATGGATTTAGGGTATTGCTTGGCAGATCCTAGAGTGAAGCTGAATTGAGGGGGAGTAGAATGAGAGGCCGGTTTGGCAGCTTGAGGAAGGCGATCTTTGGATCCAACGCATCGCCGCCGCTGGAGGAGACAGTTGAAACTCCACTGCGGACAATTCTGCGGAATTTCCAGAGAAATATTGCTGCGATGGCAGGATTGGGAATATTTCTGCTTATTTTGC
Source organism: uncultured Clostridia bacterium (assembly GCA_944386445.1). GTDB lineage: Bacteria > Bacillota > Clostridia > Oscillospirales > Ruminococcaceae > Merdivicinus. The sequence continues at coordinate 19,815 of CALXBD010000151.1, forward strand.
TGAGCTGTTTTATTTTGCCGGTGTTCTTCCCTTTGGACACATCTTATCAGGATGTAACCCAGCAAAACGTACCGCCGGGATTCAATATGCTTCGGCTTCCGACGGAGATGGAAAAGGAGCCGGTTCAGATTTCTGCCGGCTCTGTTTTCAGTGTCGGGATCAACGGGGATGGCAAGGTGTTTATTTGGGGTCAGGCCTCCCAAAAGCTCCGTCAAATACCAGGAAATCTTCGCCGAGCTGTGCAGGTTTCCGCCGGGTTGGACCATGTGCTGGCATTGGATGATACTGGCCGTCTCTTCACCTGGGGGAATAGCCGCTTTTCTCTGGGAAGCATCCCGCCGGAACTGTTAGGCGCTGAAATTCGTCAGGTTTTAGCAGGAAATCAGGTATCACTGGTTCTTACTTCGGATGGAAGATTGACTTTCTGGGGAAACGAAAACCTGATGACTCTGCGTCTTCAGGAAGTACAGGGAAGGATACAGAAGGCTGCACTCAGCTCTTCCGCTTGCCTAGCCTTATTGGAAGATGGCACAGTTGCTTCGCTGACAACATTGGAAACGCCTGTTTCCGCCATTCCCGAATCCATTCAGGGGAAAGTTGCGGATATTGCGGTTACAGATAAGGCTGCTGCTGCCGTTACCGTGGAGGGCAGGGTTGTAACATGGGGCAGCAACGTACAGGATGTTCCGGAAGCCCTGCAGGGCAAAGCAGTTTCCATTGAAGCAGGGCGATCCCATTTCACGGCTCTTGCTTCAGACGGAACCGTCTTTTCGTGGGGAAGCAATAATTTTGGACAAAGTGATGTTCCCTCCTCACTGGAAGGTGAAAAAGTAACAGCAGTTTATGCCGGATCCTATCAAAATTACGCGGTAACAGAGTCTGGAAAGGTCAAAACATGGGGACTAAAAGGGTATCTGATGGGGACAGATGGCTATGGCAGAGACATTTTTCTGCGGCTTATTTCCGGCGGCCGGCTGACTCTGACCATTGGAGCAATTGCGGTTATCATTTCTACCTTTATCGGTATTCTGGTTGGAGGATTCTCCGGGTACTATGGCGGAAAAGTGGATATGGTATTGATGCGTTTTTCAGAAATTGTCGGTTCTATCCCATTCCTGCCCCTTGCCATGATTCTTTCCGCCATTGTAGGGAACCGGGTTTCGGAGCTGGGACGGATCAGCATGATTATGGTGATTCTGGGAGTACTCAGCTGGCCGGGGCTTTCGAGATTGGTCCGTGCCCAGATTCTTGCGGAACGGGAAAAGGAGTTCGTCACAGCAGCCCGAGCTGTCGGTGTTCGGGAGCAGACCATTTTATTTCGGCATATTATCCCCAACGTGATCACAGTCATTATTGTTAGTGCGACACTGGACTTTGCGGCCTGCCTGCTGACGGAATCCTCCCTGTCCTTTTTGGGTTTTGGTGTAGTGGAGCCTAGCCCCACATGGGGGAATATGCTTACCGGCTCCCAATCTTCCACGGTAATTGGAACGTATTGGTGGCGATGGGTATTTCCGGCCTTGGCACTGAGTCTGGCCACCATCAGTATCAACCTTGTGGGCGATGGACTTCGGGATGCAATTGATCCCAAATCCAGCGAGCGTTAGGAGGCATATATGGCGTTATTGGAACTTCGTGATCTGCGTGTTTATTTTGAGACCCGCCGCGGGACAGTAAAAGCGGTAAACGGAGTCACGTATCATGTCGATGCGGGCCGGACGCTAGGGGTTGTCGGGGAAAGCGGTTCGGGAAAGAGCGTCTCTGCCATGAGCATTTTGCGGCTTTTGGACGGAAATGGCTCTATAGCAGGCGGGCAGATCCTTTTTGAAGGCCATGATTTGGCGTCCTGTTCAGCCGAAACGCTGCGCAGTGTCCGTGGGAACCGGATTTCCATGATTTTTCAGGAGCCAATGACCAGTCTGAATCCGGTTTTTACCATTGGCCGGCAGATCGGGGAGGTCTTTACGGTTCATCAGGGGCTGAACAGACGGCAGGCTCTGCAGAAGGCCGTAGAAATGCTGGAAGCAGTGGGAATTCCCAACGGAGCAGATGTTGCCAGACGATATCCCCACCAGCTTTCCGGTGGGATGCGGCAGCGTGTGATGATTGCCATGGCGCTGGCATGCCGTCCTCAGCTGCTGATCGCTGACGAACCGACTACTGCGTTGGACGTGACGATTCAGGCACAGATTCTCCGCTTGATGAATGAACTGAAGCGGAAAAATAAAACGGCCATTCTCTTTATCACCCATGATCTTGGTGTGATTTACGAGATGGCCGACGATGTTGCGGTGATGTATTGCGGACAGGTGGTGGAATTGTGTCCGGCGGAAGCAATTTTCTGTAAAGACGGTCCCTCTCATCCATACACCCAGGCATTGTTGGCTTCCATCCCTCGATTGGACACTCCCTCCGGCAGTCGGTTGGAGGCAATTCCCGGAGCAGTTCCTCATCCGCTGGAATTGCCTAAGGGCTGTAAATTCGCACCGCGATGCAAATTTGCGGCGCCTTGCTGCCTAGAGCGGGAACCGGAACTGAAAGAAGCCGTTCCGGGCCACCAGATTCGTTGTTATTTTCCGTTTCGGGAGGTGCAGCATGGTAAATGAATCCGTATTGATCCGTGCAGAGAACCTACAGCAATATTTTCCATTAAAGAAGTCATCCCTCTTCCAGCGGGAACAGCTGTATGTCAGGGCTAATGACGGGATCACGCTGGATATTCGCCGTGGCGAGACCCTCGGTTTGGTAGGGGAGAGCGGCTGCGGCAAATCCACATTTGGCCGTGTGCTGCTGCAGCTATATCGTCAAACCGGTGGTAATACCTTTTATTACGGTCATAACCTGGAAGAAATAGCTCCTCGTTATGCGGTTAAAATTCTGGAACGCCACTGGAATCTGCAGGAAATAGACCCGAATCGGGAACCTGACAGCAGTTATTTGGAATTAGCATCAGTTGCCGGGGGAATTTGTGTCATGCCGAACCCGGAGCCGGGCATGGAAGCTTTGCGGGAAATGTATCGGGCTACGGCTGCACATCGTACGGAAGAACTTCCCAAATATCGTCAAACGTTAGAGGATATCCGTGCTCGCTGTGCCGGCAATGCTGCTTTTGAAAGGTTTGAGAAATTTCGTGAAACGGGGATTGACCTTTCCAAATTGGAACCGGAGGAAATGCGCAGACTTCGCCGGGAATTGCAGATGATCTTTCAGGATCCCTATTCCTCCCTTAATCCCCGGATGACGGTAGGTCAGATTATTGGGGAAGGGCTTTTGGCTCATGGAATCTGCCGGCGAAACAGCCCGGAGCTTCAGGAAATGGTACAACAAGTCATGGAGGACTGCGGGTTGGCTCCCTACATGCTCCATCGGTACCCGCACCAGTTTTCCGGCGGTCAGCGCCAACGTGTGGGAATTGCTAGGGCATTGGCGTTGCGCCCCCGTTTTGTAGTTTGCGATGAAGCGGTATCTGCACTTGATGTTTCAATCCAAGCCCAAATTTTGAATCTATTGCGAGAATGCCGGGAACGGGAACATCTGACCTATCTTTTTATCTCTCACGACCTCAGTGTCGTGAAATACCTTTCCGACCGAATCGGGGTCATGTATTTGGGAAATTTGGTAGAGCTTGCTCCTGCAGAAGATCTTTTTTCCAGCACACACCATCCCTATACCGCTGCACTTCTTTCTGCAATTCCCGCCATCGAAAAAAGGAAAGCTCCGGCGATGATGCTGAAAGGGGATTTACCCAGTCCGGTTCGTCCGCCATCCGGGTGCAAATTTCATCCCCGATGCCCTCATGCTACGGGAATCTGTAAAGAAGTAACACCGTCTTTTACAGAAATGGAACCCGGGCATTTTGTCGCCTGTCATCATCCGCTATGAAGGAGGTATTGCGTTGCAGCAAAAACGATCATCTTCAGAAGATTCAGACAATCGATTAGAAAAAGGCGATCTTCCGGCCATGATTATCGGAGCATTTTTAGCATTGCTGCCTGCGCTTTTGTTGGTTGGGGGAGGAATTTTTATTGCCTTGTGGTTCTTTTTTTTGCGATATGGATAAAAAAAGAGCCGGGAAAATCCCAGCTCTTTTATTCCTTCTTAACGGTACGAACCCTAAACGACACCACAGACATCTCTGGGCACATTTTTGAAATCACTTAAACCAAAGCTCTGCTCACATTTAATAACAATGCACACAGCCTTTACTGTGCAAACAAAATTTCATCTTACAAACTCTGTTTTCGCACGATCGTTAAGGTCTTTCAAACTATTCTGAAGATTGCGGCTTATTGAAGCAATGGCAATCAACTTTTATGAGGACAAGATACTAAAAAACTCACCCTAGTCGAATAGATTCCTACCTTTTACAACGTTTCGGGTGGACTCACTCCAAACTTACTGAATTTGAAATTTAATTCGATACAAGTTGTTTAAGAATCCGTCAGGCTCAACAGCCTATTTTAAATAGAAAATAATCAACACAATCAGAAACGTAAGAAAACAAATAAGGCTAACTGCCTTTTGGTCAGAATGTATATGGAAATCAAGAACTCAAGGTTATTGCTTTTTGCATTCAACAGATCCACAACACAAATTTTTTCGAAAGACATTCCGAAAAAGGAATCTGTTCATGTTCGGAAAGCACACACTTAAAATGATTACCAGACAATTCACAGGTAACAGGTTTCTTACGAACGATCACCGTTGATCCTGACGAACGAACACTCTATACTGTCCATCGGAATCACCCCTTCAACATTTAATCTCGACATTTCTTATTGATTATCTTCTATGGCTATAGTATAGCAGTTTTATTGTGCGTTGTCAACTATTTTTTTCAAAAAAATCAAAAAAATATGTTTTATTTTTTCAAAACAGATAATTTACAAAACCTGCTTGACTTTGGGACAGAACAGGGTTAAAATAAAAATAACGGCGCGTTTTGCGCCGGCATGAAACCTGCTGCGGCAGGAAGAATTGGAGGACACTATGGCTGACAAATTTGACGAGGCCAACCTGTATACTCTGGTGGATGAAGAAGGTGTAGAACAGACCTTTGAACTGCTGGACGCAATGGAAGTGGATGGCAAACAGTATTTTGCATTGGTTCCGGTTTATGATGATCCTGAGCAGCAGATCGAGGATGACGGTGAACTGGTGGTGCTGACCTCAGAAATCGTTGATGGGGAAGAAATGATGGCTTCGATTGACGATGATGATGAGTATGAACGGATTGGTAACCTTTTTATTGACCGTCTTAACAAGCTTTTTGAGGATGAATTTGACGACGAGGAAGAATTGGAAGAGCTGGATGGCGAAGGCGAGGAATAATTGTCCAGTTTTTAAAAAATGCTATTGACAAAACTGGGGCTTTTCGCTATAATGTGTTTTAGGAAAAGCGTCTGCCTTGTACGAGCAAGTACAGCTGTTTTAAATCCGAACATGATATATAAAAGGGGACTTGGCTCCTGATGCGGGATGCAGACCTCCCGGTTTCGGCCGGATGAAGGGAGCGCGATGTATCAGGGCGGTTACGCACCTGCTGAGAAGCGGGTTTATATCACTGTACGACGGCAAGGTGGAGTAATTTTTCGAAAAACCTGTCTTTGACAGGAGAAAATCCCCCGCGGAAGCGGGGGATTTTGTTATCTGAAAGGGGTGTGCGTGTGGAGGATTGGCTGAGCCGGCAGCGTATGCTGATAGGGGAAGAAGCATGCAGGCGTCTGGAAGAGGCAAAAATAGCGGTTATAGGACTGGGCGGAGTCGGAGGCGCATGTGTAGAGGGGCTTTGCCGCGCCGGGGTTGGTACGCTGATACTGGTGGATCATGATACTGTGGATTATACCAATCTAAATCGGCAGTTGATTGCAACAGTAGAGACGGTTGGACTTCCGAAAACGGAGGCTTGCCGGAGACGCGTCTTATCTATTAATCCTGGTTGCCGGGTGGAAGCTTTGGAAATGTGCTATACGGCGGAGACGTCGGAAAAGCTTTTTGGGCTGGAGCCGGATTATGTGGTAGACTGCATTGATATGGTTACAGCGAAGCTGCATCTGGCAGAAACCTGCAGGGAAAAGGGCGTATCGCTGTTAATGGCGCTGGGAACAGGGAATCGGCTGGATCCATCATCGTTCCGGATCGGTACCATTGCCGATACAGTAAATTCCGGGGGCTGCGGACTGGCACGGGTCATGCGGCGGGAACTGCGGAAGCGAGGGATCACCGACCAGAAGGTTTTGTATTCAGTGGAACCACCGGCTAAAACTGTTGTAGAAAGTTCGGGACGATATGCGCCGGGAAGCATTTCCTATTGTCCGCCGGCAGCGGGATTTTTTATGGCTGGACAGGTCATCCGGGACATATTGGGACTGAATGAATCAGTATAGACAAGTGGAGAAAGGAGCATTTTTATGAAAACACTGAAAATAGGAGGCATTGTTCCTGCATCGGAGATTGCCCTTGGGTGTATGAGACTGCGGGATGTGGATGCGAAGACAGCGGAAAAGCTGATCCGTACGGCGTTGGATGATGGAATTAACTTTTTTGACCATGCGGACATTTACGGAAAAGGCAGCTCCGAGGAAAAGTTTGCGGAAGCAATCGGCATGTGCCCTTCTGTACGGGAAAAGATCCTGATTCAAACCAAATGCGCTATCCATGACGGAATGTATGATTTTTCTAAAGAGCATATTCTCCGTTCCGTGGAAGGTAGCCTCAGGCGGCTGAAAACGGATTATGTGGATTTCCTGCTTCTTCACCGCCCGGATACCCTGATGGAACCGGAAGAGGTGGCAGAAGCTTTCTCGATTCTTAGGGAAAGCGGCAAAGTGCGGCATTTCGGCGTCAGCAACCAGAAGCCTTTACAGATGGAGCTTTTGAACCGGGCTATCGTAGGGGAGAAGCTGCTGGTCAATCAGCTGCAATTTTCTCTGTGCCACACCGGCATGATTGATTCCGGAATGAATGTCAATATGCAGATTGATCCGGCCAGGGATCTTGACGGGTCGGTGCTGGAATACTGCCGGCTGCAGAACGTGACGATTCAGCCTTGGTCTCCTTTTCAGCATGGATTTTTCGGAGGCGTTTTCATCGGGAGCGAAAAATATCCCGAACTGAATGCAGCTTTGGATCGGATTGCGGAAGCGCACAATGTGACGCCTTCTGCAATTGCGATTGCATGGATTCTTCGTCATCCTGCCCGGATGCAGCCCATTGTCGGCACCACCAACGCATCGCGGCTGCATGATATCTGCGCGGCGTCAAATGTGACTCTTTCCCGGCAGGAGTGGTATGAACTCTATAAAGCAGCAGGAAACAAATTGCCGTAATCCTCATTATAATGGACAGAAAGGACGAACTGCATGTCTCCCCGTTACCGTATGTTAGCCACTGATTTGGATGGCACCTTGTTTTCCAGCGAAGGCGGTGTGTCCCCGGGCAACCGGGAAGCGATCCGAAAAGCTTCCTCTCGTGGGATCCCCATAGTACTGTGTTCCGGGCGCGCACCCTGGGAGGGCGTTGCTAAGCTGGGGGAGGATTTGGGGCTGAATTACCCGGGCAACTACTACATTTGCTGCAACGGGGCGCTGCTGGTGGATGCGGCTTCTCTGGAAACTCTGGAAGGATTTTACCTTCCGAAGGATGCGGCAGCGAAGCTTATCTCTACAGCGGAGACCTTTCCGGAGCGGCTGCGGCCTGGCTGGATCCGGATGTGTACTACCGGTCCGGTGTATTACTGGAGCCGGGAGCCTGGGGATCTCACGTATACCAGTCGTTTCGGGCTGGAGGAGTTGCCGTTGCCGGAAGATTTGACAAAAGTAAACGGTGAAATTACTAAGCTGCTCTTTTTGTCTCAAGAGCCAGATTTCGCGTTTGATTTTATCCGGAAGATGACTCCCTTCTGCCCGCCGGAGGCTTTGGGCTATCTCATGCCCCCTGTTTTGGCAGAATATGTATCCATTGACGCGAGGAAAGGGAATATGGTCTCCCGGCTGGCGACCCGGCTGGAAATCCCTATGGAAGAGGTAATCTGTGTGGGAGACAGTTACAATGATCTTTCCATGATCGAAGACGCCGGGCTAGGGATTGCTGTTCGCAATGCCCAAAAGCCGGTGCAGGAAAAAGCGGATGTGGTGTTGGAGTTTACCAATGACGAAGATGCCGTGGGAAAAATTATTGAGAAATATTTGCTGTAATTTTTAAAAATTCGCAACAGATACTGGACATAATGACACATATTCTGCAGAAGACCATTATTTTCTGCAGAAAGGATGTGTGGTTATGAAACGTTTTTGGGGCATTTTGGCAGCAGCAGCTGTGCTTTTAGGAGGCTGCGGAACTGCTGGTCAGACACCGGCGACGGTAGAGGTTATTCAAGGGGAAAGCCGGGTTATTTCCGTCACAGCATCGGAAGAAGTTCGGGTAGAGCCAGATATTGCAGAGATCAGCATCGGCATCCGGACAGAAGACAACGAGGCGGAGGTCTGCCGGAATGAAAACAGCCTGCTGACTGAAGCAGTTGTGGAGGCTGTGAAGGCGTTGGGAGTGGAAGAAAGTTCCATCCAGACATCAGGACTGGATCTGTACCCAAGATACAAGTGGAACGGCAGTGAGGATGTATTAAATGGTTACACCATGACAACAACCCTGACGGTTTCCGACCTGCCGGTGGAGCTGACCGGAAAAGTTCTGACGGATGCGGTGGGTGCCGGCGCGACGGATATTAATTCGGTGACTTATCTGTCCAGCGGTTACGACGAAGCTTATCAGCAGGCGTTGGAACTGGCAATCCAGACTGCCCGGACAAAGGCGAATGTAATGGCAGATGCAAGCAGCTGTGCCATTACCGGTGTAGCAAGTATTCAAGAGAATAACTCCAGACAAACGGGCAGGCATACGAATTATTCAATGGATATGGCAGCGATGGCATCAAGTACAGCTGAAACGGTGGTTCAGCCCGGCGAACTAAGTATTTCCGCACAGGTAACGGTTGAATTTTCAATTGAATAAACTGCTTTTTAAGAAAACAGGCGGTACTGCTGAAAAGCTGAGTACCGCCTGTTTTTAAGTTTTGATTGATATGCTAATATATTGGGTGCAGCGAACAGAATCATTATGACAAAAATCGTTGAAAAGCGCAAAAATTGACTTCGCAAATTGTGCGATTTGTTTAGTGTGCGCATAGACCACCTGGTCAATAGTGTGGTATAATAAACTTCGTGTAATGATGACAAAAATCGTCTGCTTACTATCGTGAGGAGAAAGAAAATGAATTTGGAAGACGGGAAATCTCCTGAAAGCCGAGAGCGGATTTTGGATGCTGCTTTGGAAGAATTTGGAGAAAAAGGCTACGATGCAGCATCAACCAACCAGGTCTGCAGGCAAGCGGATATTTCCAAAGGGTTGCTGTTTCACTATTATAAAACAAAACAGCAGCTGTTTGCAGAGGTTTTGGAACGCTGCATTCATGATTTGGAACTATGTGATGATTTATCACATCCGTTTGATGAAGGCTGCAGATGTGAGCTTCGCTTTTTTATGACGCATCCCTTCCATCGCAGGATCATTAGTGACCTGCTGGTTGGAGGCGCAGCGGCGGATCCCAAAATCGCAGCGCTTCGGGAACGGGTGATCCTGCTCAGAAGGGAAAGACTCAGGAGATTTTTAAAGGAGCGGCCGTTGCGGCCGGGAACAGATCCGGAAATAGCGTTGGAATTGATCCAGGCGGCAACGGATCACTTACAGGATAAGTATTTGAAAGATGGCGTTCGGAAACAGCAGGGAACTGCTGCCTTGACTGATGCTTTTCAGCGGGAGTACAGCCAATTGCTGTCGATGCTTCTCAATGGGATTATAGCCGTGCCCGCCGGCGAAGGAAACGGAGGTACAGAATGTTAAGTATCGGAATCGATATCGGTTCCACCACAGTAAAAGTGGTGGTCACCCGAGGTGAAGAACTCCTGTTTAAACATTATGAACGGCATTTCTCCCAGGTTCGCCAGAAAACTGCGGAGGTGCTTCGTGAGGCTGCCCCGGCAGTCGGAGATGAAGAATTTACAGTCGCGTTGTCCGGTTCTGCGGGATTCGGCCTAGCAAAAGCTGCAGGGATCGAATTCGTCCAGGAGGTATTTGCCACCAGTAAATCAGTAGATCGGTTTGCGCCGAACATTGATATTGTGATTGAGCTGGGCGGGGAAGATGCTAAGATCCTGTTCCTGACCGGAGGGGTTGAAGAACGGATGAATGGGACCTGTGCAGGAGGTACAGGCGCGTTTATTGACCAGATGGCATCCCTCCTAAACGTGACCAACGAGGAACTGAACGAACTGGCTTCTCGTCATGAAAAGCTCTATCCGATTGCGTCACGGTGCGGAGTGTTCGCGAAATCTGATATCCAGCCGCTTTTGAACCAGGGAGCCAGAAAAGAAGATATTGCCGCCAGTATTTTTCAGGCAGTAGTAGACCAGACCATAACAGGTTTGGCACAGGGACGTCCTATCCAGGGACGAGTTGCGTTTTTGGGAGGACCGCTGTTTTTCTTCACCGAGCTGCAGAAACGGTTTACCGAAACATTGAAGCTGTCTCCGGAGAATGCGATTTTCCCGGAATTGGGGCAATTTTCAGTGGCGCTGGGAACCGCTATTTATGCGGAGTCCAGCGGGAATCACAGCCATATGTCAGAACTGATTTCGAAAATTGAAAACGCGCCGGTAGACCTGACCAGCAATCATTACCTTCCGCCGCTTTTTGAGAATGAAGAGGAGTACCGGAAGTTTCAGGAGCGGCATGCCAAAGCCCAGGTCCCGTTTCGTTCCATAGAAGAATATACCGGAGATGCTTATCTGGGCATTGACAGCGGTTCCACGACCACTAAAGTGGTGCTCATCGGGGATGACGATTCCATTTTGTATCAGTATTACGCCTCCAACCAAGGCAACCCGGTAGTAGTTGTCCGGGAAGAACTGCGCAAAATTTTAGCACTTTGCGGCGACCGGATTTCCATCAAGGCCAGCATCACCACCGGATACGGGGAAGAACTGATTAAAAACGCGTTCCGCGCTGATGCCGGGATTGTGGAGACGATGGCCCACTTTAAGGCGGCACGTCATTTTAATCCCCAGGTGGACTTTATTCTGGATATCGGCGGGCAGGACATAAAATGCTTCAAGGTAAAAAATGATTCCATTGACAGCATCATGCTCAATGAGGCATGCTCTTCCGGCTGCGGTTCCTTTATCGAGACTTTCGCCCGCTCAATGGGGTATAATATCGCAGAGTTTTCAAAGAAAGGTCTTTTCTCACAGCATCCAGTGGACCTGGGTTCCCGGTGCACGGTCTTCATGAATTCCTCGGTGAAGCAGGCCCAGAAAGATGGCGCAGGAGTGGAGGATATCTCTGCGGGGCTGTCTATCAGCGTAGTAAAAAATGCAATTTATAAGGTCATTCGGGCCCATTCCGCTGACGAATTGGGTAAGCATATCGTAGTACAGGGTGGTACTTTTTTAAATGACGCCGTCCTTCGGAGCTTCGAGAGGGAAATCAATGGAGAAGTGATTCGTCCGACGATTGCAGGGCTGATGGGCGCTTACGGAGCTGCTCTGTACGGCAAGGCGTTAGGACTCTCCAAGTCCTCCTTGCTGACCGCGGAAGAACTGGAAACATTTACCCATACAGCCCGCTCTGTCAATTGCGGCCTCTGCACAAATCACTGTACGTTGACAGTCAACATCTTTGCCGGCGGCAAGAAGTATATTTCCGGCAACAAATGTGAGCGTCCGCTGGGTCTTAAAGCTGAGGAAAAGCTCCCCAATATATACGATTATAAGTTGGAAAAAATCCGCTCTCTTAAGCCGGTCAGCGGAAAACGCGGAAAAATTGGTCTGCCGCTGGTCCTCAATATGTACGAGAATCTGCCTTTCTGGTTCACTTTCCTGACGGATCTCGGTTTTGAGGTGGTGGTTTCGCCGGTGTCCACTTTGGATATTTATGCCAAGGGGCGATATACGATTCCGTCAGATACGGTATGCTATCCGGCTAAAATGGTTCATGGTCATATCGAGACTCTTTTGGAAGAAGGCTTGGAAACCATTTTTTACCCTTGTCTGTCTTACAACTTTGATGAGGGGAAAGGGGATAATCACTATAACTGTCCGGTGGTGGCTTATTATCCGGAATTGCTGCACTCCAACATTGCCAAGCTTCGGGAAGTGAATTTCCTGTATCCTTATTTTGACCTGAACCGGGTTAAAGAGTTTGAAAAACACGCGTATACCTATTTTTCGGATCATTTCGACCATGTTACCCGCAAGGAAATCCGTCATGCGGCCAATGCGGCCTATGCGGCTTATGCCCGTTGGCGCCAGGAACTGAAAGATGAAGGCGCCAGGGTTCTCAGCTGGGCCAGGGAACATGGCAAGCGGATCGCGGTCCTATCAGGACGGCCCTATCATGTGGACCCGGAAATCAACCATGGCATTGATAAGCTGCTGACCTCTCTGGGAATGGTAGTGGTCTCGGAGGATTGTGTTTCAGATCTGGTGGAACCGCAGAAGGTCAATGTTTTAAATCAGTGGACCTATCATGCCCGGCTTTACAACGCTGCTAAGTATGTGACCCTTCATGATGATACCGAGCTGATTCAGCTGGTGAGCTTCGGATGCGGAATCGACGCTATCACCACGGATGAAGTGCGGAGTATCCTGGAAAAGGGCGGAAAACTTTATACCCAGCTGAAAATTGATGAGATCAACAATTTGGGAGCTGTTAAAATCCGTTTACGCAGCCTGCTGGGTGCGATGGAAGAACGTGCTGCCCAAAAAAGAGCCGCTTCGTCCCGCGAAAGGAGCTGATACCCATGGAGCGACCAGTTTTTACCAAAGAAATGAAGGAAACGCATACCATCCTTCTGCCTACTATGCTGCCGATTCACTTCAGTTTGATGTCCCAAATTCTGAATCAGCATGGATATCATACTGTTGTATTGTCGAATGACAGCCGTTCCGTAGTCAATGAAGGCCTGCGGAATGTTCACAATGATACCTGTTATCCCGCGCTTCTGGTAATCGGGCAGTTTATTGATGCCTTGGAAAGCGGGAAATATGATTTGGATAAGGTTGCCCTGCTGATCACTCAAACTGGCGGTGGCTGCCGTGCTTCCAACTATATTCATCTGCTTCGCAAGGCACTTCAGAAAAGCGGATATGGGCATATCCCGGTAATTTCTTTGAGCTTTAATGGAATGGAATCAAATCCGGGCTTTAAGCTGACGGTTCCGATGGTGATACAGCTTCTTTATGCAGTATTGCTGGGAGATTTGCTGACACTTTTGTCCAATCAGTGTACTCCTTACGAAGTGCATAAGGGCGATACCAGTGCTTTGGTGGAGCGTTGGCAGCAACGGCTGTTGGAAGAATTTGCTTCGACTAAAATTGTACGCTATGGTCACATCCAGAAGTTTTACGATCAAATTCTCAGCGATTTTGCAAAGATTCCCAAAACAGGGGAAAAGAAGGTGCGGGTCGGCATCGTAGGGGAGATTTATGTGAAATACTCTCCTCTGGGCAACAACAATTTGGAGCAGTTTCTCCTCTCAGAGGGTGCCGAAGTAGTCGTGCCGGGATTGCTGGATTTCTGCATGTACTGCGTGTACAACGGCCTGGTGGATCAGAAGCTTTATGGAGGCACGCGTGCCAAATATGAGGTTTCAAAGTTTGTCTACAATTTTCTTTTGAAGAAACAAAAAGATGTGATTGCCGCCATCGAACGGCAGGGTGTGTTTCAGGCGCAAACTCCTTTTGACCGGACTGTCACCCTTTCAGAGCCTTATATCGGTCATGGGGTCAAGATGGGAGAAGGCTGGCTGTTAACAGCAGAAATTTTGGAACTGATACATGAGGGAGTCCGGAATGTGATTTGTACGCAGCCTTTTGGATGCCTGCCGAATCATATTGTGGCAAAAGGAATGATTCGCGCCATCAAGGAGAAGAACCCGGATGCCAATCTGGTAGCAGTGGATTATGACCCCGGTGCAAGTGCGGTCAATCAGCAAAACAGAATCAAGTTGATGCTGGCTAATGCCAAAATTGGGTGATCTGTCTGGAGGACTTTATGGAGACAGCTTGTCAGTGGTTTCTCTATTTTGTTTCATACAGCATTTTAGGCTGGGCTTGTGAAACCGTGTATTGTTCTGTGGGAAGCCGGAAATTCATCAATCGTGGCTTTTTGAATGGACCGGTCTGTCCGGTTTATGGAGTAGGAGCTGTACTGGTGATTTGGCTACTTCGATCTGCGGATCGAAATTTGGCGGCACTGTTTTTTGCCGGCATGATGGTAACGACGATTCTGGAATACATCACATCGGTGATTCTGGAAAAGCTGTTCCACATGAAATGGTGGGACTATTCCAGATACAAATTTCAGATCAACGGCCGGGTATGTTTGCTGAATTCCTTGATGTTCGGCGGACTTTGCGTGATATTGATGCGAGTACTGCATCCCTGGGTTTCCGAGATGATTGGCAGGATCCCAACATGGCTGCTGCCGTGGCTGTGCTTGGGAATCCTTGCGATTTTTATTGCGGATACATTTGTCACTGTGCGCTCCATCCTTGTGCTAAAAGGAAAATTGGACGAGATCCAACGGGTTGTGGAAGAAGTGCGGACCCGTACGGAAAGCACTGCGGCCCAGCTCCGGGCGGAGTGGCAGGAGAAGGCACAGGAATCACGTGCTGCATTTCAGACAAGATTGGAGCAATATCGGCTGCCTGAGGGAATGTCCTTGAAAGAGTTCGCAGAGGAGCGGCGCAAAGAAGCGGCTGCAGTAATGAAGAATAACGCTTGGCTCCATCATCGGCTGCTGAAAGCGTTCCCCAATCTTACATCAGCCCACCATGCAGATGCTTTTGCAAGACTTAAGGATCATTTGAAAATTGCACAGAGAAAAAAGTCTCAATCGTCATCCGATACCGAGCAGAAAATTTGATTGGATATGCAGCTTTGTTGCGGAGGGAAGAATATGGTTACATTGGGTAAAACCGGGATTACGGTAAATAAAAATGGATTCGGGGCGCTGCCCATTCAGCGAATTCCACTTTCTGAAGCGGCGAAACTGCTGCGGAAAGCATTCGAAAATGGGATCACCTTTTTTGATACGGCTCACAGCTATACCGACAGTGAGGAAAAGATCGGTTATGCCCTTCATGATGTTCGGGATCAGATTTTTTTAGCTACCAAAACTCCGTCTACAACGGCAGAAGGTTTTTGGAAGGATTTGGAAACAAGTCTTAAGCGGCTTCGGACGGATTATGTGGATATTTTTCAGTTTCATAATCCCTCTTTCTGTCCGAAACCAGGAGATGGAACTGGCCTTTATGAGGCGATGCTGGAGGCAAAAAGGCAGGGGAAAATTCGCTATATCGGAATTACCAATCATCGATTGGCAGTTGCGATGGAAGCAATTGAATCCGGACTTTATGATACGTTGCAGTTCCCGTTCAGCTATCTTGCGGATGAAAAGGATCTGAAGGTAGTGGAAGCCTGCCAAAAAAAGGGAATGGGATTTTTAGCGATGAAGGCACTGGCTGGGGGACTGATTAACAATTCAGCAGCAGCGTATGCCTATTTGGATCAGTTCCTGCATGTTCTGCCAATATGGGGAGTCCAGCGGGAGTGGGAACTGGATGAATTCCTTTCCTATGTGAAGAATCCTCCGGTTATGACCCAGGAGTTAAAACAGGTGATTGCCCATGATCGTGAGCAACTGGCGGGGGATTTCTGTCGGGGGTGTGGGTATTGTATGCCATGTCCTGCAGGAATAGAGATCAATAATTGCGCCAGGATGTCGTTGCTGATTCGCCGGGCGCCTTCTGCGGCGCAGCTAACCCCGGAAAGTCAGGCCAAGATGAAAAAGATCGAGGATTGTCTTCACTGCGGGCAGTGCAGCAGTCGATGCCCTTATGGCCTTGATACGCCAAGACTTTTGGCGGATAATTACCGAGACTATCAAGAAATCTTAGCCGGAAAGAAGATTTGAAAAACCGTCTGCAGGTTCGGGATGACCGATTCTGCAGACGGTTTTTCAGTATTAGTCCAATGAAAAATGAGAAAGGCCGAAATAGTCGCGATAAGTATTTACCATGGTAATGTAATTTTCAAGTGGAACACTGGCAGAAATTGCATTGCTTGCAGTAAATACATGGCCGCCGTTTCCAAGTCCATTTTCGATACATGTGATTGTCTGCTGGCGAATCACTTCAGGAGAGGCAAAGCTGAGTGTATTTCCGCAATCCATATTTCCCAAGAAGGTAATCTTGCTGCCAAACCGTTTTTTCAGTTCTTTCAAGTCCATACCAGCGCCCATATCAATTTCTCCGTAGGCATCCACACCCGAAGTAATGAGGAAATCATCGATTACACTCCAAAGGTCTCCATCACTGGCATTCGATGCCCAGCAACCCAGGCGATGGATCTCGTCACTGAGCTTCTTCAGCTCAGGCACGATAAATTCTTTATAAGATTGCGGCGAAATTAGGGGACGATTACCTGCAAAATCTCCGCCGATGCCAATGATATCCACCCCTGCGGCAGCAAGAGATTGAATGCTGCGCATACAGGCAGCTGTTGCCAATTCAAAATGCTCATGGGCAACCTCAGGCTCCAACAGCATTGTTTGCATCAGATCAACATCGGTCCAAATGCCATGGAAAAACGCCGCTGCATAAATAGGAAGATCCATGCCGCGTCGGTCCATTTCCTCTCTCAGATACTGATAGATCAAGAGAGTCTGCATATTTTGGGGCTTTTCCAGAGCTTCTCTGCTTTGACGGTTTCGTTCAGCCACCACCTCGACTGGATCATCAGCTGGGGGCACAGAAACCGGCGGCGCAGGATAATAATTCATAATATCTTCTGTGGGGTTTTTAATGCAATAGATCATATCATGGCCTAATTTAGCTGCTAACTCAATACGGTCTATAGCGTATTGGCGGACCGCCCGATCATAGTTCCCGATTTCCCTAGCATAATCAGCCCAATCGGCCAGATCGCCTCCAAAATCAGCATATCGCCGCCCCAATACTGCATCTGCTACAGGAGAGAGCAATACATATTCAAAAATTGGAGTCCGGTCAGGTTGATGATGTGTAAAAGCTGCTTCAATGCGTTGTCGGTTAGTCATGAGTATCCTCCTTGTGCAGGCTTAAAAAGCATTTTCTTTATTGTAATAGTTTTCAGGAAAAGATAAAGGGGCATTTGTGCTTTTCTTGTTGTCCGATTCTGTTTTGTGAAAACAAGTGAAAAACAGAAGAATCTTCAAATAAATTCGTCAATCCTGCAAAGACTTTTCGGCTTTCAGCTTATATAATAGAGATAACAAGTCGCAAAAGGAGTGGAATTGTATGTATCGTATCGGCGTAGTCAATCTTGATGTCTCTCATCCGAAGGCTTTTTCAGAGTATCTCCGAAAGGGGAATCGGGCGCGTTATGCTGCGGTTTATAATGATGGTTTTCGCGGCGATGATGAAGTAGCTGCTTTTATGGATGAGAATGGAATCGAAAAGCGCAGCAATTCGGTTGCGGAGATGGCGCAGGAAGTGGATATCGGTTTTGTTCAGGGGTGCAACTGGGACAAACATCTTGAATATGCGCGGGAGTTTATCCGAGCAGGAAAGCCGGTCTTCATTGATAAGCCTATTGTCGGAAATCTTCGTGATTGTCTCGCTCTGGAACAGCTGGTTAAAGAAGGGGCAACGATTTATGGTTCTTCTTCCTTAAGATATGCAGACGAAGTAACGTCTTTTGCGGCGATTCCGGTAGAAGAAAGAGGGGAAATCGTTCATATTACGGCTACGGTCGGAGTAGATGAATTTAATTACGCGATTCACGCAGTAGAAACCATTATGGGTTTGCTTGGGCCGGATACGCGCGCGGAATCCGTCACCTATATTGGCCGCAGCGGCTGGGAAAAGGCAGGCTGTGACAGCTATTTTGTGCGGTTTAAAAACGGAGTTTCTGCGGATTACCACATATATCTGAATGCTTGGCAGGCCAGCACGATGACGGTTGTAACCACCAAAAAGACAGTGTGTACGATTATCAATGCCGGGGTTGCCTATGGTGCCATGCTGGACCGGATTTGTGACGCTCTGGACGGGAGATCCGGAACGATTGCTCCTGTCGAAAGCCTGACGGAGTCCATAAAAATCATGTTGGCCGGACGCTCCTCCCGGCTGAAAGGCGGAGTACCGGTTCGGTTATGTGAGCTCTCTGTGGAAGATGACGGATTCGATGGCTACACCTTTGAAAAAGGATATGCGGCTGCCGCTTCGAAGATTTATCTTCCCACGGAGGGTCAGGCATGATTACGATCCTGCAAGCAGATGCGGAGTTTGTAAGGGAGCCGCTGCTGGCTCCCTTCGGCTTTAAAGGCAACTATGTGGATGAGCTATGGCAAACTGCGGTACGGCTGCAGAGTTCCAAAGCTGAGGCTATAGGCTTGGGGGTCCAGAGCATTCTTTGGTCGGATGCTGCCGTTTTTGGGGAGAATTGTCCCAGTGGCGGAAATGCATTGATGTTCGCAATGACAAGTTATGCCATAAAAATCTGTAAAGGCATATCCTTTACAGAGCCCGGGGAGCTTCTCGACCAGCTTTTGGAGCCAGTTTTGGCTTATGGTCGGCAAATTACTGGACGTTCAGACTTGCGGATGACCTTTGCACTAAATGCGTTGGTGCCGGTAGATTTCGCAGCATGGGGCTTGTATGCACAGGAAAACGGCTTGACCAGTTTTGATGAAATGATTCCTGCAGATGTCCGACCTGCTATGTGTTCCCATCAGGATTACTTGGGACGGATTCCGCTGATCCCCTATGGAATGGGCAAGACGGAAATCGAGAACTTACTTGACCATGGGGACTTCCTGCTGAAAATAAAAATCGGATCTGACCCACAGGGCGATCATGATCCGAAAAAGATGTTGGAATGGGATCAGGCACGGCTGAAGTTTATTCATGACCTGGCCAAGGAGCGGCGTACGCCGTATACGGAAACCGGGAAAATCGCTTATTACCTGGATGCAAACGGCAGATATCCGAATCGCGATACCTTATTGCGGTTCCTGGACTATGCGAATCATATTGGGGCTCTGCCGCAGATTGTACTGTTGGAGGAGCCGCTTGATGAAAAGGATGCTTCAGATTTGTCAGCGCTGCCGGTACGTGTAGCAGCTGATGAGAGCGCACATTGTGTAGCGGACGCTGCGGGAAGAATGGATCAGGGATACCGGGCGATTGCGCTGAAGCCCATTGCCAAAACACTGACGATGACGTTCCGGATTCTGGAAGAGGCCTATCGGCGAAATGTTCCTTGTTTCTGCGCTGATCTAACAGTGAATCCGGTGATGCTGGAGTGGAATAAAAACGTAGCCGCAAGATTAAATCCCCTGCCAGGGATCCGAATCGGTGTTGTGGAAACCAACGGTGCTCAGAATTATCGAAACTGGAAGCAAATGGAAGGGTATCATCCCTGCGCAGGGAGCAATTTTACCCGCCTGGAGAATGGAATTTTTCAATTGGATCAGGACTTTTACCGTTGCAGCGGCGGCATTTTGAAAGACAGCTTATATTACCACAAACTATTCGAAAGGAATTTGGCATGAACAGCATTGGATTTGGAATCATCGGCTGTGGAATGATCTCCCAGCTTCACGCAGATGCCCTGAAAGAGGTGGAAGGAGCAGAACTGCGAGGAATATATGATCCTGTTCCCGGACGCGCGGAAGACTTTGCACAAAAAAAGGGCGGGACGCCCTATCACGATATAAACGTCCTGCTGAGCGACCCTGCAATTGAAGCCGTTTGTATATGCACTCCCAGCGGTACCCATGCGGAATTGGCAGTCCAGGTTGCCTGTGCCGGAAAGCATGTAGTAGTGGAAAAACCCATGGCGATTACCTTAGGGCAGCTGAAGCAGGTGGAGAATGCATGCAACGAAAATCATGTGAAGTTTTGTTGCATTTCTCAGCTGCGTTTTACCCGGGATTACCGTCTGATTCGTGAAGCAGTGGCAGAAGGGAAACTTGGAAAACTTGTTTGCGGAGATGTCTATATGAAGTACTACCGGGAACCTTCCTATTACGCAGGGAGTTCCTGGCGCGGAACTTTGGCTATGGATGGCGGCGGTGCCCTGATGAATCAGGGGATTCATGGAGTCGATCTGCTTCAAAGCATTATGGGACCAGTAAAAAGCGTCTTTGCACGAAGCAGAACGTTGCTTCACAACATAGAGGCCGAGGATACATTATCTGCCGTTTTGGAATATGAAAATGGAGCGTTGGGGGTCATTCAGGCAACGACTTCTGTGTGTCCGGGATACAGCAGAAAGCTGGAAATTAACGGAACCCAAGGCAGTATTACCCTCACGGAAGATCGGATCACCTCCTGGGATCTGGCCGATGCCCCGGAACACCTGGCGCATCCAGTCGAAAGCGGTATCCGCACCGCAGGAGATCCTTCAGCATTAGACGCAGCATGTCATGCAGCGCAATTATCGGATATGGTTCAGGCGATTCGCACCGATAGATCTCCGCTGGTAGATCAAAAAGAAGGGAAAAAGGCGGTAGAAATCATCCTTGCTATTTATCGTTCCGCTCAAACCGGCAAGCCTGTAGAACTTAACGATCTGTGATCGGATTTTCCAGGGTAATATAACGACTGTCCCGATGGCGTCGGCGATATTCCATAGGAGTGCAGCCTTCCCGTTCCTTAAAATTTCGGCTGAAGTAGTGGATGCTTTGGAACCCTACCATTTCGGAAATCTCGCTGATGCTGATATCAGAATCAGACAACAACTCTTTAGCCTTCTGCATTCTGAGATTATTCAGATAACGGATAGGGGTAGAGCCGTAAACCTCTTTAAAAATCTCAATCAAGGTAGTTTTGCTCACATGGGCAAAGCTGCTCAGATCGTCCAGACTAATGATGCGGTCGAAGTTCTGGTTGATATACTCGAGCAGCTGGGACACCGGTAGTCCTTTGTAGGATTCATCCAGAACGGCGGCCTTTTCATATTGTACAAAAGCGGCACTTTTTTCGCCGTGATGCGTCCTGATAAGCCCGATCAGAAAGATGCTGAAAGCCATATTGATTACTTCGCTGCTGAATAATTCCTGAAATTGAGCCTCGGTCAGGATGTTTTTCAACTGGGCAAGAGAAGCGTCTGTATCTGTAAAAGTAACACAGGGCCCCAGTGTCCGTAGTTCCTGTTCCAAACGCTCCTCTTCGACACCGAATTTAACGTCGATAAACTTCGGAGGACCTGCTGCTCCCTCATTCCGAAACACAGTATGCGGGATTCCGGGCTGTGCAAATAAGGCCGTACCTCGGGTAGCCGGGTAGGATTCTTCACCGACGAGAATAGAACCATCCCCTCCGGTTGGAACCAGCAGCTGCCAGAAGCTGTGGGAATGAGGAACATTACTCTCCAATTGAGGATAACTGGCGATCCAGTAAACTTTCACCACTGCAAAGACTCCTTTGCATACACTGTTTGGAATCATTGTAGCATAGTTGCCAATAAAAATCAAACGGACAAAAATATAAATACTATTGCAGAATCTGCAAATACATACGCCGGAGATTATGATAAAATAATAGCAGCACCACGGAAAGGATGAGCGGGTATGAAAATAGCTATGATTTTGAGTCAAGCCATGCGGGAGCGACTTTTTTCTGAAAAAGCAATGGAACGACTTCGCAATTTTGGAGAGGTAATCGTCAATGAAACCGACGATACTGGCCCTGAGCAGGTAAAAAAAGTAATTGCCGGAGCGGATATTGCCATTACTTCCTGGGGCAGCCAGCCCATAGATGAAGAGATTCTTGCTGCGGCACCGGAACTGAAGCTGGTAGTACATGCGGCGGGCAGTGTGAAACCGATTGTTTCGGATGCGCTGTGGGAAAAAGGAATTCGAGTTACCGGTTCTCCTAAACCTTTGGGAGAGGGCGTAGCAGAAACTGCATTGGGACTTTCTATCGCAGCTTCAAAGAACGTTTTCGCATTGTCGAAGAATATTGCTGCAGGCGGCTGGGCAGAAGGAAAAGATGATATCAAAGAACTTTTCGACATCACAGTGGGCGTAGTAGGAGCCGGATGGGCTGGAAAGCATTACATCCGATTAATGAAAAACTTTGGCGTGGAAATACTGATGTATGACCCTTTTATCCCGGCGGAGACAGCCCATGCGTTAGGAGCCGAAAAGGTAGAATTTGAAGACTTGCTGCGGCGCAGCGATATCGTTTCGATCCACGCGCCGTCCATTCCAGAGACATATCATATGTTTAATGCTGAAACATTGGCGCTGATGAAAAAGGATGCCATTCTGATCAATACCGCCAGAGGCTCTATTTTGGATGAGAAAGCACTTTATGCTCATATGACGGCCGGTAATCTGAAATATGCTTGCTTAGATGTTACCGATCCGGAGCCTCCGGCAAAAGATCATCCGCTGCGGACGCTTCCTAATGTGATATTCACCCCCCACTTGGCAGGATTGGTCAATAACGGTCAACGGAGAATCGGGATCCATACCGGAAATGAGATTGCCAAATTTCTGGAAGGAAGCCGGATGGACTGTGAAGTAACAAAAGAAATGCTGAAAACAATGGCCTGAACAGATTTCCCGGCATACCACTTCCAATGTGGCGTGTCGGGAATTTTTTGTGTTGGAAAATATAAATTTTTTTTTAAAAAATTTCAAAACTTTCGACTTGAGCTGATTTTTCTGTTATAATAAAGAGGAAGATAAAATCTAATGCGTTAAAGCATTGACAGGAAAGAGGTGGCTCTATGAATCAAACGCTGAAGGAAAAAATTAAAGAAGCGCTGACCTCTGTTTTGCCTATCACCCTCATCGTCTTACTGCTGAGCATCACCATTACACCGCTTCCTGCGGGAACAATGATGATGTTTATTACCGGCGCGGGACTTCTTATCGTGGGAATGGGCTTTTTTTCTTTGGGAACGGATGTGGCGATGCTGCCTATCGGGGACGGCATCGGTGCAGAGATTACCAAATCCAGAAAACTATCGGTGATGCTACCGATCGGCTTTTTTATCGGAGCAGTGGTGACCATCGCAGAACCGGATCTTACCGTATTGGCGAACCAGGTTCCGGCGATTTCTAATCCGGTGCTGATTTTAACAGTGGCGGCAGGTGTCGGACTGTTTTTGATTGTGGCCATTTTACGTACGGTGTTCCGAATCCCGCTATCATGGATGTTGGTGGGGTTCTATATTCTGGTATTTTTGCTGGCCTTCTTGGCACCACGGGATTTTGTAGCAGTTGCGTTTGATTCGGGCGGTGTAACGACAGGTCCTATTACAGTACCATTTATCATGGCGTTGGGCATCGGCATGGCTTCCATCCGTTCAGATGAAGGCTCCCGGGAGGATAGCTTCGGATTAGTAGCGCTCTGCAGTATTGGCCCGATTTTGGCGGTATTGTTGTTGGGAATTTTTTACAATCCATCGACAGCCAATTATACGCCGGCAGAAGTTCCGGATGTTTTTACAACTGCTGATATGGCCAGTCAATTTGCTGGAGGTTTTCCGACGTATTTGAAAGAAGTGGCCGTTGCTCTGGTTCCTATTTTGATTTTTTCCTTGATTTTCCAACTAATTTCCCGCAGATTTCGGAAACGGCAGATTATCAAGATCAGCGTAGGCGGCGTGTATACATTTATTGGGTTGGTGCTGTTTTTAACAGGCGTAAACGTGGGATTTATGCCGGCTGGTCACTACATTGGGCAGGAGCTGGCGGTATCTTCATACAAATGGCTGCTGATTCCTTTGGGGATGATTATCGGCTATTTCATTGTAGCTGCAGAACCGGCTGTCCATGTTCTCAATAAGCAGGTCGAGGAGATTTCCGATGGCGCAATCCCACAAAAATCCATGCAGTTGTGTTTGTCCATCGGCGTAGCCGTATCCATAGGGTTAGCAATGCTGCGAATTTTGACGGGGTTGTCCATTTTCTGGTTGTTGATTCCCGGATATGCGTTGTCCATTGGCCTAACATTTTTTGTGCCCAAGATTTTTACCGGTATCGCATTTGATTCCGGCGGGGTAGCCAGCGGTCCTATGACAGCTACCTTCTTGCTGCCTTTTGCGATGGGAGCCTGTGAGAGCCTGGGAGGGGATATCCTGACAGATGCATTCGGCATCGTTGCGATGGTCGCGATGACACCGTTGATTACCATCCAGCTTTTAGGCCTTGTATATAAATTCCAGCAGAAGAAAGCTGCCCGGCAACCGGCTCTTCCGGCAGCCGAGGAAGAGATCATTGATTTGTAAACTGAGCGGAGGTGTGCGCCTGTGAAAAAGCGGACATTTAAACTATTGGTGACGATCTTGGACCGGAACCGCGGGGAAAAAGTGGTTTCCATCTGCCGGGATAAGGGAGTCCTGTTTCAGATGGTGTGTCTAGGACATGGTACAGCCAGTTCGGAAATTTTGGATTGTCTGGGACTTGGCCAGACGGAAAAAGCAGTTGTTTTGAGCTTGGTTCCCGGAGGCGGCGTGCCAGGACTGTTGCAGGCGTTTGCGGAAAAGCTTCAGATTAAGGGCCCGGGTAACGGAATAGCCTTTACGGTACCGCTTTCCAGCTTAGGGTCCACACTGACTGCGGTGAGCGAAAAAATGAGTGATGTCGAAGAGAAGGAGGAAAGAACACAAATGGATATGGAGATTCAGAAAGATTTGATCTTGGCTGCAGTGGAGCCGGGGTATAGCGACGAAGTAATGGAAGCAGCCCGTCAGGTAGGTGCTCGCGGTGGTACTGTACTGCATGCCAGAGATGTAGGCACAGAAGATGCAGAGAAATTTTTTGGAATTTCCATCCATCCTGAGCGGGAAATCGTTGCTATTGTTGTGACCCGTGAGATGCGGCAGCCAGTCATGCAGGCCATCAGCCGTGCGGCAGGTTCACAGACACCGGCCCGGGGAGTCCTTTTCTCTATCCCAGTGGAGGAAGCCATTGGAATGCGCTGAGTTTGCGATATAATGTTATTTTTAGCAGGGCATAAAACCCCTTCGCATGGGCTATACCACGCGAAGGGGTTCAAAGAATTAAGGTATAAGAAAAGACCCCTTGAAAGGCTGTCACGAGAAAGAAATGCAGTTGGCAAACTCGTTCGTGACCGCCTTTTAAAGGGGCCTTATACTTTTTATGAGCTTTGTCCAGTGCCTTGACTTATGTATTGTGCTCCAATGGGAGCCACTTTAACACATCCTGGATTTTTTCGTCCCAATATTTCCATTGATGATCGCCGGAGGACTCTGTATAGGTCAAATCATATCCCAAAGATAACAGATGATCCCGCATCTTCAGGTTTGACTGATAAAGAAAGTCTTCGGTACCACACCACTGGTACATTTTAGGCAGGGGTTTTCCGGAAGCTTTCAGTTTTTCTGCCAAAGCAAACAGATCATTCTCACTGCCGGGGATATCTTCCGCCTTGCCAAAAATGCCTTTCCAAAGGGCGGCACGGCTGGAATCCATTCCACTGGAAACCGTGGAAAAGGGATCCAATCCGCCGGAAAGAGAAGCTACCGCGGAAAAGGTTTCACTGGCCCGCAATCCCAGCTTGAACGCGCCATAGCCGCCCATGGACAATCCAGCTGCAAAGGTATCCTCCCGCCGGTGAGACATTCCATTAAAAAACGAACGGCAAATTTCCGGCAATTCATGAGAAATGTATTCCCAATACCGGTATCCATATTGTGTATCCGTATACCAGGCAAGATGAGTACAGGGCATTACAACCGCTAAGCCTAAATCGCTGACATACCGTTCAATAGAGGTGCGACGCTGCCAAATAGTATGGTCGTCACTCATTCCGTGAAGCAGATACAAAGTGGGATAACAGTCGCTTCCCTTGCCCTCCATACCAATTTGACCGGTTGTCCGCTGGGGAAGAATTACATCCATTTGTACGCACATCCCCAAGACATTGGAAAAAAAGTCTACATGTGCCAAAGCCATATTCATTCACACTCCTGAATCGTTTTCTTCAGTATAGCACAAGTCCAAAATTTTGTCACATGTTTTATTTTAGAAAAATTCTAAAATAACTTGACAAAATTTTGTAAATCAGGTATTATGGAAAAAAAGACCTGTTGTTTTTTGGAAAAAAACAGGAATACTTTAATTGAGAATTTGTTATAAGGAGCGAGAGATTATGGATTTGACAGCACTTTTTAAGGCAAGCTATGGGTTATATGTGGTGTCCAGCAAAAATGCGGACGGAAAAGAATGCGGATGTGTCATCAATACCTTCACTCAGGTGACAGCGGAACCGGTACAAGCGATCATCGCGATTCATAAGGATAATGTTACTACGGGTGCGATTCTGGAAAGCGGGCTTTTTGCCGTAACACCTTTTACCCAGCAGGCAGATATGAAACTGATTGGTCGGTTCGGATTCCGCAGCAGCCGGGATATTGAAAAATTTGACGGTGTCGCCTCCAGTGTGGACCAGAACGGGATCCGGTACCTGACTGAATGCACAGCTGCCTGCTATTCCTGCCGGGTTGTGAACAAAATTGATGTGGGAACCCATTATCTTTTTGTGGCCAGCATCGAGAATGCGGAAATTCTCAGTTCTGATGAGGTTATGACCTACGCTTATTATCATGCAGTGAAAAAAGGCTTGACTCCGCCCAAAGCTTCATCCTACCAGCCCAAGCAGGCCTCAAAACCTGCGGCTCCTGTTGAGGGGAAAAAGAAAACCTTCCGCTGTGATGTCTGCGGATATACGGTTGAAGCTGACAACCTCCCGGCAGATTATGTCTGTCCTGTCTGCAAAAAGGGCAGAGAACATTTTGTAGAAGTAACAGAATAAAAATAAAACGTGCCTTTCCCAGACGGGGGGCACGTTGTTTTTATATCAATCGGACAAAGGCCAGAATAATCAGGAGGACACCTCCAAGGGAAGAGAATCCCTCCGGAAGCTTGCCGGCCGCCTTTCCACCTAGGAAGCGACCAAGTAATACTGCCACTGGATGCAGCAAAAGGGATAAGATACAGAGTAACCCTAATCGATGCGGTGCCAATCCGCTGCCGAAACCGATGCCAAAGGAGTCCAAGGAGAGAACCAGCCCTAACACAGCTGCTTCCTTTGGCGACAGGGTTCTGGAGCAGTCTGCATCCGCACGGGTTTCGTCCAGATAGACCGTTATGGCAAAGGAGATCCCAGCCCAACGGAAATGCAATTTTCTGGCGGAATCTGTACACCGGGCTAAGGCAGATTTTACCGCATTTTGGAATACCGAGCAAAAACCTAATCCGAATACGATAATAAAACTCAAGGTACTGCAAACGCCGTTCGGCAGGAATTGAGCCAGTTGAGCGGAAAGTGTCATGGATAACACCAGTATGCCGGTTCCCATGCAGCCAATTACGACGGCTGACAGCCATGGAATTTGGATCCTTTGCGTTCCATACGCAAAACAGGCGATAAACGCATCGATTACTAAAGCTAATACCAACAGCAGTTCTTCCAAATAACATCCCCCGTTTCCTTCTCTGACAGAATATGCTAAAAATGAAAACGGGGTGCGAATTTTATGAAAGATCAGTTTCTGAAGAGCAGGCAAGAACTGCGTTTACCTGATGCCGTCTGCGAAAAACTGTCAGCCAGCACACAGCGATACAAGTTGCTCCACAGAGAGTCATACAAACAGGATAGGGCATTACCTCTCCCAAAGCGCCGATCACAAGGGAGAGAACACTTGCCGTCCCGGTATAAAGCATGGTTTCAAAGGCATTTACTCGAGCCCGGAGTCTATCTGGTATGTATTTTTGCACTGCTGCTTGGCGGATTGTTGCACTGTTAATCCCTAGGAAACCACAAATTGCCCGGTTTACTAGCATCAGGGGATAGGGGAGCCATAAAAGGCAGGTATCCATCACTTCATAAACCTGATAAACGCCGAACAGGAATCCGAATCGCCGCTTTTCCGGTACGCTGTACCGATAACGCAGGACACCTCCCAGAGAGCGGCCTGCAAATTCCGCCACCGAAAAGAACGAGTACATTGCAGTCGTGAAACCCGGCGCTGTCCGGAAAAATGCTACCAACAGCGGCAAATAACCCGACGCCATCCCGTTGGTTACTGCCATATACTGATAAAGACCAAGAAGCCCCCGCTCCTTTTTCAGATAACGTATAGCCTCACAGATATCGCCCCACCACATTTTGATAGACATGGCACTGCCTTCCATTCTGGATTCTTCCTTGATTTTGATCCCGTTTTCCACCAAGACAGCTAAAATAGAAAGTCCTGCCTGCAGCAGAAGAAGCTTGGCAACTCCCAGCCATTCAAATAAAACTGCGGCAACCGGCATCATCAAAACCTTTAAAACAGGGTAGAGCATGGCAGATACAGTGTAAGCTTTTTCCTCCATTCCCTTAGGCAGGAGTCGGGGATAAAGACTGTTGAAAGCCAGTTCGTCAAAAGCACTCAGGCAAGCCAGCAGCAGTGAAAAGCCAAGGTATCCCGCATAGGAGAAATCAAAATAAAGCAGATACAACCCCATCACCGCATACATGATTCCGTTTACCAGATCACCCCCAACCAAGAAGGGCTTTCGAGGAAGCCTGTCCATTATTGGCCCGAAAAGTAGGGGCAGCAACAGCGAGGGTACAAATTGTATCGCTACAATCAGCGCAGAAGCTAAGGTGCTGCCGGTTTCGTCAAAGACCAGAAAGGACAGTGCGAAGCTGCTGGTTATTGCCCCGACAGCTCCAAGGGCACTGGCACCTGTAATCCGAATAAAATTTTTTGTCCAAAGAGTTTTCCTCACAAAGTATCACCTCTCTTTTATTATAGCATCCGGAATAAAGCAGAAAAATCCCCTTGTTTTGGGAAAATAAATCTCAAAACAAGGGGAAAAAATGATTTTATTCTATTTTTTCTGGAAAATTATCTAAAAGGGCACACGCCTGCCGGTATTGGCGGTTGGCTTTATACCATTCCATCACCCAGGGCATGTGAAACATGGCATAGCCGATGGGGAGCTTTTCCTTTAACTCCTGAAAACATTGAAGCAGCATTGTTCCATAACATGAGTCCTTCAGGTAATCCGGATGTTCCAGCCGGTATCGCACCAGATCCAGCATCATATGAGCCAAAGCCGGCTCCCAGGCATCATCTGGAATTCGTTTCTCCGCCGCGTCCAATGCAGTAAACGCTTCATCAGGTTTACCCAGCTTTTCGCAGCAGATCGCCAACTTATGGAATCCCATAGCGGAAAGATTGTCCTTCTGAGAAAAATAACGGTAGGCCTCTTCCGTCCTACCGCATTCCAGATTTGTGGCTGCGATGTTGTATTCCAGTACCTCAACAACGGTTTCCTGCTTCAGTGCTCTAGCCAGCCGTTCCGCTATCGTATAATGCTGCAGCATCCGGGGAATATCACGCATATTAGCGCAGCAGTTTCCCATATAGCTTTGACTATCCAGCATAAGAAAAGGATAACCTTCTTCTGCTGCGGTATCATAGGCTTGCCGCAGGACTTCCAGCGCAGCAATATACTGTCCCTGGTTATGGTGGTACTCTCCGCAGGCCAGCAGCATCCAGGGAATTGGCCACAAGGCGACAGCTTCATTAAAACGCCGCTGCAGGGTTCGCTGCAATGCTAACTGGTGTTGATCCATAAGGCATTCCAGTTCTTCATCCAGCGGAGCAGGCTCTTCTTTCGCAAAAGCATCCAGCAGCAAGATATCCACCATAAAAGGACTGCACTGCAGGTTTTCACCCAGATAATCCAGCTGTTGCTTTTCCTCCTGAAAAGCTGCCTTATTCCCGGATAAAAGCGCTTCCAGGCATCGTTTGATCTGTTCTTCCAGTCCGGGTTTCCCGGTATTTTCCCAGTGTATACCCAATCGCGAAAACAGCGCCTCCAGTATTTCATCGGACGGGACAATTTTTCCCTGTTCAATCTTCGAAAGGTAGGAAACTGCACAAATTCCTTTGCACAGTCCCTCCTGGCTCCAATCCCTGCGGAGACGTTCCTTCCGGATCAACAATCCCGCCAAATTCATACAGATGCTCCCTCAGCATCGCACCGGTAGGGCAGCAGAGCTTTTAAAAGCTTTCTGTCAATGTTAACGTCTACCCGGACCCGATCTTCTAAAAATTCCTCTTGAAAGACATGGCCACGCTCTCGAAGTTGGCTGAGCAATTCTCCCCGGTTATAAGGAATTTCCAGCATAACCCGGCACATCTGTGCAGACAAAGCCTGCTCTATCGTGCGAAGCAGAATGTCGATATTCCATTGTTTCAAGCCAGAAATAAACACAGTCCGATCGCTGCCGGTTAGCGTTTCCGGATTTGGACAGCAGTCAATCTTATTGTAGACCGTAATTGTTGGGATTCCTCCGCATCCTAAGTCATCCAGCAGTTTGCGAGTGACCTCCAGCTGATTTTCCACAGCAGGATTGGAATAGTCGCAAACGTTTAAAATCAGGTCAGCACTGGCTGCTTCCTCCAAAGTGGAGTGAAAAGCCTCCACCAGGTGATGCGGCAGCCGCTGGATAAAGCCTACCGTATCAACCAGGATCACCCGCTGACCATTGGGCAGCACCAGTTCCCGGGCAGTGGGGTCCAGAGTCGCAAAGAGCTGGTCCTGAACATAAGCTTCCGCTGAGGTCAACAGATTCAGCAGCGTCGATTTTCCAACGTTGGTATACCCGACAATAGCTACCGTAGTCGCACCATTTTTGGCACGCCTCTCCCTGACACGGGCCCGGTTCTCCTCCAGGGAAGCCAACTCCTCTTCCAAAGCGTTAATGCGGCGGCGGATATGTCTGCGATCACTTTCAAGCTTGGTTTCGCCGGGGCCGCGGGTACCGATGCCGCCTCCTTGACGAGAAAGCTGTGTTCCCAAACCGGTCAGCCGGGGCAGTCGATATTTTTGCTGAGCCAACTCTACCTGAATCCTGCCTTCCCGCGAGCGGGCCCTTCCGGCAAAAATGTCCAGGATCAAAGTTGTACGGTCAATTGCGTGAACGCCTGTTATTTCCTCAATGTTCCTGATTTGAGAGCCGCTGAGTTCATCATCCAGAATCAGAAGATCCGCTTTCTGTTCCTCACAGAAGTCCCGGATTTCCCGCAGTTTTCCTTCTCCCAAATAAGTGGCATTATCAGGCGCGTCTCGATTTTGGATAAATTGTCCTAAAACCTCGGCGCCGGCAGTATCTGCCAGCTCCGCCAGTTCGTCCAGAGATGCCTGAACATCAAACGCGCCAGTATTGACACAGGCCAGAACGGCTTTTTCTTTTGGTTGTTGATTTTCGTACATAATGGCCTCCCATCAAACTCAAAACTTTACCGGAGGCTGGGGCGACGGTTCGCAAAGCAAGTATACCACGAAACGTCTTTAAATGCAAGGTCACTGAAGTGCATTCCGTGCCCAGAGAATCCACTTAGAGCGATCCAAGGGATTGATTCCTCTGCGTTTAGCGGTTGCACCCAATTCCAGCGGGCATTCCTGATATCCCGCAAACCGTGAAGAAAATATGCCCTTTCCGGAGGTCATGGAACGGAATGTAATTGGATAATCCAGAGAAGTCGCCGCAGGAAGTTGTGCTTCCAATGTAAACACTCCCTCAGAGATGACCGGGCTGTCAAATTTCCCGCGCATGGCAAGAATATCTCCCAGTATCCGGCCCAACAAGCTTTCATCTGCAGAAAGACGTACAGTCAGCATCGGTTCCAGCAAAATAGAGCCGCAGTTGGTCAACCCGTCCATCAAAGCTATGGGAGTTGCTACGAAGAAGTCCAGCGGATGGGTATGAACGGTATGATGTTCCCCTCCGATCAGGGTGATTTTGGCATCCGTGACCTCCCAGCCGTATATACCTTGCTTTAAATTCTGAAACACACTGGTACGAACGTGGTTTTGATAGCGATAGAAGAGTTCCTTTTCCTTGATTGCTGATGAGTAGACAATTCCGCTGCCCCTGGGCAGGGGTTCAATTGCCAGCTTTACGACAGCCCAACAAGGTTTTGGCATGGTGTAGGCTTCGAATCCAATCCCGGCATGAGCGGGTGTTTCTTTGTAAATGACGGATGGTTTTGAAAAAGTGGCTGTTAACCCATAACGTTCCTGGATCATCTCTGTAAGGATTTCCAACTGAATGACTCCAGTGATTTTCAAATGAAGTTCTCGTTCGTCCGGAAGCCAAAGGAGATCCAGCAGAGGATCCTCCTCAGAAAGCTCTCTCAATGCCGCCGTTAAAGCTGGCAGCTGCTCCTCTTTTTCCGGAAAAGCCTGTACCTGCAGCAGAGGAACCGCCAAATGACAAGCCCGATCTAATGGTTGTTTACCAACGATATCTCCGGTTCTCACAGAAGAAAGCCCATAGACTGCACCAATATCACCGCTGCGGATTTCTCCCACATCCTGCGCCTTTGCACCATAAAAACGACGAATCTGAGTTGCCTTTTCCGGCTCAGAGGCGGAGCCACTCTCTTCGGCTAACGGATTATAAATGGGGACGGCATCTCGGTTTTTCAGCATACCGCCAAATAGTCGGATGTGAGCAGCCTTCCCCATGACAGGATCGTGATCCACTTTAAAAATAACCCCGGATAACGGAGCTTCCGGCGATGGTTTTGCCGGAGGAAGATAATCCATGACCGCTGCTAAAAGCTCCCTGCATCCGGCGCCGCTTTTTGCACAAACCATAAAGACAGGGCTGACTTCTCCCGAGCGGCTTTTTTCGGTCAGATTGTTCTTTAGTTCCGCCGAAGAAATATATCGTTCTTCCAATAGGGCATTTTCCATTTCTGGATCGATTTCCGCTAAAGTCAGCAAAACCTCCTCTCGGAAATCTTCGTCTTCCCATGAACATTGCACAATCTTACAATCGTCCTCACCTTCGTTTGCGATTCGGGTGATTGGAAGAAATGTCCCATCCAACTCCTTTTGAGCCTGGGATAAAACTTTTTGAACATCGCTTCCGATCCTATCCGTCTTGTTAATCACCAGAAGCGCCGGAATTTTCATGTTTCGAAGGGCTTCCCAGTATTGGCGTGACTGAGCTTGAACGCCTTCTACAGCGGAAAGCAATAGTATCGCACAGTCCAAGGCTGCTAGACTTCTTTCAACCTCTCCGGCAAAGTCCACATGTCCGGGTGTATCAATAATATTGATAACTGCATCCCTATAATGAAGCCGTGATGACGCTGCACGGACAGAAATTCCCCGGCGGCGTTCTACCTCCAGCCAATCAGTCTGAGCTGTTCCGTCATCTACGCGACCTGCCCGTCGTAATGCTCCGGCCTCATACAGAAGCTGCTCTGTCAATGTTGTTTTACCCGCGTCCACATGGGCCAGAATCCCCAAATTATAGATTGCCTGTCCCAGAAAAAGCGCCCCTTCCAACCATATCTTTCTTTTGATTATACCGAATTCTTTCAACTCATGCAAGGAAAAGAAAACTTTTTTGCAAAAAAGGGTTTTTTTCTGAAGAAAAACTTGCTATAATAACCATAAAAGCAATCAGGAAAGGGGGTGTTTTTCAATGAATTTGCTTATTTCGGGTTATGGCGTTTCTGCACCGCGATCTACTGCTTTGATTCAAACTGACGGGAAAATTTCCAGAACCGTTTGGGAAGACAACATCGATGCAGCCTCCTATGCTGCGTTTTCGGATGGCCTTCTATTTGTAATCAGTGAGTGGGAGCAGGGCAGTGCGATTCGTCTGCTGAAATGGGAAAGTGGTGCATTTCATTTTCGGGATGAAATCCGGGTTCCGGGAGGTAGTCTCTGTCATATTACATATTTGCCCGGACAGAAAGTTTTACTTGGAGCCTGTTATGGCAGCGGAGAAGTTTTCTCCATTGCGGTAGACCCTGAGGCGGTTGTCTTTGGGAAAATTCTTACCTATCAAAAACAGGGTAGGGGAGAGGAATGCTCCTTAGGAAATACCCGCGCACATATGATTCGAGCCAACGCTCAGGAGTCAATGGCTATTGCTACCAATATTGCTTTGGACAGGCTTTACCTTTACAGTATTAACAAAGGAAAACTAGAAGATGAATCGTATTTTCAGCTGCCAAAGGGGATCGGACCTCGTCATTTTGTTTGGCGGGAAGATATAAACAAAATTTACGTGGTAACAGAGTATTCTAATGAGATTATTCTGTTAAATATAGAAAATTCAGAGATTTCATTTGTGAAAAGGTATTCGACTTTACAGAACAATTTTGAAGGGAACAGCTATGGCTCGACGTTGGTGTTTTCTGCTGATGGCAAAGAACTCTATGCCGGTAACCGTGGTGAGGATACAATTGTGCACTTTCATGTGTCATCGGATGGCAGCCTTTCCAAGGCAGGCTCCTATTCCTGTGGAGGATGTTGGCCAAGGGACTTAGCTTTGGTAGATCATGATCAATTTCTGGCGGTGGCCAATCAAAAGACCAATACCGTTCAATTGTTACCGCGGAATTCTTATACCGGCGCTTTGGGAACATCAGCAATGACGATTCCTTTGGCTGGAGCTTCTTTTGTATCCGAAATTAATGCTCAGGAGGAATAAAAATGAAAATTCAGTATTTGGGCACAGCCGCTGCTGAAGGATGGCCAGCAGTTTTCTGCCATTGTCCCGCCTGCGAAGAGGCACGCCGCCGTGGCGGTCGAGATATTCGTACCCGCTCTCAGGCTTTGGTGAACGACGATCTTTTGATCGACTTTCCGCCGGATACTTACTGGCATAGCATCGCTCATGGGGTTGATCTGTCCGCCATTCGCTGCCAATTGCTGACCCATTCGCATATGGATCATATGTTCCCTCAGGAATTTGTTCTTCGCGGTGGCTGCTATGCCCATGATATGCGTGTAAATGACTTGGATATTATCGGGACTCAGTACACAAAAAACACCTTTGATAAAATCAGCAGTGAAGAAATGGAAAGCGGCATTGCCGCACTTCAGCATTGGAGAATTGCAGAGCCTTATGTTACAATTGAGTCCGCAGGCTATCGGATTACGGCACTTCCGGCAAAGCATATGCTGGGAAAAGGAGCTGTCAACTATTTGATTCAACGGGATGGAAAGGCGTTGCTTTATCTTCATGACACCGGCATCCCTTATGATGAGGTTTTTGAATTTCTGGCTCATAAGGGCACTCACTTGGATTTGGTGAGCTTAGACTGCACCAGTGGCCCCAGGGAAGAAGGAGAACAGGGCGGCCATATGGGTATTCCGGACGGCAGAAAAGTAAAAGGCCGTCTAGAGGATGCAGGAATCAGCACCGACCAGACAACCTATGTAATCAATCATTTTTCCCACAACTGCAAAATGCTGTATGATGACCTGTGCGAGGAGGTCCGCAAAGATGGTTTTTTAGTATCCTTTGACGGACGAGTCGTAGAGTTTTAAGGCTCGTAAACAGCGCCTAGCGCACCGGCCAGCAAAACTGCCTGTTCCAAATCGATTTTTGTACCTTTCAAGTCCATTTCCAGCAGATTTGTACCAGTGATGCTGCTTCCTCGGAGGTCGGCTTCCCGAAAACTGGCACCAGTTAAATTGGCACCATTAAAATTGCATCGGCGAAGAACGGATTTATCAAATTTGGAACCATGAAGATCTGCCTGTTCGAAGCGGATATCTTCCAGTACAGTCCTGCACAGCTCCAATTCCGGAATCAGGGTATAGGACCAGTCTCCCCCCTGAATTCGAAGAGCTGTGCAGTTGCTTTCTTCAAAGGTAGTTCCAGTCATTTTGCATCCGTCAAAAAAAGTGCCGAAACAGTTGGCATACAAAAAACGGCAGTTTAAAAAAGCACTTTCCTGCACAGTGACCCCATTAAAAGATGCCGCTGTAAAATCGCACTGTTCAAACCGGCAACGAATCAAAGTCATTCCGGAAAAATCCGCAGATCGGAACCGGCAGCGGTTGAAAGTTTTACCCTCCCAGCTGTCCTCAGAAAATTCCGCTTCTGTAAAATCAGCTTCTTCATAATAACAGGATATATCCATCTATCGGCCCTCCGATTCCTCTTTGGATAAACGCTTTTGACATTCCGGACAAATCCCAAACACCTCAAACGAATGTCCGGTCACCTGGAACCCCTGTTTCTTTCCCACCTCTTCCAGAAATTCTTCCGCCGGGCACTCGTCCAACAAAATCGTTTTGCGGCAGCGGACACAGGTCAATTGATGCCGATGTCCGCCATGCGTCAGGCTGAAACACTGACTTGTATCACCAGGCAATTCTGTTCGCTCCAATATTTGATGGTCTGCGAGAGAAGATAGGGTTCGATAAATAGTAGACAGTCCCAGGTCTTCTCCCTGTTCCCGAAGCTTCAGATATAAATCGTCTGCGGTCAATCGGGCGTCTGTCTGAACAAAAATCTCTAGAATCCTTTCTCGTTGCCGGGTAATCTTCAGACCTGCCTCCCGCAGCAGATTTCGTGCTTGTTCGATCGGTTCCATGATTTATCCCCTTTATGCCAAGAGTTGGATGATAATCCCCGCTACTGTGGCACAGACGTAAGTCCACACAATAATTTTTACAGCTTCACGGCGATCTTTGCAGCCGCGGAACAGTACCAGATAACCGAATCCGGCACCGGTAGACAAACCGGCCACTGCTGAACCAAAGCTGATACTTCCGCTCAAAAATAACTCTGTCAGAAGCACCGAAGTCGCACAGCCCGGAATCAATCCGATCAGCGCTGTAATTGCCGGTTGCAGCACGCTTCCGGTAAGCAGCACTGTCTGAAGCCTGTCTTCACCGACCCAATGGACAACCAAATTGATTATCAGCATTACAACGGCAATAAAAAGTGTAATCTGAACGGTATGCTTTACAGCACAGATACAGATACGCCCCAGTTTGCCGCCTTCCCCCTGATGGGAGTGGTCGCAACAACCGCAGCCGTCTACTTCTACGGTTTTGACCGGACTCGAATCCGATACTTTGGCTTTCCGGAAAACTGTATATTTCAGAAGGTATCCGAAAAAGACAGCCAATACCAATTTGCTGGCAAGCAACAGAAGAATGGGTTTCCAGCCGGATACATTCGCGAGCATAATTGGAATAGCTTCGTCAGAGGTTGCCAGAAAAACAGCAATCAGGGTGCTTGCGGAAAGAATCCGCTCATTATAAAGCGACGCGGCTGCAGCAGAAAATCCACATTGCGGCACGCATCCGGCAAGTGCACCGAAAATAGGGCCGAATTTCTCCAGCTTTCCTCCGAAAATCCGCGCAGTATTTACCTTTGCTTCCAAATACTCGATAATCAGGTATACTACAAACAAGATCGGAACAGATTTCAATGTGTCAATAAGGGTGTGATGCAAAATTTCCAGCATAATATTCGCTCCTGTGTCCAAATGGGAATGATTCTCATTTGCAATTATATTCCCGCTTTAAATTTTTGTCAAGGATTTTTTCGATTTTCCGAAAAAATTCAAAAGGCCGTCACATTCCTATGCTATACTGATAAATATTAGATTCAAAATGAAAGGACGGTAGCTGCATGTATCATATATTGGTTGTCGATGATGAGGAACAAATCCGTAAACTCATCAAAAAATACGCGACGTTTGAAGGATATCAGGTTACAGAAGCTTCAGACGGGATGGAGGCTGTGGAAATCTGTCAAAAGCAGCGGTTCGATTTGATTGTTATGGATGTCATGATGCCGGAACTGGACGGTTTTTCTTCCTGCCGAGAAATCCGTAAACACGCAGACACTCCAGTGATCATGCTGTCAGCTCGCGGCGAAGAATATGATCGGATCCACGGATTCGAAATCGGCGTTGACGATTATGTGGTAAAACCGTTCTCTCCCAAAGAATTGATGATGCGGATCCAGGCAATTTTAAAACGAAGCCAGACTGTTCCTTCGGAAAACGGGAAGGAGATCTTTCAAGTTGAGGGTCTGACAGTAGATTTTACCGCTCGTATCGTCACCATAGACGGGAAGAAAGCAGAACTTTCTCCCAAGGAATATGACCTTCTATTCTATTTGGTTCGCAACCGCAATATTGCTCTTTCCAGAGAGACGCTGATTAGTAATGTCTGGGGCTACGATTTTTACGGGGATGACCGAACCTTGGATACTCATATTAAGCTCCTGCGGAAGAGTTTGGGACCATATAGTAAATTCATCGTAACATTACGGGGAGTGGGGTATCGCTTTGAAGCATAAAGCGAAAGAAAAAGCCGGAGCGCCAATGAAATGGAAACTGCTGGCCACGTTTGTAGGCTTTACGGCAGTTATGCTGGCGCTGCTCTGGCTGTTTCAGGTAGTGTTTCTGGGGCGCTTTTATAAGGCAATTAAAACCTTGGATATTGAAAGCGCGGCAGAATCGATTGTGAGGAATATTAACAGCAGCGATTTACAAACCTTGACTGACAATCTAGCTTCCAGAAATGATCTGTGTATTCTGATTTTGGACAGCAGCTGCCAGCAGATTGCATCTGCGGATACCTTGCCCGGCTGCCGCATCCATAATATGCGTTATCAGGATTTGCTGCGGCTTTATATCCTGACCCAGGAAAATGGCGGAACTTATGCGGAGCGTGTGACAGAACGTGCGTTCCAGTTCACTCCCACCTGGGAGATCCGGCCGGCTGAAGACGATCAAAAAGAAATCTTGATTTTGTCCCGAGTGATAACGCTTCCTACTGGAGAAGAACGGATCATTCTGCTGAATTCTACAATTTCTCCGGTAGATGCAACTGTACGAACGCTGAGAGTGCAGCTGTCTATGGTAACAGTATTGATGATTCTGCTGGCGTTGTGCATCTCCCTGATTCTGTCCCGCCACTTGGCCAAACCGATCGTCAAGGTCAATGAGACTGCCAAGGAATTGGCCAGAGGAAAATATGATATCGTTTTTGACGGAGGCGGCTACCGGGAAATTTCGGAATTAAACCAGACGCTGAATTATACAGCCGGGGAGCTTTCCAAAGTGGAAGGTCTGCGGCGGGAACTGCTTGCTAATATTTCTCATGACTTGAGAACTCCCCTGACAATGATTACCGGTTACGCGGAAATGATGCGGGATATTCCGGGAGAAAACACACCTGAAAATGTTCAGACGATTATTGACGAGGCTTCCCGGTTGACCAGACTGGTCAATGACCTCCTGGATCTTTCCAAGCTGCAGGCGGGTGTCCAAAAGCTGACGGTATCTACCTTCGGATTGACTCAGATGATCCGAGACACCATCGGACGATATGCCAGAATGACAGGGATCGACGGTTATCAAATCCATTTTGAAAGCGATCAGGAAGTTTCTGTTCAAGCAGATGAAATGAAAATATCTCAAGTCCTTTATAACCTTATCAATAACGCCATTAATTATACTGGGCCGGATAAATCAGTCACGGTCCGGCAGACAGTTGAGGATGGTTGGGTAAAAATTGAGGTCATCGATACAGGGGAAGGAATTCCTGCTGATAAGCTTCCTTATGTCTGGGAGCGGTACTACAAGCTGGACAAAACGCATAAGCGGGCAGCTGTCGGGACAGGACTAGGCCTTTCTATTGTAAAAAATGTGCTGGAGCTTCATCAGGCCCGTTATGGTGTCAACAGCACAGTGGGGCAGGGGAGTGTTTTTTGGTTTGCGCTACCGATTGTCCCGCAAGAGGAGCCTCCACTCTTGCCGGAAAAATAACCCGATACAAAAACCGTCTGTCACAGGAGCATTTCCTGCAACAGACGGTTTTTCAGTCAGACCGATTACATATTCAATCATGTTCGATAATATCTGTAATATTTAAAATCATGACGCTCATTGGTAACATGAACCTGCAAGGAACGATTACTCAAAAATTGATATTCACAGCGCTCTAAAACCTGTTGGGACTTGATATTGTCTATAGCAACTGTACCAATTATATATGGAATGTCGTAGTTTTCCAATGCCCACCTGGTTACGGCTTTTACCGCCTCTGTGGCAAATCCATATCCCCGATATTCAGGTAGCAAATAATAGAATATTTCTGGTTCATGTAAATCGTCATGTTTCCCTGCACCTACAGTACCCAATAATTTTTGGGTACGCTTATTGAACATACCAAAAGAAATTAGTCCGTTTATGATATCCATGGTAGCGTATTGTGAAATCAACCAACTCAGAAAGCCTTCTCCGCTGCCGAAATAGTTCTTTTGAGCCTCGTTTAGCGTTCGTTCAAATTGGGGATAATCCAATTCGCATAATTCACGAATGATGAGCCGTTCGGTTGAAATTCTTATAAAATATACCCCCTTTTTGTTTTCCACAAACCTATTTTTCAGAAGGTCCATCAATATTCTGGTATGCCTGTCGGTAGACCGTAAGAAGGTAATTAGCCAGGTTTTCCGAACCAGCCTGTTTAACGGACTCCCGGACAGAATTCTGTAGGATTTTTTTCTCCTCAGCCGGTTTGTCACGATAAGCGATCAGCTCTTGGTACATTCCTTGTGCATCATAATAAATATATCCGTTAACACCGCTGCGGACCTGTCCCTCATTGAGCTTGTCAAAACGATGGAGTACTGGCAGGCCGGTCGCCATCGCCTCCAGCATGGAAATAGAATTAGTGTCGGACAGGGACGCAGTGATATAAAGGTCGCAGCTGGCATAGTAGGGTGGCAGCTCATCGTTGGGAACAGCTCCTGTAAAGATCACCATGTCCTGAATGCCAAGGCGGTTAGCTTGGTCTACCAGTTCCTGATAGCAAGGACCATTTCCAATAATCAGTAACTTCATATTATCGGTAGGCTTAACCGTTTCAGCCCAATAGTCCAGAAGAACGTCAATGCTCTTTTCTTTTCCAATGCGGCCGCAGAAGCAAACTAGCATTTCATCATCCCGAATGTGGTACTTCTGCCGGAAGGCATGCTTTTTCTCATCGTCGATATTATGGGGCAGGAACTTGTCCAGCTCCACAGGATTAGGGATAACACTGACGTCCTTATTAATGCCGCAGTCCCTTTTGACATATTCATCGCATTTTTTGGAAGGTCCAGTAATCGCATTTGCCTTTTTCGCAAACTGTCCGAAATAATGATGAGAGATCCTGGTTACCATTGGAATCAACTGCTTAGGCGCTACATAATAAATGTAGTCGTCATACATTGTATGCAGCGTATATACCAACGGAATGTGAAGAATTTTGGCAATATGCATCCCAGAAAGACCAATTCCAAACTCATTATGGACATGGATAATATCAGGGTTAAATTCCTCAATCAACTTTACCCGACGGTGGGAATATGGCAAAGCAACGCCATAATCATAAAAACGTTTAAATCTTGCGCCTGGGCAGTGCAAAACATGATTTTCAATGTAATGATGCCGTGCATGCGGATCAGCAGTTACAATCAAGACTTCGTGACCGAGTTTTTCAAGCCCTTCCTTCAAAAGTTTTACATGAGTCACGACTCCATTAATATACGGCAGATATGTTTCAGTAAACATGGCAATACGCATAAATGGTCTCCCATCCTCTAAGAGATGGTTTCCTCCTTTTTGTTTGAAAAAGTCCGTTGGATTTGTACAGAAAACGAACTTGAAATCGTTTTTCCCTCAGAATTTCCAGCCAATTTTAATTTTTTTATGACCAATCTGTAAAAAAGCCTGGAATATTGTCTTTATTATATCGTCATTCCTACAAAAAGTAAAGCTTTATTTGGAAATCATTTTGTCAAAATCCAAAACTTATGCCACAAAATAAAAAAGCGGGAAATTTTTCTACCTGTTTTTTGAATTTTGTGGTATAATATTGTTTGTATATTAGAATTGTAGTACTCAATATTGATAGAAAGTAATAGATTTATTCAAGAGTTGAGGTGGTTTGGATGGAACAAAATGAAATCATCTTACGTCTCAAAAACGCGCAACTTCCGTTTACCGATGTAATATCTGCAACTTACGAGTGTTCGGATCATTACGATCAAAATGCGAAAAAAATAAATTTTTATTGTGTTTACTGTAAAAGCAGCTATGAATCCGGATCATTGGTGTATACCCAAATATGGTTGCCTGAAAACTGGAACGGCAAATTGATTGCCTTGGGCAACGGAGGCATGGCAGATTCAATACATGTCCGAGAACTGTTAAACTATTCAGTTTTGGGATATGCAGCGGTTCAAACCGATATGGGAACCTCCGGAGGAAGAGAGCGGGGCATTAACAATCAGGCAGTGTGGCGTGACTTCGGATGGCGCGCAACTCATGGCATGGCTGTATTGGGAAAACAGTTGTCGGAGATTTGCTATGGAAAAAAGCCAGAGTACTCCTATTTTGTAGGAGCATCAACCGGCGGACAGCAGGCATTTTCTGAGGCTCAAAGATTCCCGGAGGATTTTAATGGAATAATAGCAGGAGTACCCGCGAATAACCGAGTCGCTTTGCATACATACTTTCTATGGAACCATAACCATTTAAGACGTCCTGATGGAAAAGTGATGTTCACGGACAAAGAAATACAAAATATTACCCATCTTGCGGTAAGTTTTTTCCAAAGTAGGAAAGATGGCGCGGAAGGGGATAATTTTGTAACATATCCGACAAGAGACGATCACACGATTACAGAATTCATCGCATATCTCGCGAAAAACGGAATGGACCGTGAACAATGCGATGCGTTGACGGCGGTGTATACAGGTCCGAAGGATCCAAAATCAGGTAAAAGGATTTACAATGGTATGCCGATCGGTTCAGAAATCTATGGGTGTGGCATAAAGGACTGTCAGCAAGCGGAAAGCCCTCATTTTTATCCCTTTATATGGTGCTTTGGCGCGGATTATAATGGATACAATTTCAATTTTTCGGATGATTATAAAAAGATCAGAGATACCTTGTCGGCAGACCTGGATGCCAATCGTGATGATCTCTCGGGATTTAATGAACGCGGCGGGAAAATGATCGTTTATTCCGGAAGTGCGGACCCTTGTGTTCCATATCCGGATGCCGAAGGATATTGCAACCGTCTTTTTGACAGGTTTGGCGGCTATGAAAAGACCTCAGAGTTTTTCAGGTACTTTTTGCTTCCTGGCAGAGATCACGGAAGTTCCGGAAACGGTACAAACTGTGAATGGGCAACTCCTGAAGGTGGCAGCCTGCTCGACTTGCTAAGAGCATGGTGCGAGAATAACACTGCACCTAATAGCATAACAGCAGCAAGAGTGGAAAATGGTAGTCGGATTTTCACAAGAGAAATATATCCGTATGGCTCTAAAAAAAATCTGCGTGTAGCTGATGTCAATCTATGTGAAATATTTTGATTACTTTGCAACTGTGATTCTAGTTGCATCTTCTTTCCATGGAAGAATGAAAAGAGGGAAGATATGCCGGAAGAAATAAAACAACATTACAGGGAGCTTGTTACTAAGCTGAATTATTATAGTCATTTATATTATACCTTGGACGCTCCGGAAATCAGCGACTATGAGTATGATATGCTCATGCAGGAGCTGAAAGCAATTGAAAAACAATATCCGGGAGAGATTCTGC
This sequence comes from uncultured Clostridia bacterium, assembly GCA_944386445.1. GTDB lineage: Bacteria > Bacillota > Clostridia > Oscillospirales > Ruminococcaceae > Merdivicinus. The sequence continues at coordinate 63,335 of CALXBD010000151.1, forward strand.
CGGAATCCCCTACTCAGAGAATAGGAGATGAAAGCCTATTCAATACCTTTGAGAAGGTAGAACATACTGTCCAGATGGGAAGCCTTCAGGACGTTTTCAGTGAGGTGGAGCTTTTTGATTTCGGTAACCGATGTAAGGAGGTCATTCCGGAAGCTGCTTTTGTGGTAGAACCTAAAATTGATGGACTGTCTGTTTCTTTGGAATATCGTGATGGGATTTTTGTTCGTGGCTCTACTCGCGGCAATGGTTTCGTCGGAGAAGATGTCACATTGAATTTGAAAACCATCGCTTCTATTCCGGCCAAGCTTACAGAACCAATCCCGTTTGTCGAGGTCCGCGGAGAGGTGTATATGCCCAAAGCGGTTTTTGAAACGTTGGTGGCAGAACAGCTTCAGAATGAAGAGGAGCCTTTCAAAAATCCAAGAAATGCGGCTGCGGGAGGGCTTCGTCAAAAGGACCCAAAAGTGACGGCTGCCAGAAAGCTGGACATTTTTGTGTTCAATCTCCAGCAGATCGAGGGCAGGGAAGTCACTTCCCATAAAGAATCTCTGGATTTGCTTCATCAATTGGGATTTCAAGTAATCCCTTCCTACAAACGATTTGACAATATTGCTGATGCTGTGGAGGAAGTTCGACGAATCGGCGAAATGCGCGGGCAGTACTCTTTTGATATCGATGGAGCAGTTATTAAGATTGACGATTTTTCCCAGCGTACAAGGCTTGGGTCAACTGCAAAATTTCCGCGGTGGGCCGTCGCGTTTAAATATCCCCCCGAGGAAAAGGAAACCATTCTCCGGGAAATCCAGATCAATGTGGGACGTACAGGCGCCTGTACTCCTACAGCGGTATTCGACCCGATTATCCTGGCAGGGACTACCGTCAGCAGAGCAGTCCTTCACAATCAAGACTTTATCACCGAGCGGGATATCCGTATCGGCGACCGGATTTTGGTGCGGAAGGCCGGTGAAATTATACCGGAGGTGCTTCGTTCCGTGGCCCATGCCGAAGGAAGCGTGCCATATCACATCCCAGAGGAATGTCCTGTTTGCCACAGCAAAACAATCCGGGATGAAGCTGTCATCCGGTGTGTCAATCCGGCGTGTCCAGCAACGCTTCAGCGAAATTTGATCCATTTTGCCTCAAGACCCGCCATGAATATCGAAGGATTGGGGCCGGCCATCGTGGAATTACTTCTGCAGAATCACCTGATTGCCTCACCGGCTGACCTATATACCTTGAAAAAAGAAGAACTGGCCGGTTTAGAGCGAATGGGAGAGCTTTCTGCGCAAAACCTTTTGGATTCAATCGAACGCTCCAAGTCAAACCAGTTGTCTAGGCTTGTCTTCGGGTTGGGGATCCGCAATATCGGCGAGCGGGCAGCTCAACTCCTTTGCAGGCATTTTACTGATGTGGAAAAACTGTTTAACGCTTCTGCGGAGGAGATCGCCGAGATAGATGGCTTCGGAGATGTGATGGCGCAGAGTGTTGTTGGGTATTTCCGAAAACCGGAAACCCGGACACTTATCGACCGTCTGCGGGAAGCAGGCGTTAATCTGCGGGAAAGCGTCCAGCAGACAGGCAGTGCTTTAGCTGGAAAAACTTTTGTCTTGACCGGCACTCTTCCGACACTGACTCGCAGCGAGGCGAAAGCCTTAATCGAACAGAACGGTGGAAAAGTTGCGTCTTCTGTTTCCAAAAAGACGGATTACGTCCTTACAGGAGAGGCTGCTGGCAGCAAACTCACCAAAGCTCGTGAATTGGGCGTGGCAGTCATAAGCGAGGATGAGTTCCGTTCTATGATATCCTGACAAATTTATTTTACGGAGGAACGTAATTATGAATATTGACATCCGGCACCTGGCCAAGCTGTCCAGGCTGAATTTCTCTCCTGAAGAAGAAGCTAAGTTCTCCGGAGAGATGGAAAAAATCGTCGAACTGGTTGAGAAACTGCCGAATCTCGACGCCAGCGGCCCTTTGATTGATCCTTCCAATCCCATGACTCTGCGTCCGGATCGGGTGGAAAATAAGCCCAACCGCAATGAACTTTTGCAGAATGCTCCGGAAACCCAGGCCGGCTGTATCGTCGTGCCGAAAGTCGTGGAATAAAGAAAGGAGACCCCACCTATGGAATTATATCAGCTGACTGCGGAGAAACTCTCCGCAATGCTTGCCAATAAAGAGTGCACCAGTGAGGAACTGACGCAATCCGTTCTTCGCCGGATCGAGGCAAAAGAACCGGAAATCAAAGCTTATTTGACTGTTTGCGCCGAAGAGGCATTAAAAAAGGCGAAAGAAGTCGACCAGAAACGTGCTGCCGGTGAGAAGCTTCATCCTCTGGCCGGTATTCCTATGGGAATTAAGGACAATATCTGTACCCGGGGAATTAAGACTACTTGCGCTTCCCGGATCCTTGAAAATTTTGTTCCCCCTTATGATGCCTTTGTAATGGAAAAACTCCATGCTGCCGATGCTGTCATCTTGGGAAAACTAAATATGGACGAGTTCGCCATGGGTTCTTCCACCGAAAATTCCTATTTTCAAAAGACCCGCAACCCCTGGAACACTGAATATGTTCCGGGTGGCTCTTCCGGCGGAAGTGCTGCTTCTGTAGCAGCAGGAGAGGCTGTGGTCAGCCTTGGTTCTGATACTGGTGGATCAATTCGTCAGCCCTCCGCTTATTGCGGAATCGTGGGCCTGAAGCCTACCTATAGTTCTGTGTCCCGTTACGGCCTGGTCGCTTACGCGTCTTCATTGGATCAGATCGGAGCGTTAGGACGCAGCGTAAAAGACGTGGCAATGGTGTATTCCGCTATTTGCGGCAGGGATCCTCATGATGCCACCTCCGCTGTCCGGGAATATCCAGATTTTGCGGCCGGTATTACCGGAAACGTAAAAGGGCTCCGGATCGGAATCCCGAAAGAATACTTCGGAGAAGGTGTGGCGGCAGATGTCAAGGAGGCCGTCTGGAAAGCTGCCAAGGCCTTGGAAAGCGCTGGGGCAACTTTGGTGGAGGTTTCGCTGCCCAGCACTGATTACGCACTGTCTGCCTATTACATTATCGCTTCTGCGGAGGCCTCCTCCAACCTGGCCCGGTTCGACGGTGTTAAATACGGCTACCGGACCCAGAATTTCTCCAACCTGACAGAAATGTATGAAAATACCCGCAGCGAAGGCTTCGGCGCAGAAGTAAAACGCCGTATTATGTTGGGCACTTACGTTCTCAGCTCCGGCTATTACGATGCTTACTATAAAAAAGCGAAGTTTACACAGCTTCGTATCCAGGATGAGTTTAATAAGGCCTTCGAAGCCTGTGACTTGCTGCTGACTCCCACTGCCCCGGATACCGCCTTCCGCATCGGTGAGCAGGTGGACGATCAGGTTAAGATGTACATGAATGATATCCTCACAGTCACCGTCAATATTGCCGGGTTGCCAGGTCTGAGTATGCCCTGTGGCTTCGATGGAAAGGGTCTGCCGGTAGGCTGTCAGCTGATAGGACCAAAATTCAGCGAACAAGTGCTGTTTGATGTCGCCTCCTGCTGGGAACAGCAAAATGGCGGATTTGATCTTGCAGCAACCTTGGCATGAGAAGGGAAGGGGATACCATGGATCTGAAAAACTATGAACTGGTTGTGGGCCTGGAGGTTCACGCCGAATTGAATACGGAATCTAAGATTTACTGCGGCTGCCGCAATGCTTTCGGCATGGAAGTCAATACCGAATGCTGCCCAATTTGCATGGGAATGCCCGGCACACTGCCTACATTGAACGAAAAGGTCGTGGAATATGCCGCTAAAATGGGATATGCGTTGAACTGTACGGTAAATCCTGTCAGCAAGCAGGACCGTAAGAATTATTTCTATCCTGACCTGCCAAAGGCGTATCAGATTTCTCAGTTCGATATCCCGCTGTGCGAACATGGGTGGCTGGATATCTGGGTCAATGGTCAGGAACGCCGGATTGGTATTACCAGAATCCACATCGAAGAGGATGCTGGTAAGCTGATTCACGATGATAGCTTTACAGGCACATTGGTGGACTTCAATCGTTGCGGCGTCCCGCTGATCGAGATCGTATCCGAGCCGGATCTGCACAGTTCCGCAGAAGCAAAGGCATATCTGGATACAATCAAATCCATTCTGGAATACATCAATATTTCGGACTGCAAAATGCAGGAAGGTTCTATCCGTTGCGATATCAACGTTTCTGTCCATAAGCCCGGTGAGCCTTTCGGCACGCGGGTGGAGATGAAGAATGTCAATACTTTCAGCGGCGCTGTCCGGGCAATTGAATATGAAGCTGCCCGCCAGATTGATGTGCTGGAGGACGGTGGAACAGTTGCTCAGGAGACCCGCCGTTGGGATGATATCAAAGGTCAGAACTTTGTACTGCGCAGTAAAGAGGATGCGCAGGATTACCGTTATTTCCCGGAGCCGGATCTGCTGACGATCGTTTTGGACGAAGACAAACTGGCGACGATTAAAGCATCTATTCCGGAACTTCCTAACAAGAAAAAGGTTCGCTATATTCAGGAGTTGGGTCTACCGGAAGCCGATGCAGTCCTTTTGGTAGAAACCAAGGAGAAATCCGATTTCTTTGAAGCAATTCTGGCAGCGGCTCCCATTAAAGCAAAAAATGCTGCTAACTGGGTGTTGGGTGACGTTTCCCGACTGATGAATGAGCAGAATCGCTCTATCGACGATTTGGGAATCAATCCTGCGCAACTGGCTGAGATTATTTCTTTGATTGAGGCGGGAAAAATTTCCAGTTCTGCTGGTAAACAGGTTTTTGACGAGATGCTTCAGACCGGAAAGGCGCCTGCTGAAATCGTTAAGGAAAAAGGGTTGGAACAGGTTTCTGATACCTCCGCACTTCAGGCAATTGTCGTTGAAGTTATGGCCAATAATCAAAAATCTATTGACGACTACAAAAACGGCAAGACAAATGCGCTGGGATTTTTGGTAGGGCAGTGCATGAAGGCCTCCAAAGGAAAGGGAAATCCTGCTTTGATGAAGGAAATGCTCCTGAAATATCTGGAGGGCTGAAATGCCGCAGGTTGAAATTACAAATATGTGTATGATTCTGGATCCGGCTACCCAACGGGTAGTCGTCCAGAATCGGCAAAAATACTGGACTGGATTGGCCTTTCCCGGCGGACATTTGGAGAAAGGCGAAAGCTTGGTCGATTCCGCGATCCGCGAAGTTCGGGAAGAAACTGGACTGATTATTTCTGCACTGCAACATTGCGGTATCATTCACTGGGCTCGCACTGACGCTGATGAGCATTATTTTGTACATCTTTACCGGACAGAAACCTTTCATGGACAGTTGTTGACAGAAACTGATGAAGGGACCGTACAATGGATGCCTTTGAAAGAATTGCTGACACAGTCTTCCACACGCTTAGCTCCGCATTTTCGGGAGTATTTGCGGCTGTTTTTGGATGATACGGTCTTTGAAGCATATATTCCTTGGTCAAAAGTCGATAACACACAGGAGTTCTTTTATTATTGATTCATGATTTGTTCATATTTGTTTGAAAGGACATAATTTATGGACGTAGAACTGACCAATATGTGTATGATATATGATCGAGCAAATGATCGTTTGCTGGCCGAGCGCCGTGAAAAAGGCTGGCCTGGCGTTTGTTTTCCGGGAGGACATGTGGATCCGGGCGAAAGCTTCTGCGCTTCTGCCATTCGTGAAGTATGGGAAGAAACTGGACTGACAGTTTCTAACTTGAAATTTTGCGGGATCGTACATTGGGATAACTTAAATACTGGAGATCAATATATCGTTTACCTATACCGGACGGAAACCTTTTCCGGAACGCTGCTGGAGCGCTCTGAAGAAGGTGAAGTGTTTTGGGTGGATCGGAAGGATTTTCTGGATCTTGATCTGGCTGAGAATTTTGCCGAACAGTACCAGATGTTTTGGCGAGATGAAATTGGTGAGATGTATATCCCACACGGAAATCAAATTCCAACATTCCAGTATAAAATTTTTTAGCAGCACTTTAAAAGACGCCAAGCCTTTAGGGGAAGGCGTTCTTTTCTGGGACCAATAATTTCGCAAAATATAAATTTAGCGAAATTAAGAGGAGGAAAAAACCATGTCATATACTCCCAGCGACTATTCAGAGTGCCCGGGATTCCTGCGGGATTACCTTTATTATCTGCTGACAATTAAAGGACGTTCCAAGCTGACGGTGGAAGGTTATTTTATAGATCTGCGGACTTATCTGCGATTTTTAAAACATTATAAAGGTTTGGTTTCTAAGGAAACTCCTTTAGACGAAATTTTAATTCAGGATGTACCACTTAGTCTGGTGGCGGAAGCAACCCTTTCTGATGTGTACGAGTTTCTCAATTACACCTTTTCGGAAAAATCGAACAATGCCCGCACGCGCGCTCGAAAGGTTTCTTCATTGCGAGGGTTCTATAAATATCTGACAACCAATGTGGCATTGATTTCTTCCAACCCAGTTGAAAATTTGGAACTGCCTACGGCTAAAAAAGCACTTCCTTCCTATTTAAGTTTGGAGCAATGCTATGACCTTCTAAGAGCCTTTGATCAATCTGACCCGTATTATCCTAGAGATTTCTGTATGGTTACTTTGTTCTTAAATTGTGGGATGCGGTTGTCAGAAATGTCTGGACTGAATCTTACAAGCTTTCGCGATAATACATTGCGTGTTTTGGGAAAAGGAAATAAAGAAAGGATGCTGTACCTTAATAACGCCTGTATGAATGCTTTGAAGGAATATCTGGCTTTTCGAGAGCAGCAAAAACCCATTTTGGATAAGGATGCATTGTTTTTAAACCGTAGCGGACGGCGTCTTGGTCAACGTCGAATTCAGCAGATCATTACCGAACATCTGGAACGTGCTGGTCTGTCTCATATGGGATTTTCGACCCATAAGCTACGGCATACGGCGGCAACTATGATGTACCAATACGGCGATGTAGATGTCAAAGTGCTTCAGGAGATCCTCGGCCATGCCAATCTCAGTACAACTGAAATTTACACCCATGTTTCCAACCGCCAGCAGGAAGCTGCTTTGGCAAGCAATCCTCTCGCCAACTATAAAGAAAAGAAAAAAGAATCGTAAAAAGCACCCATGCAGACAGAGTTGTCCTGTATGGGTGCTTTTAATTTCGCTAAATTCAATCTTCTTCTGAAATTGCCCAGTTTTTGGCGCGCTCAACTGCTCTGTGCCAGCCCCGAAGCAACCGACTGCGTTCTGATTCTTCCATTTTCGGGAGATAAGTCTTTTCAATATGTCCCAATTCCTTTAATTCTTCTTGACTACTCCAGAACTGTACGGCAAGCCCCGCAAGGTAGGCTGCACCTAAAGCGGTCGTTTCCCGAATGACTGGACGACAAACCGGCTTTCCGATGATATCTGCCTGAAACTGCATTAAAAAATCGTTGGCAGAAGCGCCGCCGTCTACCCGAAGTTCAGGAAATTCCACACCCGCATCTTTAGAAATTGCATCTAACAGATCTTTAGATTGATAAGCAATTGCTTCCAAACACGCGCGGATGATATGGGAACGTTTAGTCCCACGGGTAATTCCGATAAGCATGCCTCTGGCAAACATATCCCAATGTGGTGCACCTAATCCGGTAAAAGCAGGTACCATATAAACTCCGCCGGAATCCTTTACTTTAGTTGCGTAATAATCGGAATCTGCCGCATCTGTTATAAACCGCATTTCATCTCGAAGCCACTGTACAACTGCTCCTGCAGTAAAAACGCTGCCTTCCAAAGCATACTGCACTTCCCCACCGGTACTGGCTGCCAATGTCGTTAGCATACCGGATTGGCTGTTCACTGCCTGATTACCGGTATTCATCAACAGAAAACAGCCTGTACCATAGGTGTTCTTTGCTTCGCCTTTTGTAAAGCATGTCTGCCCAAACAGAGCTGCCTGCTGATCGCCGGCAACACCAGCGATGGGAATCGGGTATCCATTGATCTGAGCCATACCGAAAATACCGCTGGAAGGCCGTACTTCAGGCAGCATACAGCGAGGGATATCCAGAATTTTCAAGATTTCATCATCCCATTGAAGGGTATGGATGTTAAACAGCATGGTTCTGGAAGCATTGGTATAATCCGTAACGTGAACCAATCCGCCGGTCAACTTCCAGATAAGCCAGGTATCTACCGTACCAAAGAGCAACTCTCCTGCTTCCGCTTTTTCACGAGCGCCGGAAACATTATCCAGGATCCATTTGATCTTTGTAGCACTAAAGTAGGCATCCGGCAATAGTCCTGTATGTTCCTGAATCAGTTGGCTGTAACCGTCTTCCTTCAGTTTTTCACAGAGAGCAGCCGTCCTGCGACATTGCCAGACAATAGCGTTGTAGATGGGCCTGCCATCTTTTTTATCCCAAACGATCGTGGTTTCCCGTTGATTTGTTACCCCAATGGCAGCAATTTCTTCTGTCCGGATTCCGCTCATCAGCAGCGCGTCGATCAATACGCCATATTGAGAAGCATAAATTTCCAGGGGATCATGCTCTACCCATCCTTCTTTGGGGTAGTACTGTGTGTACTCACGTTGAGCGACTCCTGCAATTGCCTGATTCCTGTCAAAAATGACTGCTCTTGAACTGGTTGTTCCCTGATCCAGAGCTACTACATACTTTTTCAAGCTCATAGCTGTCCCCCATTTCAAAATTATCTCCGTCAGAACCGACCGCCGCCGCCACCATGAGACCGTCCGCTGGAACTGGTATGTACAGAACTGCCTCTGCTTCTGCCGCCTCCCGAGCTATGATTGTCATGATCAATACGTACCCTGCTAGTAGTCGAACGTAAAAAGCGATCATTTCGCCTCGTTATATTAACTGTTCCCTGCTCCAAGTATTTTGCCGCCTCTGCACCTTTATGGGCAGTTTTATTGGCGGCTGCCATTGCGGCCACAGAAATTCCTGCAGCCACACCAGCAATTAACAAGTAGATAGGTATGCGTGCAGCGGTTTTATCCCAAACAGTTTCTGGAGTGTAGTCTAAATCCTCAAGATTATCCGTTTCATGAAGATAGCTATCAGGTTCTTCACCTGCAATCAAATTCTGCTCAGATTCTTCCAAAAAAATTTCGGCAGCTTCGGCATAGTTTCCATCAGACAGTTTCGAAACTGTATCCTCAACTAACATTTCTATCCGGCGGTCACTGAAAATCAGCTGACAGCTTCCGGTAGTGGAAAACCAAACTTCACCATAATCCATATTGATGAGCATTAGGATTCCATCATCAGAAAAACCATTGTAATCATAAAAATCATCGGCATAGTCCATGGATGACAGCCCTTCATCGTCGTCGATTGTGACAATTACCAGGTCGATTCCCTGTTCATTTCCAATCCGATTTGCCTCTTCTGACAATGCAGATGCTTCTTCGGCAGAAAAAAGCCGTGCAAAGTCATATACCTTTACACTTGTATCCACTCCGGCTTCTATCGCTGCAGCGGGAAATGCAAACAGAAATGCCAGCCATAAGACAATCATGCCGGCCCAAAGTTTCCTTTTCAAAACAGCATCCCTCCGAAAAACAGCAGCAAAAATACGGCAGCAAGAATACCCCCAAACCATGCGACTGCCCTTGGAACAGAGATCGGCAAATTCCCGATCATTTTTCCGGTTTGACCATTCATGGCAAAAAGATAATCCTTTCCCTTATATTTGCTCATAAGCATCCACACGGGAAGCAATACATTTTGGGTATTCTGGCGTTGAAGCTGCAGGTCATTATCGAGGATCTGTACACTGCTATAACCGGCAATCGTATTTCTGAGTACATTTTCCACTGTGCTGCGTATTCTGGAAGACGCTCTGGGAAACATTTTCTCGTCATCCAAATCATATCTTTCCGCCAAAAAACCGGAAAGATATGCTGGTGAAAAATCCACCATCTTTTCAAAATCAAACGGTTCAATAGAATCCATCAGACTATCTTCCATTTTTGAAGATCCGTCCGCTGGAACCCGCTCAAAATCCATCGTCCCACCGCGCTCGATATGGTAATAGTCCGTCTTAGTATAGCGATATTTCCGGTCGCTCCATGTACGGATACGCTGAGCACTGGCTGTCATATAAGCATTGGCAGCGCAATCATAAAGCCAAAAGGGCACATAAACACCTGTAATTTTTTCAATACGATCCGGCGCATAGAAATCTTTAGGAAGCAGCGGTTTCCTGTGGCACAGGCGTTTGAAGGCTGCTTGCGCATCTTCTTTTTTGACTTGAAAAGGAAGAATTTTTTCAGGTCGAAATGCCCCCGATAGTTGTTCCGGAAAAATCGTCGCATTTTGGCAGAACACACAAAATGTCGCAGCAGTTGTTGCGTCAGTAACGATATGTGCGCCACATTGAGGGCAGGTGTACTCTCGGATATCTTCTGATTTATCTTGTGGCGGATTATCAGAAACATCTTCCCCGGTAGCTGATTCCTTTTGAGCCTGCTCCTTTTCTAATGTTTCCAAGTCAAACGAGCCGAGACAGTACTTACAATCCCAATGCTGCGTTGCCTCGTTAAATGTCAGTGGCGCCCCACATTGAGGGCATTGATAGGTTAATACATCCATTTGAAACCTCTTTTGAGTCAAGAAAGTTTGGTCCCGCATTCCGGGCAGAATTTAGCAATTTCTTTTGAAGTCCAACCGCATTTAGGGCAAACACTTCCCTCCGGGCGAGGACTGCCGCAATTAGAGCAAAACTTACCTGTGTTCTCCTGACCACAACTGCATTTCCAGCTGCCCTCTGCTGCTGGCTTGGGTTTTCCGCAGTTCGAGCAGAATTTTCCGATGTTTTCCTGCCCGCAGCTGCACTTCCAGGAATTTTCTTTGCTCTGCTGGGAAGCTGCCTGTGCAGCCATCTGAGCCTGATTGGATTGACTGGCCGATGCCATGAAATTCCCGCCGGACTGCATTCCCATTCCCATTCCAACGCCCATAAAGCCGGCCATAGAACCGTTTTTATTAGAACCAGCTGCTTCAATTCCCCGGGCGATTGCACCTTGAACATAGCCTTCCCGAACGGCGGCATCCGAAAGCATTGCGCCTTGATTACGCATGTTGATGAGCTTCTTGGACTCCTCATCATAGGAAATACTTTGGATTCCCACCGAAACAATTTCCATGCCGCGCAGCTGCTTCCAGTCAGTATCCAGAGCATCAGAAAGATACTGGGCGACCTTCATCCCCTGAGATGTCACATGAGAGATACGGATATTATCCACAGACATCTGGTTTATTGCTGTCTGCAAGCCATTCAGAAACTCTGAAAGATAGAGTTTCTGCAAATCGGAAATCTCCATTCGGTCTGCGTTGCGCGGCACGGCTTCCGCATAAAATTTCAGCGGATCAGAAATGCGAACGGAATAATAACCATGTGCGCGGAGAAACAATTCCGCATTATAGAAATTATCAAAATAATTAATCGGATTAACAGTTCCGAAAGCGATATTCTTGATTTCTTGAAGGTTAATGAAGTATACCTTCTGCTGATAAGGCGTTGCGCCGCCAAAGCGAATTCGATCAAAAGTATCCTTCAACGCATCTCCAAAGTCGCCGCTGAACAAGGAAGGAGCAGCGGTATTATCCACTTTATAGTAGCCGGGCTCTGCTGTAAAGTCAATCACCTTACCACCGTCAACAAGAAGCATAAACTGATTCTGCCCCACATGGACAACAGAACCATTGGAAATGACATCCTCTGTACCCTTTCGGTTAGAGTTGCGTCGATCGTTCTTTCGAACAGGAACACCGGCACAAAACAGTGTGGAATCACTCATTTCATCTGCTTCAATAGTTTCCAGCCACTGATCTGCTAAACTGCCGCCGATTGCTCCAGTAACAGCTTTGATAATTCCCATAAAAACGAACTCCCTTTCCCAGACAATTTATAACTAGTATACCATAATCCGCACAGAACCACAAGATTTTATAGCAGCAAAACTGATTTTTTACAATGATTTTCAGAAATAGACTTTTTTCTGCATCAAACCTTGCCTGACACAGCGGAAGATGCTATAATGATACATATGTGCACTTCTGATGGGGATGATGATATGTATACGGATACTGCCGGTCCAGCACTGTCCTTTCGCAAGGGTCTGCGGGACGGGCTGCCGATTTGTTTGGGATATCTTTCGGTTTCCTTTGCATATGGAATGATGGCCGTGGAGGGTGGACTTCCTGTATGGGCAGCTGTCCTTATTTCTATGACAAACCTAACCTCCTCGGGTCAGGTCGCCGGGACTTCGTTGATTTTTGCTGGTGGCTCACTGCTGGAAATCGGAATTACAACATTTGTGATCAATATTCGATATATGCTGATGTCGCTGTCACTTTCGCAAAAAATTGAAACCGGTATGTCGACATTGGCAAGAAGTATCCTCTCTTTTGGAAATACGGATGAGGTATTTGCAGTTGCGATGCAGCAGCGGGGGCGGATTCCCTGTCAATACCTGGCGGGATTGATTCTGACGCCCTATTTTGGATGGGCAGTTGGAACGCTGTTGGGGGCTGCTTGCACTGGAATTTTACCGGCTTCTGTGCGGAGTGCGCTTGGAATCGCAATATATGGAATGTTTATTGCAATTATCATTCCGCCTGCACGGAAATCCAGCGCGATTCTGATAACGGTCATACTTGCTACTGGCATCAGCTGTGTATTTACATTTACGCCAGTGCTAAAACAGCTGTCCAGCGGATGGGTTATTATCATTTGCGCGGTATTGGCAGCAGGATTTGCCGCCTACAGGTTTCCGATCGATGTAGAACCTCTTGAGGAGGAGCAGTTATGACAATCAGTCTTCCCTATTTTTTTTCTGCAGTGGCTGTTATGGCTTTGGTCACTTATCTTCCCAGAATGCTGCCTCTGGTGATCTTTAAAAAGAAAATATCTAACCGATATATCCGTTCTTTTCTGAATTATGTGCCGTATGCTGTGCTGGCAGCCATGACATTTCCGGGAATTTTCTCATCGACAGCTACACCAGTTTCTGCACTGGTCGGATTAGCTGCTGCACTCGTCCTCTCTTATTTGGGAAAGGGGCTTCTAACAGTGGCCCTTTCAGCAACGGCCGCCGTCTTTTTGACAGAGTGCTTGATGAAAATATTTTAAGAGGGGTTTCTTTTTTGGGTAAACTGTGTTATGATATGCTTGATATTGCGGGATATCCGCGGATAGGGAGGAATTATACATGATTCATGTTGCACTTTTAAGCAAATGGCATGTACATGCTGAAGGTTATGGTCAACAGTTTTCTAAAATTCCGGATGTAAAAATTACAGTCGTGTGGGATGAGGATCCTGTGAGGGGAAAAGCTTGGGCAGAAGAGCTGGGATGCGACTTTGAACCGGATTTGGAGAAGGCCGTAAATCGGCCTGATGTGGATGCAGTGTCTGTAGGGTCTCCAACTTCCATGCATAAGGAAGTGATTTGTGCTGCTGCCAAGGCCGGCAAGGCTATTTTTACGGAAAAAGTTTTGGCAATTACCACTGCCGATGCAAAAGAAATTGCGGCTGCGGTAGATGCCGCAAAAGTTCCGTTTCTGATTTCCTTCCGGCGTCGGACGGATGCTGTGATCCTGGAAGCAAAGCATCTGGTGGAATCCGGTGCTATCGGAAAAGTTACACATCTTCGGGTACGGGATGCTCATGACGGAGTTTCTTCTGGATGGTTACCGGATTCCTTCTTCGATAAAGCTCAATGTGGCGGCGGCGCTATGATGGACTTGGGTGCGCATCCTATGTATCTCTGCCTCTACTTCTTGGGTGAGCCTGTGTCTGTTTCATCTGTATTTACCGAAAGCGGTGGAAAAGGCGTAGATGATAACTGTGTTAGTGTCCTGCGGTATGCAGATGGCGCAATTGCTGTATCTGAAACCGCGTTTTTATCCAAACACTGCCCCTTTTCGTTGGAAATCAATGGGACCAAAGGAAGTATCTGTGTTGGTGGCGCATTGGAAGACGGTGTACTGTTAAATACGGATGATGGGAAAAAGCTGATTTCTTCAGCTGAAATTCCTTATAGTTCTCCTGCTCCTGTTCCGCTTTTTGTGGAGTGTGTACGGGAGGGCAAACCTTCTCCTTTCGGCACTTCAGATGCAGTTGCCTTAACACGTCTCATGGAGGCCGCTTATCGCTCTGCGGAATCCGGTAAAGAAGAGGCTTATTGATTTTTTATACTCCCCTTTGATTACTTAGACTGGTAACCCCCATAACTTCAAGGTTATGGGGGTTTTCTATGTAAAAAGATTTCAAATGAGATTGCCTATTTTGTCACATAGGACAGACAAATTCTCCTTTTTTTTCCATATATATTTTAAGGGCATACAAAATAAAAGGGAGCTGAGTCATTATGTGGACAGAATTGATATCATTTATAACCTCGCACTTATTGTATCTGGCACTGCATTTAGAACAATGCAATACTTTCCCAAAACCGTTGACTGCCGCTCAAGAGCAAGAATGCTTTACAAGAATGGAAAATGGTGATGCCAAGGCACGTCAGGAATTAATCGAACACAATCTGCGTCTGGTCGCCCATATTGCAAAGAAATATACTGGCGGCCAAACAGATTCAGACGATTTGCTATCGATTGGCACCATCGGGCTTATCAAGGCCGTTTCCAGCTTTTCGTTCAGAAAAGGGACCCGTTTTGCAACATATGCTGCTAAATGTATAGAAAATGAAATCCTAATGTATTTTCGCAGCTTGAAAAAGACAGCCGGTGATGTGTATATTAACGATCCGATTGAATCAGATAAAGACGGAAATCCTTTAACGTTGTTGGATGTAGTTGCAGACGAAAGCAATATTGCAGATATGATAGACTTGAAAATTGAATCAGAAAAGCTGCGGCAGCTGATTTATGAATGCCTGGAACCTAGAGAACGTATCATTGTTCAGCTGCGGTATGGGCTTACCGGCGACGCTCCATTAACGCAGAGAGAAATTGCAAGGAAACTGCGCATCTCCAGATCTTATGTATCACGTCTTGAAAAACGGGCCTTGGACATATTGAAACAAGGACTGGACGGAAACAAATAGTCATCATAATACCTGGGAAAATAAAGAAATAATTTGTATATTTCAGTCTTAAAAAACGACAATTTGTGCGAAACAAATTGACATCCTGACAGATTATGTTATACTATAATTAATTCATAATTAAGGAGGATTTGCTTATGCCATTTTCAGAAAATACGACTCTTTGGATCATCATAGGGATTGTTGTAGCAGCAATTCTTTTGCTGATCCTTCTGTGTTGGAAACGTGTCCCGGCAGATAAAGCAATGGTTATTACCGGTTTGAAAAAACGGGTGCTGGTAGGCCGAGGCGGTGTACAGGTGCCATTTTTGGAAACTTCCTGTACAATCTCTTTGGAATCAGTTTCAATGACAACGGATATTACAGAAGCTCCCTCCAAACAGGGAATTTTTGTAGATATTGCAGGTACAGCCGTCGTTAAAGTTGATAATCATCCGGATATGATCCTGCTGGCCGTGGAACAGTTCTGCAATGGAAATACGGAAAGAACTACCCAAAACATCCGCACGGTTGTGGAACAGATTTTGGAAGGCAAATTGAGAGGAATCGTCTCTACATTAACGGTAGAGCAAATCAACGAGGATCGTGTTGCTTTTGAGACTTCTATTGAAGAAAGTATCACCAGTGAACTGAAGGCAATGGGTCTGCGTTTGATGTCATATACGGTATTGAAGATCGCGACTCAGGGCGGCTATTTGGAAAACCGTGCAATTCCCCAGATCGCTCAGTCTAAGGCGGATGCGGATATTGCTTCCGCAGAACGGAAACGGGATACAGAAGTTAAAACTGCCGAAGCAATTCGTGAAGGTGAAAAAGCAAAACTCAGCGCACAGGCTGAAATCGCTCAAAGCCAACGCGATAAGACAATTCGTACAGAGCAATATCGTGCAGAACAAGATAGAGCAAAAGCAGATGCTGACGTAGCATATAAACTGCAGGAAATTGAAAATAATAAAACTGTGGCAGATCGTCAGGCAGAGCTTGCTCAAAAAGAAGCAAATGTTGTGGAAGAACGTCTGGTTGCCAGTGTGAAAAAGCCTGCTGACGCTGAAAAGTATAAAACAGAGGTCGAAGCAGAGGCAAACAAAGTTAAGGCAATTAAAGAAGCTGAAGCACGTTCTGAGACAATTAAATTGGAAGCCCAGGCAAAAGCAGAGGCTCGCAGAGTAGAAGCCCAGGCTGAAGCAGATGCAATTCGTGCCCGTGGTGAAGCGGAAGCGGAAGCTATCAAAGCGAAAGGTATTGCTGACGCGGAGGCTAAAGACCGGTTGGCAGAAGCAATGCAGAAGTACGGCGATGCTGCAGTTGTAGAAATGATTATTCAGCAGCTGCCTGAAATTATGGGTGCCGTTTCCAAGCCTATGGAACAAATCGACCATATTACTGTAATTGACAATGGCGGTTCAGAAGGAGCTTCCAAGGTGGCTAAAACGGTTTCTGATGTAACGGCAAATGGCTTTTCCGTTCTGAAAGACCTGACCGGCATTGATTTAGCACAAATTATGAGAAACTTTGCCGCCAAATCCGGCGGAGTATCAGAGAATGATGGTGAATCTTCTGCACCAAAAGACCTAGCCTAAATCGCCTATTTCAGAGTAAATATTCAATAAATACTGTGCCCCCACGTACCATTCGGTATGATCAACTGAATGGTACGTGGGGGCTTTTATACTAATAAATGTTGATGAAGTTTCTCAAGCGCGTTTTGCGGCTTCAATTACTTGATATAAAGCATTTGATGAGGCAATATAACGAATGTACTCCCGTGCATCGTCGTCAGTCCGCCGAATTTCCAACGGAATTACATTTGTATAATTCTTGCTGCTGATGCCGACATATACCAATCCGACTGGTTTCCCTTCGGAAGCCCCGGGGCCGGCATTTCCGGTGACAGAAACCCCGATATCCGCTCCGGACAAGCGGCGGACTCCCTCTGCCATCTCTGCAGCAATTTCTTTTGAAACAGCTCCATAACGCTGTAAAGTTAACTCATTTACATGCAAGACTTGCTGCTTGATTCTGTTGGAATACGCTGTTATTCCGCACTCAAAGACCTCTGATGCACCACTTACCTCTGTAATACGTTTTGCCACTAATCCGCCGGTACAGCTTTCTGCAGCTGCGGCATGAAGCCCTTTGCGTTTCAAAATTCTTACTGCTGCTGTCTGAAGGTTGTCTACATCGATTCCGTACAGATATTGGCCTGCTTCTTCGTTGATTCGTTTCAGGACAGGTTCCATCAAGGCCTCGGCTTCTTCCGGCTTCTGAACCTTTGCTGTAACCCGAAGCATGACTTCCCCTGTTTTAGCATAAGGGGCAACTGTAGGATTTAATGAATTTACCATCAAATCTTTCAGTCGGCTTTCCAGAGCAGATTCCCCGATTCCGAAAAAGTATAGATTCTTTGACACCAGAGTCGCGTCGCTGTCCTTTAGCAAGATCGGAATTGCCCAATGATCAAACATGGGCTTCATTTCCCTGGGAGGACCAGGCAGCATAATCAATGTTTTTCCGTCCTGTTCGATACAGCATCCAGGAGCTGTACCATTGGGATTTTCTAAAACCGTACAATGTTCCGGCATATAGGCCTGTTTTTTGTTATTATCCGTCATAATGCGGCCGGTACGTGCAAAATACTCACAGAGACGGTCATAGGACGGTTGGTGCAGCTGAAGAGTCTGTCCAAAGTATTCTGCAATTGTTTCCTTGGTCAGATCATCATAGGTAGGCCCTAACCCACCAGTCGTAATCACGGTATCCACCCGCGAAAAAGCCAATTCCAGACTTTCTTTCAACCGTTTGGGGTTATCCCCTACTACAGACTGATAATATAGATTGATACCCAATACTGCCATTTCTTTAGCAATATAGGCAGCATTTGTATTTACAATGTCACCCATTAGCAGCTCAGTGCCAATACAGAGAATTTCTGCACTATGGACCTTTTGTGCCATATAAAATCAGGACCTTTCTTTTGCAAATTCCGTAGTCTGAAATGGATCACTGCTCTTTCCAGAACGCTTCCGCTGCTGCGGCAGTCGCTTTGATGTCTTCTTCTGTGTGAGCTGTAGAAAGGAAGATCGCTTCAAACTGAGAAGGAGCAAAGTAAAAACCATGATCCAGCATATACAGAAAATACTTGGCAAATGCAGCTGTATCAGACTTCTTAGCGTCTGTATAATTTCGGACCGGACCGGCAGTGAAATAAACACAAGACAGCGAACCTACCCCCGTAATTGACACAGGGGTTCCCGTATGCTCAGCAGTCTTTTTCATACTATTCCGGAACAAATCGCCTAATTCATTGACTTTACTGTATATCTGCGGGTGATCCTGAAGAATTTTCAACTGTGTATACCCTGCAGCCATAGCCACAGGATTTCCGCTGAGGGTCCCTGCCTGATAAACGCTGCCTTTCGGCGAAATCATGGACATGACATCTCGTCTGCCGCCGTAAGCACCTACAGGCATACCTGCTCCAATGATCTTACCATAGGTAACCAGGTCAGCACGAACACCATAATACTCCTGGGCGCCGCCTAAAGCGAGACGGAATCCGGTAATAACTTCATCAAAAATCAAGAGTGCCCCGTTTTGATCACAAAGTGTCCGCAGTCCTTCCAAAAATCCCGGCTCTGGCGGAACTACTCCCATATTAGCCGCCACCGGCTCCACAATAACAGCAGCGACTGCACCTTTATTCTGGTCAAAAAGAGCGGCAACACTATCCAAATCGTTGTAAACGGCTGTCAGTGTGTCCTTCGCGCAGCCTTCAGGGACACCGGCGCTGTCTGGAATTCCACTGGTCATAACTCCGGAACCTGCCTTCACCAACATGGAATCGCTGTGTCCGTGATAGCATCCAGCAAATTTAATGATCCGATCTCTTCCAGTAAAGCCTCTGGCAGCCCTAACAGCACTCATAACAGCTTCTGTTCCGGAATTGACCATCCGAATCATTTCGACGTTAGGTACCATGGAGCAAATCAGTTTTGCAACCTGAACCTCCAGTTCTGTCGCTGCTCCGAAGCTGAGCCCATTGGAAGCAGCTTCGATTACCGCCCTGCGGATCGCAGGGTGATTATGTCCCAAAATCATGGGTCCCCAAGAACAGACATAATCTATATATTCCCGCCCATCGATGTCAAAAATTTTTGCACCATCGGCTCTGGAAATCATCCGCGGCGTACTTCCGACAGATTGAAATGCCCGAACGGGACTGTTTACTCCTCCCGGAATATAATTCTGCGCTTCCGCAAAAATCTGCTCTGAACGTGTCACCTTAACCAATCCTTCCTTCGTCTATCCAACGGGCCAATTCCTTTGCATAATAAGTCAGCAGGATACTGGCTCCGGCCCGGAAAACCCCTGTCGCTGCTTCACAGACTACCGCTGCTTCATCGATCAGCCCTGCCTTTGCAGCTGACTTGATCATAGCATATTCTCCACTGACGCTGTATGCTGCTACCGGCAGATTAAAATTGTCCGCGACTTCTCTGACAATATCCAAGTAGCTCATAGCCGGCTTGACCATCAGAATATCTGCGCCTTCCTGAACGTCCAGTGCAGCCTCTTTGAGGGCTTCCTTCCGGTTATGGAAGTCCATCTGATACCCTTTCCGGTCTCCAAAAGCGGGAGCAGAGCCTGCCGCTTCCCGGAACGGGCCATAAAATGCCGACGCATACTTCACCGCATAAGACAGAATGGGTGTATCGATATATCCATGCTGGTCCAGTTCCTGGCGGATGGCCAGAATGCGGCCGTCCATCATATCGGAAGGCGCCACCATATCCGCACCAGCCTGTACATGGGACAGGGCAGTTTTTGCAATCAACGGAAGGGTCTTATCATTATCGACCTTTTGTCCGCACAAAACGCCGCAGTGGCCGTGGGAGGTATACTCGCACATGCAAACGTCCGTGATGTAGTAAAGTTCCGGATAGCGTTCCTTTGCCCAACGAAGCGCTCTTTGAACCACTCCGTCCTCTGCGTAAGCCTGGTTGCCGACCTCATCTTTATGATCCGGCAGGCCGAAAAACATGACGCTGGAAACGCCTGCCTTCGCCACATCTTCAAGAATATCCCCGAGCCTGTCTACCGAGCAGCGCAGCTGCCCATCCAAAGAAGGGATCGGTTCCAGGATATTCTCTCCGTCCCGTACAAACAGAGGATAAATAAGGGAAGCTTTGGAAACCCGTGTCTCCCGGACCATTCCCCGAATCAGAGGATTCCCCCGCAGTCGACGAGGACGTGTAAGCATTTGTGAAACATCCATTTAAAAAACCTCTTTTCCAACATCAGACTCAACATATTCCAGCAGTTTCTCCACCATTGCATCCATGGAGGCCCGATTGGCCACCAGCACCTGCATACCGGCTTCTCTGGCTTTTTTGGCAGTTTGTTCCCCGATGCATAACGCTTTTACCTTGGAGACATCCATACCTTCTGCCCGGCGGAGAAATCCTTCCACTGTGGAGGCACTGGTAAAGGCGGCGAAATCCATTTTTCCGGTCAGGAACTCTTCCGGTGAAAGAACACCGTCCCCACGGAAGACAGTCCGATAAACCGGAATCTCTTCAAATACTTTTCCCGCAGCCCTTAGGGTATCCGGCAACCCCGGTGAACCTGTTTCTGCCCGAACCAGAAGAATTTTTCCATTTTCCTGAGCCAAAGCCTGCCCCAGATGGACACCATCATAGGTTGATGGGGCTAAATCCGTCCGCAATCCATGCTTTTGAAGCTCAGCAGCCGTAGCAGCACCCACAGCTGCGATCTTGACCTGACTTAGGTCTCTGGCATCCAAGCCCATCGCGAATAGCTCCTCAAAAAAGCGGCGCACCCCTGCTGGACTGGTCAGTACCAGCCAGGAAAAGTCTGAAATTCGTTCCAATGCTTCCCGCAAAGGCAGAGGATTTTCTACAGGGACCGTTTCGATGGACGGCAGCTCAACGACTTCCGCTCCCAAAGCGGACAGCTTCTCTGTCAGCAATGAAGCCGATTCCGCAGGACGTGTCACCAAAACGCGGACGCCGCCCAAAGGACGCTGCCCGGCCCAGGCGAATTTCTCCGCTAGGCTGCAAACTTCTCCCACGACAATGATTGCCGGGGATTCAATATTTACTTTTCTGGTATCCGCTTCAATTTTTTCCAAAGTGGACACTACTTTCCGCTGATGAGCGGTTGTTCCCTTTTCCAATACTGCTGCCGGAGTTTTCGGATTCATTCCCGCATCTATAAGCCCGGACACAATCTCTCCAAGAGAAGAAAGTCCCATTAGAAAGATCAGCGTTCCGTTGAGGGCGGTTAGAGCCTCAAAGTCAATGGAGGGTCCCTGTCCTTTTCGGGTATGGCCGGTTATCACATGAAAAGAGGAACAAAAATCTCGGTGGGTAACCGGAATTCCATTATAGGCTGGTACCGCTACAGCAGATGTGATCCCCGGCACCACCTCAAAGGGAATCCCACAGGCACAAAGTAGTTCCAGTTCTTCCCCGCCGCGGCCAAATACAAAGGGGTCTCCTCCCTTAAGGCGAACTACCCGTTTCCCTTCCAGTGCTTTTTCCAGAAGAATCTCGTTAATACGTGACTGGGGTACCGGATGCTCTCCGGAACGCTTTCCTACATCAATGGCTTCTGCGCAACCGGGAATTTGTGAAAGAATCCCAGGGCCGACTAGCCGGTCATAAACGACAACCTGGGCTTTTGTCAGCAGCGACTGTCCTTTTACGGTCAGCAAACCCGGATTCCCCGGGCCTGCTCCCACCAACCAGACCTTTCCAAGCCGTCCGGCCATCTTTTTAGCCAAGGCAGTTCCCAGTTGCTCCGGATGGTGTAAATCTCCGTAAATCGTTTCCTTCCGGGCATACTCACCTTCCGGGAAAAAGCCGGTCAAAGTCAGCGCCTCCCCGCAAACCTCTGCAAAAGCAGCTACCGGAGAACTGCAGCCTCCGTCTAACTCCCGGACAAAAGCCCTCTCCGCCAATGCGCAGCAACGGGCTTCCGGGTCATCGGCAGCGTCCAAAAAGGGATAATCCTCCCCTTTTCTCCCTTGAACCGCCAAAATTCCCTGTCCTGCCGCAGGAATCATTTCCTCCGTAGAAAAATACCTACTAACGCGTCCGGAAAGCTCCATCCGTTCCAATCCCGCAGCCGCCAAAACCAACGCATCATACTCTCCAGCGTCCAGCTTGGAAAGACGTGTCAGAATATTTCCTCTGACCGGTTTTATCTGGCATTGCGGATACAACTTTTTAAGCTGCAGTGTTCTACGGGCGCTGGCGCAGCCAATAACGCTTCCGGGAGCCAATTCTTCCATGCCCTTTCTCAAGATTAAAGCATCTCTAGGGTCCCCACGTCGTGAGAAAGCAAGCAGTGGAATATCTTCGGGAACCTCCATAGGCATATCTTTCAAGCTGTGAACAGTCAAGTCTACAGTTCCGTCCCGCAAAGCCCGATCCAGTTCCTTTACAAACAGTCCCTTTCCGCCGACCTGATCCAAGGTGCGATCCAGAATTTTATCGCCGGTGGTTTTCATTGTCACCAATTCAAATTCAACTTCCGGGTATCGTTCCCGAATCCGGTTCAATACCAGCCAGGTCTGCGCCACTGCCAATGCACTTTCACGGCTACCTACTCTGATATGCTGTTTTTCCATGATGCTCCCCGCCTTTTATGCATACTTCCTATATTATACCTGATTCAGTGCCGTAAGGCAAGCCTGAAGCAGTTCCGGCGAAAGCGTTTCACGCAATCCGAACAAAAGATGGGCCACCGTTTTTTCCGCATGGTGATCGATCTGTTCCTGCAGCTGCTCCTTTTGCTCTGCTGCCAATGGGAGCGTATGCATCGTTTTCTCCATTCGTTTCAGCATGTCTTCCGCTGCCCGGCGACTGATTTGCCGGATCAGAGGGACTGCATCTCTGAAATAATACCAGCTGCGATATTCCTCCAAATACTCCTTCAGAATAGCTTCCGCACGTTCCGCAGCAGCGGTGTTATCCGCATCTGGCCCAGCGGCTCCCAGTTGGTCGATGTCCCATACTCTCGCCCCGGAAACCTTTGCCACTTCCGGATCAATATCCCTGGGAACAGCGAGGTCAATGAAAATTCGCGGTCTTTCCGAAAGTCCTGCTGCCATTTCACCACGGACTGTAAAGTGAGGGCTTGCAGTCGCGCTGACAATTACGTCAGCACCATCCATATATCTTGCCCGCTCTTCATAATGGATCGCGATACAGCCTTCTGGAACAGTCGCTCCACCGTATTTGTACTGGCGGAGCGTCATAAACACCCTCATTCCGGCAGAAAGAAGCGTTTGGGCAGCAAGGTTTCCCATAGCGCCATTACCAATTACTAAAGCTGTTTTTTCCTTCAACGGCGAAAGTTCTTTTTGTAGCAATTCCAGGGTGCTTTCAGCTGCAGAACGGCGAACGGCTGTTAAACGCACTTCCGTTTTGACCTTTTTAGCAGCTGTAACCGCAGTGCGGAACAGAGTATCCAAAGCTGTATCACTACCACCACAGCCGCGTGCAAAATCGCCTGCCTCTCCCACCTGGGTGATAATCTGATCTTCGCCGAAAAGCTGTGAATTCATCCCGCAGGCAGTACGAAACAGGTGCCTGACTGCTTCTTCGTCTTTTCGTACAGTAAGATACTTCTGATACGCTTCGGGCTCCAATCCTTTCAGATTACAGAGAAGAGAAGCTGGGTTAACCTCCTCCGATGCCCCGCTGAGCCAAAATTCGGTACGATTACAAGTGGAAAGGATAACGCAGCCTTGAGCAATATGATTCTGCCGTAGCTGATTCATTGCTGCTTCAGCGGCCGTCTTGGTAAAGGAAAAACGTTCTCGGGTATCAATCCCTGCCGCAGCATGATCGATCCCAGCCATAATTATATTCAAAGGAAGGCCTCCCATTATTGCAGTTCTTCCGGATGCATCCATCCGCTGATCAGATAGACCGGATTTTGGCCCATCATCAGGTGATACCTTCCGGCTTCTTTAGCCCGAGCCGCTGTAATTTGAGAGATTTCCATCTCTGTCAGTGGAAATTTGGCAAAACAGTCAACGGCTTCTGCCAAAGTTTCCAGAGTAATCGCACTGACAACAACACGGGCAGCAGGATTCTTTTGCTGAATAGTTTTGAAAATCCCCTGCATGTTCCCGGAACTTCCTCCAATAAACACAGCGTCCGGCGGCGGTAGCTCTTCCAAAGCTTCCGGGGCAGTTCCTTCTACGGGAATCAGGTTCCATGCCCCGAATTTTTCCCGATTCCGGCAGATAAGCTCCACCGCTTCCGGCTTCTGTTCTACTGCCCAGATTGTCCCGCCGGGATTTGACAAAGCAGCTTCCACTGAAACGGAACCGGTGCCGGCGCCTACGTCCCAAACGGTTCCTCCAGCAGGTACCCGCAGCAGAGAAACTGCTGTACAACGTACCTCAAATTTAGTCATAGGCACCTTTTCCCGTAGAAACGCTTCATCAGGGATACCATGAGTGCTATGTTCCGGCTCCATCGGACGAGGATTCTCCACCAGCATAACTGCTAGCGAAGAAAATAGTTTCTTGGAAAATTCTGCTGCCGTCCCCGAAAGAATCTGCTCATCGGGGTAGGATAGATTTTCTCCCGTGTACACCATCAGATCTCCCAGTCCGGCATCGGTAAGCTCCCGGCAAAGAGCCTGTACCGGACGGTCACCGCCTGTCAGAAGAAAGGTTTTCCGGCAGGTGCGGACAGTGGGCAGGATCGGTTCTGCCCGGCCATGGGCGCTGACCCACCGGACGTCATCCCAACTCACTCCCAGGCGGGCACAGAAATAAACCAGGGAACTAATCCCCGGAATCAGTCTGACATCCCAACCATCTAGTTTGGGAATAAGCTTTTTGGTTCCGCTGAAAAATCCAACATCTCCCGACATCAATATGGAAATTTTTTCAAATTCCGGATGTTCGCTGGCAATGCGACATATTTCTTCCGGCAAAATTGCAGCAAAACAGGGCTTTCCTAATTGCAGAAATGGTTCCAGCATCCGGGATGCTCCAATCAGTGCATCAGCATTTTCAATGGCTTTTTGCGCTTCAACCGTCATGGTGTCTGGATTTCCCATTCCGATCCCAACGATACGGATTGTTCGTTTCAAATCAAAAAACCTCCCTCGCCTGATGGGAACAGCGTTTCTGCTCCTTCTGTTTTTCCAAGTAAGCCATGCCGGTTGGAAAAGACAACCGCTCCTACCTCATAGTCCCCGTGAGAGCGGGCCTTCAAATGAAATTCAATCTTTTTCATAACAGATTTCAATACCGCTTCCCGAAGGCCGGCCTGTTCCAGTAAATCCAATGCATCGTCTGTGGTGATACACTCCATCAGTCTGGATGCAGTCTTACTATCCGCTCCGCAAAGCGCTGCGTGAGCAGTGAGAATTTCCATCCGGCCATCGGCATACCGGGAATGGGTATTCATAATCCCCGCAGCTAACTTGACGAATTTCCCGATGTGGCCAATTAGCAGCACCTTCCGGAATCCAAGTTCTGCTGCCATATCCAGGGTTTCCCCTACAAAATTGCTGCACTTAACCGTTTCAGGCCAGGGCTTCCCCAAAAGGTCTTTGAGAAAATCTTCCCCATAATTACCAGGGGTCACGATCAGTTCCCTGCGGCCTGCCGCAGCCAAAATTTTCATTTCCGCACGGATGGATTCCACCAGAGCAGCTTCGCTCATAGGCTCCACAATACCGCTGGTTCCCAGCACTGACAATCCTCCTACGATTCCCAGTCGGGGATTAAATGTTCGCTGTGCTAAGCGCTCCCCTTCCGGAATCGAAATTGTTACCAATACGCCGGCGGAGACTCCTGCTTCTTGCTGCATAGCGGAAACTGCTGCGGTAATCATCTCCCGAGGAACCCGGTTGATAGCAGGAGCGCCTACCGGGCATTCCAAGCCCGGACGGGTAACTCTTCCGACACCTTGTCCGCCTTCCAGCCGGATTCCCTCGCCGTCGGAGAACTCTACACGGACATAAATAAGAATTCCATTGGTGATATCCGGATCATCCCCACTGTCTTTCCGTATTGCGCAGGAGACCCATCCATCTCCCCGGGTCACGTCCTCCACCGTCAGCTCCAACAGGATTCCTTTGGGGGTCATTAGCTGTACGGAAGAAATTGCATTCCCTTCAAAAAGCATCCCTGCGGCAGCTTTGGCGGCGGCGGCTGCGCAGGACCCAGTTGTATATCCCATCCGCAGCTGTTTGCCATCTTTCCGGCAGAATTCCTCCAGCTTAGCCACGGCGGTTTTCCCCCGTCATTTTTCGCTCGTACCCTCTGGGAGTAATCAGTCGCCCGTCTGCAATACGGGTAGAACAATTTCCTACAAAGACAGTGGTAAACATATCTACCTTTTCGTTGCGAAGTTCCGCCAAGGTTAAGACTTTTGCTTCCTGGCCTTCCCGGCCGATATTCCGAACCCATCCGCAAGCATTCTCCGGCTTTCTGCTTTCCAAAAGGATATCACATGCCCGGGCCAGATAGTCT
Source organism: uncultured Clostridia bacterium (assembly GCA_944386445.1). Classification (GTDB taxonomy): domain Bacteria; phylum Bacillota; class Clostridia; order Oscillospirales; family Ruminococcaceae; genus Merdivicinus. The sequence goes on from CALXBD010000151.1 coordinate 89,935, forward strand.
GCCCGTTTCTTGCTGGAAGGATTATAAATGCAGATTGCAAAATCCGCTTCCCCGGCAGCACGAAGCCGCTTTTCAATGGTCTCCCATGGGGTAAGCAGGTCACTGAGAGAGATCACAGCAAAATCGTGGATCAGCGGTGCTCCTAGCACTGCGGCTCCGCTTAAAGCGGCGGTAATTCCGGGTACAATGACGATTTCCAAAGGGGATTTTTCCCCTGCAATTTCATAAATCAGTCCGGCCATGCCATAGACGCCGGCATCGCCGCTGCACACCATTGCCACTGTCCGTCCGGCCAGAGCCGCCTCCACAGCCATCCGGCACCGGTCAATTTCCTGGGTCATAGGCGTGGTAAGGACTTCCTTATCCGGATAATCCGCACGGATCAGGTCTATATAAACAGTATATCCGCAAAGCAGGTCCGCGTCCAACAGCGCCTCCTGCGCCTGAACGGTCATGTATTCCCGTCCGCCGGGGCCCAGCCCGACAACATACAGTTTCCCCATGGTCATATTCCTTTCAAAGTTAGAATTTCAGCTGGATATCACCGATAGCAACGGCCATGGTGACCCCATTTCCGGCTCGTTTAGGTATGAGAATCCTGCCATTGCTGCCCCAGACAGCGCTGCGTTCGCAGACATTCTCCACACCTGTTACGCTTTTTACAAAGGCTGACGCTGAAAAAGTTCCCGGGACTGCGGCCAGTTGCTGCGACGAGGCTGTGACAAAGGGAAGTTTGTGGCTTTGACAGAATGTGACCAGCCCCGGTTCCCCTGCTTTCAAATCTATACTGCACACCTTGACAAAAGCATGGGCGGAAAGACATTCCTCATTCAGCAACAGGGAGAATGCCTCTTCCAGGGCCTGCACGGAAATTCCCTTCCGGCAGCCGACCCCTAACACCAAGATCGGTGGCACAATCCATAATGCATTCTCATTGGGGCGCCGGACAGAAACAGCTGCTTGCGAAGATTCATTTGCCCTGAAAAAACCTTTGGGCAATTCTCCGCAAATTTCAAATTCTGTCTGCAGCCCAATGAGATTTCCATCCAGCAAATGACCGCTGACCATTTTGATTTTTTCGGGGTTTTCGATGAAAAAGCCATGTTCTGCCGCCCAGGTGTCGATCGCAAACAACTTATGACCGTCGGTGGCTGTGGTGATGACCGGTTCCGCGCCTGTCAGGGCGCTAATCCGTCTGGCCAGACGGTTGGCGCCCCCCACGTGGCCGGAAAGAAGGGAAATCACATATTTTCCCTGATCGTCGATGACCAATACTGCCGGGTCGCTGAGCTTAGAAGTCAGATGGGGAGCAATACTCCGGACGGCAATGCCGCAAGCACCCACAAAAATCAGCGCATCCGCTTTTGGAAAACACTCGGCTACCCAATCGGCCGCTTTAACGCCATTGATTCCTCGGCCGGGACAAAAGCGGGCTTCAAAGCCTTCCGCCTGCAGCAACACACTGAGATGTTCCGCCAAAGCGCACCCGTCGGCGGTATAAGCTGTCAATTCGATCCGCATTGGTCCGTTCCCTGTCGGAATTCCGTAGAAAATCCGGGATCATAGAGCTTAGAACGTTCTTTGGTTCCATTGAGGAAATCTCCCACCAGAATCAAGGCCGTCTTGGTGATTTGGTTGTCCGCAGCCGCTGCGGCAAGGGTTTCAACTGTGCAGAAAACTTTCTTTTCATCAGGCCAGCTGGCTTTATAGACAATTGCAGCCGGCGTTTGAGGAGGATACCCCCCTGCAATCAGCTCCTGTGAAAGCCCTTCCAGAAGCCCTGTACTCAAAAAGACCACCATGGTACTCTGATGGGCTGCTAGGCTGCGAATTTTTTCTCGTTCCGGTACCGGAGTACGTCCTTCCATTCGGGTAATTATAACGGTCTGGCTGACTCCCGGAAGGGTATACTCCGCATTGATGGCAGCGGCAGCTCCGCAGAAGCTGGAGACACCCGGTACAACTTCATAAGAAATTCCTGCTTGATCGAGTCCGTCCATCTGCTCCCGAATCGCCCCATACAGGCAAGGATCCCCCGTATGCAGTCGGACAACGGATTTTCCTGCCTGCTCCGCATCAATCATGATCTCCAGCACTTCTTCCAAGGTCATTTTAGCGCTGTTCCAAACCTGACAGCCTTCCTTGCGACTATCCAGTAAAGCAGGATTTACCAAGCTGCCGGCGTAGATAATTACATCGGCTTCCGCAAGTTTTCTGGCTCCTCTTAGCGTAATCAGATCCGGAGCGCCGCTGCCTGCTCCTACAAATGTTACCATTAGCTTCCCTCCTTATGCCTTGACCAGGATCGTCGTAAAATACCCGGTTTCATCACCGGATTCCTCCAACTTCTCAAAGACCTTTTGATTCGGAAGCCCGCAATTCTGCACCATAGAAGCTTTTTCCAAAAGTCCTGCATCTTTCAAGGCTTGCCGAACGGCAGGCAGTGCTTTCCCGCTCTTCATCAGCACTTTGCTGCCTGGAAACGCCAGGCTTTCTGCTAATCCCTCATGACTGGCGGGAATGATGTGCAACTGCTTTCCCATCTCTGTCAATCCCGTATTCAACTCCGCTGCTACAGCGCAAAAGCTAGGCACACCCGGAATTACTACTGTTTCATATCCCCGCTGCCGAAGAATATCATGGATATAACTAAAGGTCGAATAAATGGACACATCTCCGAGATTCAGCATCCCGACATCCTCTCCGTTGTCCAGATAGACCGCAATGGAGTCCGCCACTTCTTCATGGCTCTTCCGAAGTGCTTCCGGATCCCGGGTCATAAGAAAGTTCAGTGGAAGAATCGTCTTCCCAGTCAAGTCCACTGCTGCTTCGGCAATGCGCAGAGCCAGCATATTTTCCCCCTTGGTCTGAGGAGTTGCCAATACTTGGCAGTCCCGAATACGTTCTACGGCCTTGATCGTAAGTAGCTGAGGATCTCCGGGGCCTACGCTGATCCCATAAAAAGTTCCTTTTTTCATACCTTGTCCTCTCCTTCTCCGATGGCCTCCCTGATATGTCTCAGATATAACTTCTGAATCTCCGGATACTCTCCCAACCCCCGTAGAACGGTCTTTACCTGATACCCATCAGCAAGCAGCAGTGATTTCCAGCTATCTTTCCCGTCACCATTCATGTCATTGATTGCATGGTCACCAGCTACCAGCATCATAGGAGTTACTATAACTCTTTTGACTCCCAGCTGCTTTAATTCTTTCCGAATTACTTCAATATCCGGATATCCCTCCACTGTGCCAATGAGGATTCGTTCCATCCCCATTTCCTTCAAAAGGTAATTCATCGCCGGATAGACCGCATTGGCAAAATGGGGCGTCCCGTGTCCCATCAGCACCAAAGCAGCATCTGAATCCCTAGGAAATTCCCGATCATAAAACCGACATACCTCCCGCATATCCTCAGTGGATGCCAGCAGTGGTTTTCCTATGGAGAAATTCTTAAAATACTGACGGTACGGCTCCGCTAAGCCCCGTAATTTATCATATTCCTCACCACAGATCAGATGGGAAGGCTGAACAATCACATCGGTAAACTCTTCTGTGAGAAGATCTTCCAAGGCTTCGGGAACGGATGCAATTGTAATTCCCTGATTCTTCAGGATCCGCAGAATCATTCCGCTTGTAAAAGCTCTTCGCATCTCCCAACCCGGGAAAGCGGCCTGCGCTTCCTTTTCTACTGCCAGGATATTTTTTTGGAGGGTATCCAGGTGGCTGGTCCCAAAATGTGTCAGCAGGATTGCCTTTTTTTCCATCCGTTGTTCCTTCCTTCCCAGGAGCTTTCAGCCATAAAAAAGCGCCCTCTTCCTATGAAGAAAGCGCAGCAGACACAATTACACCTAATTCAGGCCATAAGCTCCGCTGCACCTGCCAAATTGTCCGTCAGCTTGTGCAACCTCATCTTCCGGCAGGTCTTCTGGCTCCAGAATCGATGCAAACTCCGGCCTTCCCATAGCATTACCACAGTGGCTTTTTAAGGAGCTGCTCCTCTGTTACAGCGGCGGTCCCGCGTAGGATTTTCACCTATCTTCCCTATTCTCACCGGCTTTCCCGGTGCACCGCAGATGTGTCATATTTATTGTAAACAAATCACATTCAAATTGCAAGAGGGTTTGTCTGTTTTTTCTCTCTACAGTCCAATTTCTGAAAATTTTTAAAAAATTGGGCAGCCGGTAAATCAACGGCCGCCCAAAAGCAACTAATCCATTTTGCGAATGATAGGAGAAGACAGAATGCCGGTCGTGAAAAGCCGATAGCTGTCAGACCATTGATCCCCAGTTGTACGCCAGCTGTCAGGTCCCAACCAGTTATTGCGCTCATCGATCCTATGCAAAGCGCCAAAGCTGTTGGCACGGTTTCCAAAAAGTGTAATATCCAGAATTCCGTCCTTCGGGGCGCTTATTACAGCGGTATATGGCGCAAATACAATCTTCTTTTGTTCTCCCTCTGAAGATACTTTAACCAGTGCGCCTCTGTAATGCGGAATATGTACTTCCAGCTGACCTGAGGTTTCCCCTGTCGGGACTTTGTAATGGACATTTCCGCCATAGAATGGCAATCCTTGCCCCGTAATGTCTCCAAATCCCAATTCCCGAACTGGTTCTGTAACAACTGCTTCTCTGCCGCGAACTCTTACCCCAAAATCTCCAAGAACGTAGCACCATTCCAAGTTGGCTCGTTTTCCGAAAGGAACTTCCAGTTCCAATACATTGGATCCTTTCCGGATCTTCCCAATCGAAACAGTCTTAATTGATTTGTCTACATACCATCCGGTAAGAACAGAAGGAATTTTCTCGCCGTTAAAGACAATTTTAACGCGTTCCGCATCCTCCAAAGCAAGCTGAACCGGTTCCGTTTCCACAAGGCTTTCAAAGGTCATCTTGAGTTTGGCAGTATGCTCAAAAGGCTCTTCAGGGATTGTCCAGGGCTGTGCAACGGCATCTTGGCGACTGGGATATCCCAACATCTTACGTAGATGGTTATCCGCTCGAAGAATTTCCTCTGCTGGAGCGTATTCTCCGTCGTCCAAGGCATATTCTGCCTGATCCAGCAGCAAAACATTTGGCTCTTCCAACGTAATCGGCACGACTTTAGGCAAAGTCAGCGGAGCAGAAACATGATGGCATTCCGTCGCACCGATGAAAACAGATTTTGGTGTTGTCAACTGGAGCAGAAGGCTGTCATGATTATGGAACACACACTTCAAAACTGTTTTATTTTCGCGAAATGTGACAGCTAAAGGAGCGGTTTTCCCTGTTAAAGTATCATAACGGGTTACAGACCAGTTGCCGGCCAGCGTGATTTGGATTTCTTGAGGCATATCGTTGTCTTTAAACCGAGGCTCCTTGCCATGAGCGATGAATAGCCATCGGCAATTCTGATCTTGTCGCAGCTGATAGATCAAATCATCATTCAAAGCCCCATTATTTTCACGAAATTCCACTTCCCGGACATTTTCCAAAGCCTTCAGCAAAGCCGCTCTGGAAAACGGAAGCTGTTCTGATTTTTCATAAAGTTCACCGGGCTTTTCGCTTTCTACCGCATCCATATAAGCAGGTGCTTTTCCGAGAAAGATCAGCCTGCCCCCCTGTTTGCGGAACTTTTTCAGCCGCTTAACAGTTGTTGAACGCAAAGTCTCGCACCCAGGAACAACGACCACGTCATATTCCATTTCCCCCACTTTTAGCGGTACAGATGCTTCCTCGCATTGTTCCGGCAGCAGGGATTCACAAATGTAGTCAAAATCTATTCCGCCAAAGAGCAGCCACTGGGCAACGTTATGGAAGTTGGTGTCCAGTTCGTCCCGTACTGCTAAGGTCTGCTGGGAAGGTCCCCAATGCAGCCAGTAACTTTCGATGGGATGGATCACACCTACTCGAACCACCGGTTTTCCTCTGGTAAGGGCAGTATTGACACGGGCAAAATGATCTTCAATGTAAGAATATTCTCTGAACCACGGTGATTGATAGTTGATAGAGGCTGGATAATCACGTTTCGCTTCACCGCCCATGGAAACCCATGACAGATGCGGTACCCGAAGTGTCACTCCCAGTGCAGCCTGCCAGTCACCCTGCATTTTATGCCCCCGGAAGTCAAATTGCCATCCGGTAACGCCATACAACTCCGACATGACGCCTTCTCTTCCAAACTGATGGGCAGCAGACTGAGCCTGTTTGGCGGTTGTATATTCGTAGTTATTGCAAAGCATATCGATTCCAGGCAACTGGAACGAACGATAAGCGCGCATCGCTTCTCCTACGCTTGCAGTCTGGCTGTATAAACTTTCCTCTGCCAACACATGTCCGGTCAGCATCAAATGGTGTTCCGCGCACCAGTTTCCGCAGTTATCTGCAAAAGCTTCCGTAAATCGTTCTGTAACATGATCATGATAATGGTACCGGATAACAGAAACTTTTCCATCCGGCAGTTCCCAAAACAGCTGCGGAAGATTTTCCAGCAGATTCTCCCCGTAAGTCTCCTGAAATGTTTCCGCCAAATCGTCTGTCCATGGCAACATAATTGTCTGTTTTTCTTCCGGATATGATAGAGTTCCCTTCCAGGAAAATTGAGGTTCATCGGTAAAAATGGAAGGAGCCGTTTTACCGAATTCCTCTCCGATGGATTCCCGATAGGTTTCATATGTAACCTGAATAAACTGGTCAATTGCCTTTTTATTCAGAGTGTCCACATACGTCTCATTGTTATACCATGGACTTTCATCCATTGTTTTCAAACTTGCGAACCATTTCACTCCGGCTGCTGCCTGCTCTGCGGAGATCATTTTGTATTTTTTCAGACACCCGTTTTCGTCTAGCTCAATATCATAACAGCCCAGCAGAACTTCATGTTCAGCCATCTCATGGGCTTCCGGCGTGAAATTAAGATATCTCTGGCGGTATTCTGGATTCTTTGTTACCAATCCGCCCGCTGCTCCGGAAGGCCAACGATCCTCATCATACAAATAAGAGTACATCTGTTCCTGTCGTGCTTTATCCACACAGGCGCGTACTAATTGCATATGTTCAGGAGATAAATAGGTAGTTGCAAAACCGGTCCTGGGATGCATATGGAATCCGCCAAATCCCATCTCTTTCAGGACCTCGATCTGTTCTGTCAGCAATTCCCGTGTCAATTTGCAATTCCAGGCCCAGAATGGGGCGCCGCGATATTCCGAAGAGGGGTTCTCAAAAAGTGAAGGCTGCAATTCTTTTGTCCGGCTTTTGTCGTAAAGCATATCATCTCTCCTTTTACGCAAGGTTCCGTTCTCCTAGGGGCGCACATTTATGTTAAAACCTGCGTCCTTCAGCTATATTATATTGTGAAAAATGCTCTGCGTCAAGAAGATTTTTAAAAATTCATTTGTCTTTCAAATTTTGGTGTCATTTTCAAGATTTTTCCGGAATATTAGGCAAATACGGTCGTTTTTTTTTGCAAAGCAAGACAACAAAGCCCTCCGGAAATTTTCCGGAGGGCTCATGAACGGTTTATTGCTGATTCTTAGCTTTTTCCCGATCTCGCTGAGCGATCTCGACCCGGCGGATCTTACCGCTGATCGTTTTAGGAAGAGAATCCACAAATTCCACCACACGGGGATACTTGTAAGGTGCGGTTGTCTTTTTCACGAAATTCTGGATTTCTTTTTTCAGTTCTTCCGAAGGCATATACTTACTGGTCAGAACAATGGTTGCCTTAACCACCTGTCCGCGGATGGGATCTGGAGTGCCAGTTACAGCACATTCCAAAACAGCCGGATGCTCCATCAGAACGCTTTCTACCTCAAACGGCCCGATCCGGTAGCCACTGGACTTGATGATATCGTCGGTACGGCCCACATACCAGAAATAGCCGTCCTCATCCCGATAAGCGGTATCTCCGGTATGATAATAACCGCCTCTCCAGGCATTGGCAGTGTTTTCCTCATCCCGATAATAGCAGAGGAACATACCAGGATGATGGTCTTCCCGACGGCTGCGAACAATGATTTCACCCACCTCGCCATCGCCGACGGTATTTCCGTCCTCATCCACGAGATCCACATCATACAGCGGCGAAGGACGGCCCATAGAACCGGGCTTTACCTGACTTCCATGGAGATTGGCGATTGTCAAAGTAGTCTCTGTTTGACCGAAGCCCTCCATCAGAGAAAGGCCTGTGATATCTTTGAATTTTTTGAATACTTCTTCGTTCAAAGCTTCTCCGGCAATTGTTACATAATGGAGAGAAGAAAGATCATAATTGGAGATACCCTCTTTGATGAAGAAACGGAAGATAGTAGGCGGTGCGCAGAAGGTTGTAATCCGATATTTCTCGATCATATGAAGAACGTCGGTAGGAACGAATTTATCGAAGTCATAAACAAAGACGCAGGTACCAGCCAGCCACTGTCCGTAAAGTTTTCCCCAAACAGCCTTACCCCAGCCGGTTTCCGCCAATGTCAGGTGGATTCCATCCGGTTCCACATTATGCCAGTGAACCGCAGTGATGATATGTGCCAACGGATACTGATAGCCGTGCAGCACCATCTTGGGCTGTCCGGTTGTACCTGAGGTAAAGTACATCAGCATTCCATCAGTGTTCAATACCGGAACACGTTCCATTGTAGCGGGCTGTTTTTCGATCTCTTCATCGAAATTGATATATCCATCAAAATGACCCATAGCAGAGAATTTGATCAGATTAACACCCAAAGCCTTCTCAGCTTCGTCGATGTAAGCGTGGACATTGCACTGACAGGTGCAAACGATTGCCTTAATGGAAGCAGATTTGATACGATAGATAAGGTCCTTTGTCGTCAGCAGATTGGTAGCCGGAACAGTAATGGCGCCCAGCTTATGCAGTCCCAAAATGGAGAACCAAAATTGATAATTCCGTTTCAGAATCAACAGTACAGTATCGCCCTTTTTAATTCCCTGGGAAGCGAAAAGATTTGCAGCCTTGGTGGAGTAATCGCTGATATCCTTGAAAGTAAAGACTTTCTCCTCGCCATGTTCGTTTGTCCAGATCATCGCACGGCGATTTGGCTCCATTTCTGCAATTTTATCTACAACATCATAAGCAAAGTTGAAGTCCGGTGAAGCAGTAACCCGAAAATGGTTCAGGATCCCGTTTTCATCGAATCCTTCTTCACAAAACTGTTTATAAAAATCCTTGATCTCCATTAGGAATTCTCTCCTTTTTCTTCTTTCTGATTTCTGCGATAAGCCAGATAACTTTCTAAAATAATGGTAGCAGCGACCTCATCAATTACTTGTTTCCGCTTTTTTCCGCGAGTATTAGTATCATTCAAGTAATTGTGCGCCTGAACGGTTGTAGCGCGTTCGTCCCATAATTCCACCGGAATAGGAACTAACTCTTGAAGCCGGCGAGCAAATTCCGCACACTTTTCCGCACGTTCTCCGGCAGTTCCATTCATATTTCTTGGATATCCCACCACGATCATCTGAACGGCATATTCCTGAGCGGCATAAACCACTTTTTGAATTGTACGGTCGAAATTTCTTTCTTCAATCACGCCGAGCGGGGATGCCAGAAACTCCGTACGGTCGCAAGCTGCCAAACCTGTACGTGCATCTCCGAAGTCTACTGCCATAATTTTCATAATATTCTCATAAATCCTTTCGGAATCATTCATTTACCAAGGCTGCACTGTGCCCACAATATCTTTGACAGAAGCAATTCCTTTGCAATCCAGCCAACTGCTAATTCCATCAATAATTTTTACAGGCGCATACGGATCTGTAAAAATTGCGGCTCCAACCTGTACAGCGGAAGCACCAGCCATCATCATTTCAATGGCGTCCTCAGCCGAAGAAATTCCGCCCATACCCACGACTGGGATCTGAACCGCGTTAGCCACTTGCCAAACCATCCTGACAGCAATAGGAAATACTGCGGGACCGGACATTCCGCCTACATTATTCTTTAAAACCGGGCGGCGACTGTTAATGTCAATCCGCATTCCCAACAGTGTGTTAATCAGCGAAACCGCATCTGCGCCCTCAGATTCCACCGCTTTTGCGATTGCGGTGATATCCGTCACATTAGGACTCAACTTGACCATCAAAGGCTTTGTTGTTGCTTTTCTCACAGCAGCGGTGATACCTGCAGCAGATTCGCAGCTGGTTCCAAAGGCTGCTCCCCCCTGCTTCACATTGGGGCAAGAGATATTCAATTCGATCATATCCACTGCGCTGCCTTCGATTTTTTTCACCATGGTAACGCAGTCTTCCACTGTACTTCCTGCCACATTTGCAATGATTCTGGTTTCCTTCCCTGCCAAATACGGCAGTTCTTTTTCCAGAAAATAATCGATACCGGGGTTTTGCAATCCCACAGAATTCAGCATTCCCATTGGCGTTTCCGCAATTCTGGGTGGTGGATTTCCGTCTTTTTGATTCAGAGTCATCCCTTTTACAGAAATTCCGCCGAGCTTGGACAGAGGATACAGTTTCTCATATTCATGTCCGAATCCGAAGGCGCCGGACGCAGGAATAACCGGATTTTTAAAGGAGACACCGGCAATTTCTACCCGCAAATCAGCCATTAAAACACGACCTCCTCACTGTAGAACACCGGTCCGTCCTTGCATACATGAAGGTATTGCTCCTTACCTTCCCTGCGAATTTGAACCGCACAGCCTAAGCATGCGCCTACGCCGCAGGCCATACGTTCCTCCAGCGAAACCTGGCAGGGAATCGAATGTGCCGCTGCGATTTCAGCGACTTTTTTCAACATAACCAAAGGGCCGCAGGCACAGATACAGTCGGGGCACTCCGACAACAGGAGCTGTTCCAACGCATTGGTGACAAAACCCTTCTGCCCCAAAGTACCGTCATCCGTACAAAGGATCGTCTTGGCGCCAGCTTTTTCAAAATCTTTCTCGAGAATCGCGGCCTGTGCGCTGCGGAAGCCGAGGATCGCCGTAGCGTTTGCACCGAAGTGTTCTGCTACCGGCAACAAAGGCGGGACACCGATACCGCCGCCTACAACGACGCATCTGCGTTCCCTTTCAGGAAGTATATAACCATTTCCAAGGGGCCCCAGGATATCGATCATGTCTCCTGCCTTCAAGTCGGCCAAAATTTGTGTACCCTCGCCGCGAATCTCGTAAATAATTCGTATTGTTCCCTTTATGGCATCAAACCCGGCAATCGAAATCGGTCGCCGCAGAATGTGCCCAGGAACCCGGATATGCACAAACTGTCCGGGTTTTGTATTCGCTGCAATTTCGGGGCACAAAATGGTTAAATCAAAAATATTCTTAGCCAGATTCGCCTTGGAAATCACAGGAAACTGTCCCTGCTGATAAGACATCCCAGATCCTCCTTCTAACATTGCATCAATAGATGATTGATACTTTTAAACTATATTTTACCATACCGCTTATAGAAAAGCAACGTAAATTTTTCAACGAATTCCGTCTTATTGAGAGATGTTTTTAGTAAATTTATACAGCAAAAGCAAAAAAGAGCTGCATTTTCAGCAGCTCTTTTAAAATAAATCCGCATATTATTTAATAAATGCTTCGGAAACCGCATTCATTGCTTTAATACCAAGTTCTTTCTGAATCAAGACCGAAATTTTGATTTCAGAAGTCGAAATCATTTGGATATTAATGTCGGCTTCATACAGTGCTTCAAACATTTTAGCTGCTACACCAGGATTTGACTGCATTCCTGCACCTACGATTGACACTTTTGTGACATCCTCATCTACTTCAATCCGATGCGCTCCTAAGTTCTCCATCAAATCATTCAGAGCTTCTACGGCCGCATCACGGCTGTCGGTGGGCACCGTAAAGCTGATATCTTTGGTTCCATCGCGGCCGACCGACTGTAAAATGATATCCACATTAATCTTTTTAGATGCCAACACGGAGAAAATCCGAAAAGCAATTCCGGGTTTATCAGGCAACCCCACTACGGAGATTCGAACCACATCATCGTCCTTGGCCACACCTTTAATCAGCATTTTTTCCATTTTTGTCACCTCTTTGACTTTTGTTCCGGGAACATCCTGCAGACTGGAAAGAACCTCCAGATTGACGTTATATTTTTTTGCCATTTCCACTGAACGATTATGAAGGACCTGCGCTCCACAGGACGCCAATTCAAGCATCTCATCAAAAGATATTTCATCCAGTTTTTTGGCGGACTTTACAATACGAGGATCCGCGGTATAAACACCATCCACATCGGTATAAATCTGGCACAGATCCGCTTTAAGCTCCGCCGCAAGCGCCACCGCACTGGTATCAGAACCGCCGCGTCCCAACGTCGTAATGTCATCATACCGATTCATTCCCTGGAAGCCTGCGACCACCACGATTTTCCGCTGATCCAGTTCTTTTTCCAGACGTTCTGTATCGACTTTTTTGATTCGTGCCTTGGAATGATTGGAATCCGTCAGAAAACCGGCCTGCCGGCCAGTCAGTGAGATGACCGGATATCCCAACTTAGAAATTGCCATGGCCAATAAGGCGATGGAAATCTGTTCTCCTGTCGAAAGCAGCATATCCATCTCACGTTTGCTGGGATTCAGGTCAATTTCGTGAGCTTTGGCGATAAGGTCATCCGTAGTATCCCCTTGCGCGGAAACCACGACCACCACATTATACCCTTTCTTGTAAGTATCCGTCACGATTCGAGCGACATTAAAAATCCGTTCTGTATTTGCAACAGATGTGCCGCCGAATTTCTGCACAACAAGTTTCATAAAAGCCTCCGTTTCTGATCCTATTGCCAGATATCAATAATCGAGAACCCTGATCTTTCCAAGGATACTGTCGTTATTGTCTAAAACTTCTTTTAATACTTTTTCCAACTGATAATCATCCATAGCAGGTGTTACCACTGCCAGTTCCTCCTGGGGCTGCTGACGCCGGGATAGAAACACAGAATCCAGCATAGCAGCATGGATTTTTTTCTCAAGCTGTTCCGGGTTGTCAGACCGGATGCGCAGGTAAAACGGGTAAGCGATTGTTCTGTAATCTGCCACCTGATTTTCAGTACTGTCCTCCCAATTAAGCGACTTACTAGTCGTATTGGCCTTAGCAGCATCGATCATATCTGCCACAACCGCACTCGCTGTTGGAAATTTTCCGGCGCCTCTGCCGTAAAAGACTACATCTCCGGTTGCATCCCCGCGAATCAAAATTCCGTTAAATACGTCATCAATATTGGCGAGTTGGCTATGTTTCCCTATAAAAGCCGGAAATACCGTCACCGTCAATTTACCTTCATCCAGGCGCTTGGCACGGCCTATCAATTTGATGACACCGCCCCAATCCTCGGCATATGCCACATCTTCCAAAGTTAGATTTGTAATTCCCTCTGTATAAACATTATTTGGATAGACATGTTTTCCGTAAGCTAGGGAAGCAAGAATACAAATTTTCCGGCACGTATCCTGACCTTCCACATCAGCTGCAGGATTCCGTTCTGCATATCCCAGTTGCTGAGCCAGTTCCAAGGCCTCATCGAAGTCCATTTGCTCCTGTATCATTTTGGTAAGGATAAAGTTTGTCGTTCCGTTCAGGATTCCCGCCACTTCACTAATCTGGTTTGCAGCCAGGCACTGATGCATTGGCCGGATAATTGGAATTCCGCCTCCCACGCTGGCTTCAAAGAAAAAGTTCACATTATGTTCCCGGGCAATCCTCAGCAACTCTGCCCCTTTGGCAGCCACCAATTCTTTATTAGACGTGACCACGCTTTTTCCTTTTTCCAGCAGGGATTTGACATATTCAAAAGCCGGAGAAAGTCCCCCCATTACTTCGGCCACAACGGAAACTTCCTCATCATTCAGGATCTGATTAAAATCTTTGGTAAACTTATCACTGTATGGAAGGTCCGGAAAATCCCGGATATCCAAAATATATTTCACTTCCATTGGCTGTCCAGCCTTAGCTTCTATACTATTCCGATTCTTTTCAAACAGTTCCACCACGCCGGAACCCACGACACCATGTCCCAGCACTGCCACTTTTGCCATTCCCGTTTCACCATCGCTTTCTTATTATATTCTTTTCACAGAGACAACGCCATTGATCGCCAGCAAATTTTTAATAATCTCGTCCGGATCCACCTTATCGCGATTGATCCGAACGCTAATTGTCACGACTGCTACGCTGTCTACGGGAATGTTCTGATTGACCGTTAAAATATTCGCGCCCAATTCATAAAGTTTCTGCAGCACACGTGACAACACGCCCGGCTCGTCCGACAGTTTAAAATAAAGGGTGCCCAGTTGGCCATCCCCTTTTTCCTCATAAACCTGAACATTATCTTTATATTTGTAATAGGCGCTGCGGGAAATCCCTACGATCCGGCAGGCATCTGATGAATTCTTTGCCTGTGCTTTGGAGAGAAGCTGTTTTGCCTCGATCACCTTTGTAAAAACATCCGGCAAAACATCCGCATTGACAATCAGGTATTGTGGCTTTTCGCTCATGGAAACTCCTCCCTAGCAGACAGATCAAGTATCCGCTGCAAAAATACAGTTGTAAACTAACCGTGTACAACTATATCACGTTCTAAGAGATTCCACAATTTTCAAAATTTGTGGTTTTTATGCTATATTTCAAAACATTCACATTTTTCTTTGATTTTCTCATGATTTCTTTGATTTTCTGCAAATATCAAAAATATATGTGCAAATTGCCTATTTTATAGATTCTGATTACCGCTATTTTTGTTTCCAAAGTAGCGCGCTGTCTCCCCAGAAACTTCATTTGTCAAAATCAGCACTGCTGCCACATTAGGAATTGCCATCAACAAGTTCAGAAAATCAGAAATTCCCCACACGGCTTCCAACGAAACAAAGGCTCCGACAAAAACAGCGCAAAGGTATATTCTTCTGTACCAACAGCGGCACCGAATTGATGGAGACAGATATTCCAGCGCTTTTTCCCCGTAATAACTCCAGCCCAAGATGCTGGCTCCTGCGAAAAAAAGAATAGATATCGCTACAAAGCTGCCGGCCCATGTACCCAGCCCTGTGCTGAAAGCAGCAGCTGTTAATGCAGCGCCATTCATTCCGGCCGGAATTTCTCCTGCCACCAAAATGACCAATGCCGTTACTGTACACATAACCGTGGTATCTAAAAAGACTTCCACAACGCCCCAAAATCCTTGGCGGACAGCAGAATCTGTTCGGGCGGCTCCATGGACGATAGGAGCAGACCCCATACCTGCCTCATTGGAAAAGACGCCTCTGGATAGCCCTAGCCTGACTGCTCTGGAAGTAATAAATCCCAGTATTCCTCCTGCTGCGGCTGAAGGCTGGAACGCTTCCTGGAGCATCACCTCAAAAACTTCCGGCAAGCACTCCCATTTTTTAAAAAGGACAGCCCCTGCAGCCAAAAGATATACCGCAGCCATGATTGGTACAACTCGTTCGGTCAACTTCGCGATTCTTTGAATACCGCCGCAAAGCGTCAGGCCGATAAGACCCGCCAACACAGCGCCGGATACTGCCTTTGGGATCCCAAAGGCAGCCTTCATTGCACCTGCCACAGCGTTTGACTGTGCCAGATTTCCAATTCCGAAGGATGCTGCTGTACACAGTACCGCAAACAGGACTGCCAACCACCGGCAGCCCATTCCTTTTTCGATATAATACATTGGCCCGCCAACCAATTCTCCCGCCGCATTTTTCCGGCGGTACCGGACAGCCAGTACAATTTCGGCGAATTTCAGCGCCATGCTGAAAATGGAGCTAATCACCATCCAAACCACAGCGCCCGGCCCGCCTCCGACCAATGCAGTTGCTACTCCTGCAATATTTCCGGTCCCCATAGTCCCGGCCAAGGCAGTAGCCGCTGCCTGAAATGGTGAAATGGCCTCTTTCCCCGAAGTCTTCTCTTTCCTTGAAAACATCCGCCCAAAGGTTTCTTTCCAAATCGTAGGGAACCGCAATAGTTGGAAAAACTTTAAACGGATACTAAACCAGACTCCGGCCCCTGCCAAAACAAGTAAAAATGCCGGACCGGTTATTGCTTCCAATCGTTCCCAAAACGACGGCACGGACCTCACACCTTTCGATGAAAATTCTTTCAACGTCCGTGCCGCAAAGGCTTTTGTTAGGAATTCTTATCTGTCTGATGGAAGGTTTTCAGATTGCCGATTTTCTGACGGCGCTGCTCAAGGATATCACCGATATCAGAAAGCTCGACACCCTGCTCCACCATCAGAACCATCATATGATAAATCAAGTCGCACATTTCATTGGACAGTTCCTCTTTATCTTGATTTTTTGCGGCAATAATCATTTCAGCACATTCTTCGCCGCACTTTTTCAAAATTTTGTCCAACCCTTTATCAAACAAATAGCAGGTATAAGATCCTTCTTGAAACTGCTCTTTACGCTGCTTTACCACCTGATAAAGTCCTTCCAATGTTTCATTCATCCTGATCCCTCCAGATTTCTTTAAAAAAGCAGCTGTAATTGCCTGTGTGGCATGCCACTCCTGTTTGATCCACATAGACTAGCAGCGTATCATCATCACAGTCTGCAACGATCCGTTTCACCTTTTGCAGATGCCCGCTGGTAGCACCTTTATTCCAAAGCTCCTGCCTGGAACGGCTGTAAAACCAAGTGTATCCTGTTTCCATCGTTTTCCGAAGGCTCTCCCGGTTCATGTAGGCAAGCATCAATACCTCGCCGTTTTTCTCCTCCACCACGATGGCCGGGATCAAATCAGCTTTGGCAAAGTAACGTTCCAAATCCATAATATGCCTCCGTCAGCCGTTATATTTCCCTGCTTGGGACTGAATCAGTTCCAGATCTTCAAAATAATTGATCCGCATAGCGCGTTTCACTTCAGAAAGGGTCTGAGCAGCCGTTTCTCTGGCAGTATCGCTGCCCTTGCGGAGAATTTCGTAGATGCCGGGAATATCCTTTTCGTATTCTTTCCGGCGCTTCTGGATTGGCTCCAGTTCCTCCATCAGCACGTTATACAGGAACTTCTTCACCTTGACATCGCCCAGACCTCCCCGCTGATAGTGCGCTTTCAGTTCATCCAGACAGGCGTAATCCGGCAGGTAACGGGCAAAATGCCCATCTGTGCAGAACGCGTCCAGATAAGTAAAGACCGTATTGCCTTCGATCTTACCGGGATCCTTCACCGCGATATGGTCAGGATCAGTATACATGCTCATTACTTTTGCGCGGATTTCATCAGGAGAATCAGCAAGATAGATGCAATTGCCTAGAGATTTGCTCATTTTGGCCTTGCCGTCGATGCCAGGCAGCCGGAGACAAGCGCTGTTCTGTGGGATCAACGCCTCTGGTTCTACCAAGACCTCGGCATAGATAGAGTTAAATTTCCGCACGATTTCCCGGGTCTGTTCAATCATCGGCAGCTGATCCTCGCCTACCGGAACAGTGGTTGCCTTAAAAGCGGTAATATCCGAAGCTTGGGAAATGGGGTAGGTGAAAAAACCTACCGGGATACTGGCTTCAAAGTTCCGCATCTGGATCTCGGATTTAACAGTCGGGTTCCGCTGCAGCCGGGAAACCGTAACCAAATCCATATAGTAAAAGGTCAGTTCGCAGAGTTCTGAAATCTGGGACTGGATAAACAGGGAGGATTTTGTCGGATCCAAGCCGCAAGAAAGATATGCCAGCGCCACTTCAATAATATTCTGCCGAAC
>CALXBD010000152.1 GCA_944386445.1 uncultured Clostridia bacterium
CCGGCAGCCAGAGACTATTGCTTTCCTTGCCGAATTCGTCCAAAAAGAAGCGCCGGCCTTTTATGATCTGCCTTACCAGGGATTCACCTGCGGGAAGATTGCAATCCGCTTCCAGCCACATAGCTCCATCAGCTTCCCAGCGGCCTTCAGCAATTCGGCGCTTGATCTGTTCATACAGTTCCGGTTCCTGTTCCTTGACAAACCGGTAAAGGATGGGCTGACTGGACATAAACCGGTACTCAGGGTATTGCTCCATCAGCCGCAGGACAGTAGAAAAGCTGCGGAGCGCTTTTTCGCGGGTCTGTTCGACTGTCCAAAGCCAGGCAATGTCGATATGGGTATGACCAATTGCGCTCACCACCGGAGAATTGGGATTGGGCTCGGAGTAAAAAGCCTCTTTGAGGATTGCCCGCACCTTTTCCAGAGAGCAGTAGAACGCTTCACTGCCGGGAGATCGGAGGTCAATCTGATCCAAAGCCCGGTCGGTAACGGACAAAATTCTGCGGCAGTTGTCCGGATCACGGCTTTCCAGCAGTGCGGCGGCATCCACAGGGATCTGGAGATCATACCAGCAGGCTTCTATCCTGCGGTCTACGGCAGACAGATGAGTCCGGAGCAGCAGATCACCTTTTTCAGAGCCGCTGAAAGCGACAAAGGCAATCTGGTATTCCTCTCCTGCTTTCGCACATTCAGACAGCAGAACACGATTATGATTGACATCGATTCCCTGAACAGGCTTTCCGTTGATGTAGAACAGCATCTGAGGGTTGGTAGCATCCCATTGGCCTTCCCGTCCGGTAATCAAGACAAATTCTACCGGCCAGCCTTCCAGTGTTTCCGGGATTGTTACAGATGTCCGGAACCAGCGATGACGCTCCAGACCCTCCCAGGGCGTACCAGTTTCCCAGTCTGCCCAGTTATCCGTGGAGCAGACGGCACCATTCGGCTGTTTCCCGTCGCGGATGCGGTATCGGGTTACCGGAACCTGTACCGGGTACAGCAGCGCGCCAAGATCTTTGAGAATCCGCTGAGCCCGTTCCAGGGAGAATTGCGATTTCATGAAGATACCTTCTTTCAGACAGAATGATATGAAGAAAGCATATCGGAAAAAGTTGAATTTGTCTATACATTCTCTGCCGGAAATCTCCGCATTTTTCACGAAAATAAAAAGGGTTCCTGCAGGAACCCTTTGGATATTACAAACTTTTTCCGCCGTCGACGAAAATGCTCTGACCTGTGATATACCGGCCCTCTTGAGAACACAGCAGGCGTACAATACCGGCGCAGTCCTCTTTTTCACCATAGTATCCCATTGGGATCAGGCTGGAAACCAACCGGGCATAAGCTTCGTCACTGAGAGCTTCACGATTGCGGTCAGTATTAATAACACCGGGGGCAATGTTGTTGACCGTGATACCAAGCGGTGCCAGCTGTCCGGCCAAAGAACGAACCAGTGCAGTCTGTCCGCATTTGGAAGCGGCATAAATAAGCATCTCAGGGTGAGGTTTTGCTTCCTGAACACTGCCGATGGTTATGATCCGTCCCCAGTTTTTCTCCTTCATGAACGGAACAGCCTTCTGCATAAGGAGCATAGAAGCCAGCAGATTGCAGTCGACTTGCTGACGGAAATCAGCTACGGTAATTTCTTCCCATTTCTTTTTAATCTGAATTGACGCATTCAGAACCAGAATGTCTACCGGCCCCACCCGGTCCATAAGGCCTGCAGCCTCTTCCGGGTTGGACAAATCTGCCTGAAAGACCTGGGCTTTGCGCCCGAGAGCGGTAATTTTTTCGGCAACTTCTTCAGCGCGCGCCATGTTTCCGGCACAATGGACTGCAATATCAGCACCGCCCTTTGCCAGTTCCAGGGCGATGGCACTGCCAATACCGCGGCTGGAGCCTGTAATCAGAGCGCGTTTTCCGGTCAAATCAAATTCCATAAGGACATCTCCTTTGCAGCGGGGTTATAAAGCGGCAGCCAGCATTTCTTCGGGGGAGACTGCTTTTCCCGGTTCCATGATATACCCGCAGGAAATGCGGGAGGTATAAACTTCCGGGTCTTCCGTGTTGCTGGCAAACATGCCGTAATGTGTGGGAACAGCAACCTTGGGCTTCAAAACTTTCGTAAGCTGAACGGCCTCATCGGCATTCATATTACCAAGCTTGCCGTTGATGCAGATAAACAAAAACTCAGGATTCTTGGCTGCCATTTCTTCCAGTTTGGGATTTGCGAGGGTATCTCCGGTGAAATAGAAGCTGTGCCCGTTCCATTCCGCAAAAATTCCAATGGCGTCCACAGAATGGTCCGCAAAAACCCCTGTAAAAGCAAACGGCCCGATTTGAACCGTATCTCCCAGGTCCAACGGATGAATTTTTGTGCATCCCAGCTCTTCCAAATGCGCCTTGCAGGAAGAGGGCGCATAAAAATCGATCTGATCCCGGTGCATTTTTTCAATGGCTTCAGGGTCAAGATGATCCAGATGGTCATGGGTACAGATTACAGAACCGGTAATTTCTTCCGGCTGTACAGGCGGGTCAATCAGCCGGGGGCGATTTGCCACCTTATTGACAATATCGGACAGATACGGATCCAGAAAAACGCGGGTGCCGGAATCCTCCAGCAGGTATCCGCTCTGACCAAGCCAGGTTATTTTCATGGAAAATCCTCCTTACAAAGCGGTCTGGGTGTCGTTAGGATCCCCGTTCCGTGCCAGATCGTATTCCTTGGACCAATCCAGATCCCGATATTCTTCACCTCTGGGATCGGTGCGGATCCATTCCAGCAGCATGTCCAGCATTTCCTCTGTCCAGGTATTCCGGTCGATCTGTGCTGTGGTAAAGCGGTTCTGGGCAATCATTTCAAATCCGAAATCATCCTTGACGTGGGTTTTAGCAGCGCCTTCTACCACATCTGCCACCAGATGGCTGGGGATAAATAAAACACCGCCGCCGGCGCCGAATACCACGTCACCCGGCAGACAAACAGCTCCGCCGAAATTTGTGATGGTATTAAAGCCCGTCATAACAAATTCCCGGATCGGGGTAGGATCAATGCCGCGGTAGTAGACCTGGACACCCTCAACCTTTTTCATCTGCTCCACGTCCCGGATACCGCCCCAAATGACAGCCCCGCCGCTGACGGTGCGGGTTTTGATGGCTGTTGTCAGATTGCCGCCGACAAAGGTACCCTTGTAAATTTTGTCATACATGTCGGCAACGACAACATCCCGTTCCACCAGGGAGTCGATGACCCATTGATTGTAGTTGCCATGACGGCCTTCCTCAGCGCCTTTACTGAACATCAGCTCATGAAGATCCGGACGGGTAGGGCAGAAATTACAGGTAACAGCCCTGCCTACCAGTTTTCTTCCGTCGTCGTGAAGAGCCTGCAAAGGGGCCAATCCGCCGCCGACGAACTGATTTTCATAGCCAAGTACGAAGATGGGTTTCCATACTTCTTCCAATGTCATTCCGTACAAGGCATCCAAATATTTATCCGCTACTTTCGGACGTCCGTCAGGCAGCCGTTCTCCTTTCCAAAGGGGAGTCAGCGCAATAATTTCTTCCCGATCATTGAATTTCATGGAAAAGACCTCCTTTAACTCCAGATGCGGTCATTTGAGAATTCCCGGTTCCATTCATCGGTAGGTTCCCACATGCCGGGGATATTCGGATTGATGTGTTGGGCAATCAGCTCTTCATTGAGCCCGTCAAAGCCCAGGCCAGGCTTTTCAGGAACTGTAATGAAACCGTTTTGGATGAGCGGATCCGGCAGTCCGGTGACAAGATCCTTCCACCACGGCACGTCCACCGAGTGGAATTCGAGCGCCAGCACATTGTGCATAGCCGCTGCGGTATGGACGGCGGCCATGCAGGCTACCGGGCTTTCTGCCATATGTACAGCGACTGCTACGCCGTTTTCGTCGGCGATATCGGCGATCTTTTTCAGTTCCAGAGCGCCGCCGCAGGTCAGAACGTCGGGATGGATCACCGAAACCCCGCCTGCTTTAATGAGTGTTTCAAACCCTTCCTTCAGGTAGATGTCTTCACCGGTGCAGATAGGAATTGTTGTGGAGTTGCGCATCCGGACATATTGATCGGTGTACATCCAAGGGACCAAATCCTCGGCCCAGGCCAGATTATACGGCTCCATTCGACGCAAAAACCGGATGCAATCCTCTACGCAGACATGTCCGAAATGGTCGATAGCCAGAGGCACTTCATAACCGATAACAGAACGGACATCCTTAATGTACTGTTCCAGAATATCAAGGCCCTTTTCAGTCAGATGGATCCCCGTAAAGGGGTGGGCTGTGGTAACGATCTGATAACTCTTCTGATGCTTGACCATGTCAGCGGTAACAGAGCCGCCCTGAACATTCAAAATGTGGGGGGCATAGGTTTTCATCTCATCCAAAAATCCCAACGGGGCATTGAGTGCGCCGGGTTCATCCAGCAAAAGTCCGATGCCCAGATCCATTTTCAGGAAGGTAAAACCCATTTCCATTCGTTTCTTTAATGCATGGCCCATATCGATACCGGTGTGTTTGCCGTCCACATCAGTGTCGCAGTAGACCCTGACCTTATCGCGGAACCGTCCACCCAAAAGCTGGTAAAGGGGAACTCCGTAAGCTTTTCCGGCCAGGTCCCAAAGGGCAATTTCGATGCCGGAGACACCGCCGCCTTGCCGGGAAGGGCCCCCGAACTGCTTGATTTTCCGGAAGATGCGATCTACATCGCAGGGATTTTCTCCTAACAGGCGGCTTTTCAGCATAAGCGCATAGGTTTTGCTGGAGGCATCGCGCACTTCGCCATATCCTACAAGCCCCTGATTGGTTTCGATTTTCAAAAGAGTACAGCGCTTGGGAGCCCCGTCGATATCGACAAAGCGCAGATCGGTAATTTTCAGTTCCGACGGACTGGAGCAGCGATTGAAATCTGCCATAGTGACCACCTTTTCAAAAAGATTGACATTGCCGGCCGGCGTGTTATACTGATATTATGATACTGGAAGCGGAAGAAAAAATCATCAAGAATCTTCAGGTGCTTCCAAACTATTTTCCGATTGGGGGGAATTTTGTGACCGAAGCCTATCTTCCTGAGAAGGCCCGGGACAGCTACCTGATTCATCTTTTTGAGGTAGAGCCCACTCCTGGTCCGAGAGCTTTCCGGGAACACCGTCACAGCTGGTTTGAGTTGGTTGTTTTTAAGCGGGGATACGGTGTTTATCAGACATCGAAAAAATCGTATCGGATCCAGGAAGGGGACGTTTTTGCCTTTTCCAGCAACGAGATCCATTCTATTACCGAGATCAGCGGAGATCCGCAGATGCGGCTGATGAATCTGCATTTTGATCCCCGCTATTATCTGGACACGCCTTACGATGGAATTTCCCAAATGAATTTTGCTTTTTTAAGCGGCCATGGGGATCAGTTTGAAAATCGCCTTCCTCGGGAAAATCCGGCAACGGTACAGATTCGGCAGCTGCTTTTGAATATTGAAGAAGAGTTTCGGCAGAAAGGTCCGGAGTATGCATGGGCGATCCGGTCGGAACTGTCTCAGATATTGCTGCTTTTGGTAAGAGAATTGTCCTACGGGGGGCCTCGGCTTCCGGACGGGAGCGCCCAACATCTGGATGCCATCCGGGATGCGGTGGATTATATCCGACTCCATCTGACAGAGGAACTGACTTTAGAGGATATTGCTCGTGCGGCACGGCTAAGCCCCAACTATTTTTCGACCTTATTCCGGCAGGTCAACGGACAAGCTTTGTGGGATTATGTAACAGCCCGCCGCATTGAACGCGCCATGCGTCTTCTGGAACTGGATGACGGGCAAACCGTACTTGACATTGCAACGCAGTGCGGGTTCAATAATACGGCAAATTTCAATAAAATGTTTAAAAAGCATACCGGCCGTACCCCAAGTGAATACAGGCGGAAAGGCGTCAGCGTCCTGTATTGATTTTTAGCCGGTATCCGAAGGGAGAAGTACAGTATGGAGTTTGCGTTTGAAACGGTTTATAACCAAAAGGCTTTGACAATTATGGCAAGGGCCATTCGGAAAACACTTCGCCGGAGAAAGAGCCGTCGTTCCCACATATTTAGTTGGATACTTATCATTATGGGGACGCTGCTGTGCGTTTTGCCCAGAGAGGACGGGTATGAATTTGATTTCCGTATTGTGATTACGGGATTAGCCGTGTTACTGTTATTAGCGGTTTTGATTTGGGAGGATGCGATCAACGGATATGTCGCCAAAAAGAGAATGTTGGCTGGTACCGAGAAAAACCGAAGTGTTTTTTCAGAAGATGGATACTTCTCTGTGTCGGAACTGGGAGAGACTCAATGGAAATACGATAAAATTAAGGCTATTGTGGAAACGCCTGCATATTTTATATTTGTGTTCAGCCAAAATCATGCGCAGGTCTACAACAAAAGCGGTATGACAGGCGGAACAGTTGATGAATTTCGGAATTTCATAGAGGAAAAAACCGGAGTGACCGTTGAGAAAATGAAATAAAAAAACTCCTGTACCGTTCTGATGCGGTACAGGAGTTTTTATGCAAATGAGTTACTTGAGTTGAATTTCTCTAGAGAGATAATCAGTTTTAGCCAGGTGGAAGCCGGGAGCCTCAGCGCCGTTGACCTTCATAGCATAATCGCCATAGAAGCCTTCAAATTCCACTTCGCCGTTCTGGTTAGTGTAAAGCTCTTCACTGGTGTGCCATTCTTTCTGGATCAATTCTTTGAGAGCCTGGTAGACAGGTTTTTCGGACATGTCATAGCGGAGCAGGCCGCCGGAATAATAGTTTTCGCCCTCTTTAGTGTTGCGGGGGGCAAAAGCAGCATAGCCGTCCACCAGATTCCACCAGATGATGCCGTCCATGGCAGGATGGCTGAACCAGGTGCGATAGAGGTCCTTGGTCAGTTCCATCTGGATCGCTTCTTCATCCGGGCCGCATTCATAAGCGGGAATGGTGATTTCAGAGACATGGAGAGGTTTGCCGAAGCGTCCATAGCAGTCCATGACAGCATAGAGCTTTACCGGATCAAAGGGCAAAGACCCATTGGTAAGTTCGTCCTCACGACGGATGAACTGATGGAACTGCAGGCCGATGCAGTCAACCCGTTTGCCTTTTGTGAGCAGCCGGTCAATTTGCATGTAGTAGGGACTGCGGGTACCCATGAAACCATTCTTGGAATATTCATTCCAGATCATGGCAGCTTCATTAATGAACAGACGATTGCTTCCGGTGAAGGCCCGATCTGCGGATTTAAAGCACCATTCCAGATAATCGGGTTCCTCGTAAACGCGGAACTGCGGACAATGGAAAGAGCAAAGGTTTTCATTTTCTACATCCCAGTCCTGGATCCGACCGGCATAGCGATCAGCTACCTCATGAAGATGTGCTTCCGTAAGGCGTTTCTGGGTCGGAACATCTTTCGGCATCCATTTAGGAGTAAATGCATGATAAATCAGGCAGTGACCTTTGCGGCGAATGCCGTTTTCATCGCAGTAGTCCAATACCAGGTCAGGAGCAGGCCGACGATAAATTTTGGGACTGTCGGCAGCATAGCGGGGTTTTCCGCGTTCGGGTTCCAGATCGCTCCAGTAAAAAGGAATGACGGCATAGTTCAGGAACTCTTTAAACTTTTCCCGATAAAGAGCGTTTTTCTCATCGGTTTCCATCTCATCCAGCATAAAGATGTTGCAGCCAAAGTTAAAATCATGGCTGCGCTGATCGATAGAAACTTTAGCCCCAACCAAAGGTTTGCCATCGGCGTCGGTAATCCGGATGCGGGTATAGCCTTTCCGATAGGATGCGATATTCCGTTCTACGGTGTTTTCCATAAAAAATTGGTTCTCGTCAAATGCTTTCAGCAAATCATCTCTGCGTTTTGACATACTACCATCTCCTTACTCTCCTTACGGAGACTTTCTGCCTTCATCATACCGCAGCGCCGGAAAAAGTTCTTCAACTATCTACCGCAATTTGCAAAAAATATTACGAAATCCGTTTGAACGCCTGGTTATGGATTTATAAAAAGTGTTCCAATTATTCAAAATATGGTATACTGAAAAAAAGTCTGCATACATGGAGGAAGAGTAATAATGCGGGATTATTTTCATCACAGTTCACCGGTCCGATTTGTATTTCCGCTGGACGGGGATTGCCTGAACAGCAGAGATGGTATTTTGGCAGGTCAGCAGCTTCAGATAAATGTTTTGGTGGAAGCGCCGGCGGCGGAGGCAATCACAGTTCAGGGGATCCCTGCAAAGAAAAATACGGATGGATTGTGGACTGCAGCGGTTTCTGTTTCGGAAGGCAGGACGGAACTTTGTGTTCGAGATCAGGCAGGTCATGAGGATCGGATCACCGTATTCCGCCTTATAGGAGCGGAAAACGGATTCCGTTTGTCTGTAGATGACAACATTCTTTTTTTGGCAGACCTGACCGTCCATCCAGAGTATCAATCCATTTTTGAAAACCCTTATCTCGCTGTTTATAAGGCGGCACATGATGAAACAGGTGTATGTGTACACTTGAATCTTTTTTACGAAACCGGTGATTTGTCAGCGTTTTCAAAGCCGCGGCCCTATTTTAATTTGTCCATGATGACTGACCGATTCCGTGAAGAATGGCGTGCTAATTCCGACTGGCTGCGGCTTTCTTTTCATTCCAGACAGGAATTCCCGGGACCGCCTTATGCAGTTCCGGAGCCTGAAAAAATTGCGGAGGATTGTGCGCTGGTTCATAAGGAAATCGTCCGTTTTGCCGGAGGGGAAACTCTTTCTCGGACAACGACGGTGCATTTCGGAGCCTGCCCGGTGGAGAATGTCCGGGCTGTGCGGGAATTGGGAGTTCGGTGCCTGATGGGGCTTTTTGAAGTATCTGCGTCCGGCAAGCCATCCATCTCCTACTTTTATCCGCCGGAGCTGGTGCGGCATATTGGGGAGCGGGATTTCTGGGTGGATACGGAGGAGCAGATGGCATATGGCCGCATTGACTTGATTCTGAATACCATCCCGGCGTCGGAGTTGAAAACCCGACTGCAGCAGGTAGGAAATAGTGCCGGACGAAGCGGATTTTTTGAATTTATGATCCACGAGCAGTATTTTTACGAGGATTATTGTGCCCATATTCCGGCCTTTCGGGAGATGGTGCTGGAGGCCTGCCGATTTGCTCGGAGCCGCGGCTGCAAGGGGCAGGAAATCAGCGGACTGTTTAATAGAATGTTTTGATCGGATACAGAAAATCCCCTAAAGCGATGATACGCTTCAGGGGGCTTTCTGTCGGATCAAATTTCAGCAGTGCAAGACGTCACCGGACGGCGAATACATAGGTAACTGTGCCTTCTTCCCATTGAGCGGTGACTTCATATAGGTAGTCTCCTTTTGCCGGAATAGAGAGAGTATTTTCGGAAACAGGCGTTTCTTCACAGTCTTCAACTGCACTGATGTCGCCCCATCGGGACCAATCCCACCGGCGAACGATAGCAGAATCCGGCTCTTGCGAAAAAAGCAGCTGTACTTTTAGAGAAGCATCTCTGTGCAGTGTCGGGATCGTATCTTCTTCCCATTCCAACGGGTGCAGGGAATCAACACAGATTCCCTCTTCATTGGCATACCAGCTGGAAGTTCCCGCAGCGGTATTCATGCAGGCAACAGAGCCGCTTTCATCGTCCGTATCTGTTGAATATTCCAGCATGAGATAAGGCATATTGCCATAAATGGTTTGCTGATTACTGCGAGCCTTGCGCCAGCTGTCAAAGAACGGATCATCATCAATGGGATTGATCCATTCCGCCGGCTGTTCTCCGGCAATAGATGCTGATGAAACATGCTGAATCTGTGCAGGGTAGGTTTCTAAAATATATCCATCCCAGGTCAGGTCTAAAATATGCCCTGGTTGCAGCTCAGAAAAAGGTATGTCTTTCCCATTGGGGCCGACTATATTCAAGCCTTCCAGGGAAACGGTAGTCGCTTCTCCGGAACCATCTTCTTTTCCGCCTACCAAAAGGCTTTGAGTTTCGTCGCTGACTACCATCAGAACCGTAAAAGACTCCTTGACTGTAGTAGGAGCTGTTTTATCCGAAGCTCCGCAGGAGGTCAGGCAAAGCATAGCCAGTAAACCGGTTATGCCTGAGAGAATACCGCGTAAAGATTTCATAAAAGCAACTCCCTTCCATAAGAAACATCATTTATATTCTTGTTTCATTAGTGTCCTTATATAGTAATATTGTTGCATGTACTTAACATTTTTTCCAAAAGAAGGGACCGTTTCAGGCTGAAACGGTCCCAATCTATCAGCTTGTTTTACGCTCGTGTTACGTTTTTGATCCATTTGTTTCCCCGCAGGCGGATAAACGCAATAATCCATTTGAAGCACTGGTCGATTCTGGTACACAAATACACTGCCCAAAGGGGCCAATGCCATACAAAACCGGACAGGAAGGTCAGCGGCAATACCACCAGCCATCCGCAGATAATATCGACCTTCATTACGAATTTTCCATCCCCGGCTCCCCGGTTGATTCCGGTGAAGCAGGCGGCATGATAACAGGTTCCCAGATGCGTAAAAGCACCGATTGTCAACATGGTAGTTGCCAGCTGACGGGTTTCCTCAGCCACGTTGTAAAAGGAGGGAGCCAATGTGCGGATTGACAGTACGATCCCGGAAACGACGACTCCCAGGCATGCAAACAGGATCTGAATAGTGTTGGAATATTGGCGGGTACGCTTGTAATCCCCTGCACCTACACTCTTACCGACGACAACGCAGGCGCCGTTGGAAAGGCCGTTGGTAAAGATCATCGCCAGAGAAAGGAACACATCGGCAATAGAGTTGGCGGAAACCATGGTAACACCCATTCGTCCGATGAGCATGGCTTTTACGGAACCTACCAGTCCCCATTGGGCATCGCCCACAATAATCGGGACAGAATGGCGGATAAAATCTTTGGTCATTTCTTTATCATGGGTAAAGAAATCCCGTAGCCGGAAGGCAACTTTTTTCTCCCTGCGGAAAAGGTAGTAGCAGGCGATGCAGAATTCACAGAACCGTGCAATGACAGTAGCGATTGCGGCACCACGGGTGCCCATGGCCGGGACACCCAGCTTTCCGAAAATGAAGATCCAGTTGAAAACGAAGTTGCATCCCAGAGAAACACAGGAAATCATCAGCCCGATTTTTACGATTTCAACCCATCGGAGCATGACCACCATGGTGTTGGCAAGGGCAAACAGCGGATACGACAGGCAGATAATGCGGACGTATTTAGCGCCCTCCTTAATCATGGCGTCATCATTGGTAAAAATCCGCATGGTGGCTTCCGGGAAAAAGGAAACCAGAAGACAGACTAGAATTGATATCAGAGCAGCAAATCGCAGAACTACTCCAAAGATGCGTCGGATCTTTTCGAAATCCTTTTTTCCCCAGTATTGGGAAATGAGGACCGCGGCACCTCCACCAATACCGTTGACAATAAAGGTAAAAAGGGTGGTGGCTTGATTGGCCAGGGAAACGGCAGCCAAGGGAACATCGCCCAGCGCGCCGACCATGACATTATCCAGCATGTTGACACTCATGGAGATCAGTGCCTGAAAGGCTGCCGGCAACGCTACAATGAAGAGGGATTTGTAAAAATCTTTTTCCTTGACCAAGGAAATCGCCACCTTTTGAATTTGTCAATATTTATTAAATTATAGCACAGCAGGTAGCTTTTTTCCAGAGGATCGCAAAAAACCGGAATCTCCTACAAGATTTAGCATTGTGTTCCGGTGAAAACGACTAATGAAACTATACAGAAAATATATTGAAATTTTGTCTAACATGTGATATTTTATAAGTATAAGGGTTGCATTGCCTTTGGTTCAGTAGGAAGGGGGGAATACACATATGTTTCACAAGAATAAGGTATGGCTTCATGTTTGTGAGGCCTTATTGTGCGGCCTGATTCTTTTTTCTGCCTGCTCAAACAGTGATGGAAAAGAAAAGCTGTCTGAATTATCTGAGGAGCAGCTAATTGAGTTTCTCACAGAAAGAGATGTGTCCCTTCCGAATGGCGTCGAAGTATCGTCGATTCAGGAGATGCTTTCTGATTTGGAGGAGGATCCTGATTGTCAAGCACCGGTTGTCAGTTGGTCTGTCATAACAGATTTTTATGAAGAGCTTCGTGCAGTTGTAAAAGATTATTACGGGATAGATTCATGACACAAAGATAAGAATTTGTGTTGTCCCAAACAGTCGTGCCGGTGGGTACGTGGATTGAAATGCGCCGGGGTTTTCGTTACCATAACCTTCAAGCAGGAAAGCGGAATGTTTCTTTTATTAGAAACATTCCGCTTTTCGTGTGCCTATTTATCAAAGGCAGGGTTAAATGCGTAGAAATTCTTGGAGTCCAGTTTATCCTGAACGATTCTTGTCGCTTCTCCGAATCTCTGATAGTGTACGATCTCCCGTTCCCGGAGAAATTTGATGACATCTCTTACATCCGGATCATCAATAAGACGCAAAATATTGTCATAACTCATCCGTGCCTTCTGTTCTGCCGCCAGATCCTCATGGAGATCTGCAAAAACATCTCCAGTTGAGGCAATTGCCGCAGCATTAAACGGATATCCGGAAGCTGCCTGAGGGTAGATACCGGTGGTATGGTCAACAAAATAGGCATCAAACCCGGATTTTTTAATTTCGTCTATGCTGAGATTACGTGTCAGCTGGTAAAGAATGGCGGAAATCATTTCGATATGTGCCAGTTCTTCTGTACCGACATCTGTAAGAATACCAGTAACTTCTCCATAGGGCATCGCGTAACGTTGGTTCAGATATCTGGTAGCTGCCCCCATTTCACCGTGAGGACCACCACACTCCTATAACCTATAATTAGAAATAATAAAAAATGGTGAAAGAGGACTTTTTGCGGTCAAATGCAATGTGATCGACAAAAGCTCTCAGCGCAGTATTCTTTTCAGGTATCGAAGTGTCAGGGGACAAGATTATCTGCATAGCACTTTCCGCCCGGTCGAAAAATGCAGCCGTAATATCTTGAGGAGGTTCAGCTGCTTTTAACCGCTGCCTTAATTCCGCTATCCGGCGGGCGATCTTTTCTTTATTGGCACGGTATTCTTCTAACGTATCAACGCCTGATTCATAGGCTTCCCGCACACGCTGCAGCTTCCGTTCCTCCTGCCTGATCTGCTGCTCTGCCGGATCCTTGGCAGACGGAACAGCACGGGGCCGAACTGTAAATTCTGCGGTGCGTGTCCCGGAGAGGATATCTTCTTTGAGTGCTTCCAATACAATGTTTTGTGCTTTTTCAATGCTTATGTAATGGGAAACAGAACATGACCCCCGGGAATAGTTATTGCACTGAAGCCCTTTTGAACTGCGCGTCAGGGTCCCGCCGCAATCGCTGCATTTTATGATGCCGCGCAGAAAATAGTCGTGGTCTGCCGTTTTCTTTTCCTTATACCCGTATCGCTCTTTTACATTGCGGATTTTGGCCTGTACTGCGTTCCATATCTCCAGGTCGATGAGCGGTTCCTGGGTTCCATCATAAACTTCAATGTTGGGATTCTGAAAATCCCGCCGGAACCATCCGTCTCCACCCCATCGAAGCTTTCCAATATAAACCGGATTGCAAAGAATATACTCCACAGTTCGGTTTTCCATCAGATTGCCATATTTTGACTGGATGCCCATATCATTCAGCATTTCTGCAATCTGGCGGCAGCCGTATCCATCCAGATACCATTGAAAAATATCCTTTACCAGTGGAGCCTTTTCCGGATCAGGCAGCAGCTTCCCTTCCTTCCGCATGTATCCGAAGGGCGTTCCATTCACATGGTTCCCCCGGCTGATGGATTCTTTCATGCCACGGGTGACCTCTCCGGCTAAGCGGATGCTGTAATATTCATCCATCCATTCGATGATGCGTTCGATCAGACCGCCAAAGGGACCGTCGATCAGCGGTTCCGAAATGCTGACTACAGACACACCGCATTCACGGTGCAGCATGGATTTATAAACAATGCTTTCCTCCTGATTCCGGGCAAAGCGGGAGTATTTCCACACGAGAATCACGTCAAAGGGATGATCCGGGCTTTTGGCTGCACCAATCATCCGCTGAAATTCCGGCCTCTTTTCCGCTTTCCGTCCGCTGACTCCCTCCTGTTCCATAAAAACAAAGTCTTCAGGTAAAATCAGACCGTGGGATTTGGCATATTCCCGCAGCAGCTTCAGCTGACTATCTGGGCTGTACTCAGTCTGATCGTCCGTCGATACCCGGATATAGCAGGCAGCGGTCTTTAACTCTTCCATGGAGTCCTCCTTTTGCCCTCGTACATGATGATACAATAAAAGAGCAGAATTTTTTCCTTAAATCGAAAATAATCTGCTCTTTTCCCGCTTAGGTATTCCCGCACCGGAGCGGGAGTTTTTACAATAGAACATTTTGTTTTTTGATTTTGATGAATATGTATGATAGGGAGTATTTTTATTGTTGTTAGTGCGATTATACTAATATTCTAATATTTCATCGTAACAAAAGTTGTATCCATTGGTGTACCCTTCATCATATCCTTGCTCATATCCTCGTTCATATCCTGCTGAATAACCTGTGCTGTAACCTTCTTCTTGGCCTGCTTGATACCCCTCAGCCTCGCCATCAGCATAACCGACTTGATAACCTTTTTCTTTTCCATAATCCATTCCGCTTTGATATGCATCTTCAATTTCTTCTTGTATTCTCTTATTCTCTTCCCTACGCTGTATAGCACCTTCGGAGAAGATGAGAAAAAGAACTAAGACGATAAGTACAATCATTCCAAGTATTGGCGCATACGATTTAATTTTTTCCATTGTCCGCTCCGTTTAAGAAGTTTTTTCTGTAAAAATTCAATATGGCTGTTAAATAATTCTGATTCATTTTGGCCAACAAGGTTAATAACATTTTTTACATGGTGTACGACCGCGAGAAATTGCCTCCTCAATCGAAATCTCAATGGGGTTTATCATATTAGAACAGTTTGGGGAGGAATGAAATTTAGTTCCACTTTTGGAGATCCAGACAACATCATTGCTTTCTATATTGTCATAAACATTTGGTTTATCAGAATGGTTGTTTGAGAAAACAGCTCTGGACTCTGTTTTGCTGGAAATGCGGGAGGTGCGGCTGGATTCCCCATTTACATGAGATGTTTCTGCTACGGAAGGCGTATGAGATTCCGCTTGCAAATAATTTTCTGACTCTGTGACTGGCAAAGAATAAACAGATGAGATAATACTATTTTCATTTTCGATAATCACTATAATGTAAATCAGCAATATTAGAAACGATATTACAAAGAAATTATGCTTCGTTCCTTTTTTAAATGGCATAATTTATCGCCTGATTTCTATATCAATTCTTTTGTCGTCACGTTTGAGAATTTTCAAGCGTGACGTTTTTCTTTTTCTGCGGAAAATTCCGCGGCATCGATCTCCAGCAGGCGGAGACAGGCGTACTGTATGGCCGGAACCGCCGTGCGGAAATTCTTGATGATCTGGTGCTCCAGAGGGGAAAGGTCATCGGAGTCACTGGCGACAGCGGGAATTTCAATTTCTAACAGCATATCACCGGAGGTTTGGAAAATGGATGCCAGCTGTTTGATCTTCTCTACGTCCGGCTGCCGCTTGCCGGTTTCATAGCCGCAGTATGTACTTTTCGTGATTCCCATTTTGTCCGCGACTTCCTGCTGAGTGTATCCCGAACGGAGACGAGCTTTTTTGAGTTGTTCCGGAAAGCTCATGTAAACACACCTCCTTTACCTGCATTTTAGCACAATGTTGGCAAAATGTCAACTTTTTTTGAAAAAGCTCTTGACAAGTTGGCATACTGCTGATATTATAAAGATGTGGTTGGCGAAACGCTAACATGGAGGTGAATGGC
>CALXBD010000153.1 GCA_944386445.1 uncultured Clostridia bacterium
TCCACTATCGTTCAGCCTGGCGTTTTGGTGGGACTCAATTCCCTGTTGGAACAATCCGGATCCATTACCCTGCCGACCGGTGAGGTTATTGAACGTCACCCGGACGCAGTCGTAGTTGTGACCACCAATATCAGCTATGAAGGATGTCGGGGTCTCAATCAATCCGTAATCGACAGAATGAGTCTGGTGCAGGATATTGAGATGCCTTCGCCGGAAGTCATGGTGCAGCGCGCCATGGCTGTCACAGGGGAAACAGATGAATACAAAGTTTCCCAGATGGTACAGGTAGTCAATGATCTGGCCGATTACTGCCGGAAAAACAGTATCACTGACGGGTCATACGGAATGCGGAGCCTGATCGACTGGATCATCAGTGCAGAAATAACAGGCGATGTCTATGAATCCGCTAAATACACCATTATCAGTAAAGCAACCTCGGATGAACTGGATCGGGAGTCTCTCATCACATCTGTTTTAGAACCGATTTTTGCCCCTATCCGAAGAAAGGCTGCTGTTTAAAGAAAGGAGGTTACCCTGTATGTCCAGGGTGAATCACAAACTGGTCAAGCAGCGGCTTAATGAAAACCGCAGCAAAATTACAGACCGTCAATTCTTTTCTTCCCGAATACTTGCCGGCCATTTTGAGGATATGGCTGCTGCGCAAACGCGGCGATATCACTATAACCGGCGCGTCCATGTCAATCTGTATTGGAAACCCAAGGAAGATCATATAGCGTCTACCGACAATCAGATAATCCACATCAATACCGGAAATCATGTTGTGACGGATGTAAAAGGACGGGAAAACCGATATGAAATTGTTTGCGGCTTGTTCACTCATGAGCTTGGCCATGTGCTTTATACAGACTTTTTAATTGGTCAGACCCATTTGAATCACCTGGCTGAATATCGGTGGTATCCATTTGCACCAGATTTGAACACACCGGATGATGTGCGGAATGAAAAGGAGTTTTGGGCATACGCCAAGGCAGATCCCAAAAATATGGAAGCAATTCAGTATACAGCTCATTTCCTCTCTAACATCATAGAAGATGGTTATGTGGAAAATCGGATGCTGGAAAACTTTCCAGGCACATTGGGCTGCGCATTGGAGAAGTTCCGAAATCGTCAGTTTCAGGAGATTCCATCCGTTACAGATCTGATTGAGCGTGAAGAAAATGGAGAACTTCTTACTTTTGAAAGTATTCTGCAGCTTCTTCTTTCCTATTCCAAGTTTGGTGAAATCAAATATGGAGAGGAACCGCTGAGTGATCCGAGAATCCAACGGATTTTCAGCCTGATCACCACAATCGATACTGCCCTTCTCAGTCGATCCGCAAAGGAACGTCTGAATGCGGTCAATGTGATTTTAGTCCGCTGCTGGGACTATCTGGAGGAATTTCTGGAACAGGTCAAACAGAAGCAGGAGGAGGCACAAAGCACAGGCATCAGCGTACCGATTACGGTCATTGCAGGCACTTCTGCTATCGGAGAAGGCACCAGTATCCCGGTAGATGATTCCGCTGAGCTTCCCGGAAATTCTCCAATATCTGCAAAACGAGCAAAGACACACGCCGATGCCTCCCTTGCAGATGAGAATTCGGAACAGCCGGAAACAGAAAATGCCGCCGAATCACCGGAATCAGAGTCAGGCGAAGAAAACCTGCCGTTATCTGACGAAACTGAAAACGCGGAAAAGCAGCCTGAAATATCGGAAGCAGAAAAAGGACGGATTCCATTGCAGCATACTGCTTCCTTGTCTGAACCAACTGGCGGCTCCATGCAGCAGAATGATGATTACCATCGGGAAGTCTATGAAAAAGCTGCCAGTGATATCGAAAGAGTACTGGACAAAATGGCAGAAAAAGCAGCTTGTGAACAGCTCGAAAACGAACGTCTCCAGGAACTGAACGATCTTGCCCAGAGTATTTCCTACGGTAATATCCATGCAGGAGTCAATATCCGGATCAACCGGATCAAAAGTGTTGAAGAAACTCTGATCGAGCAATATGATGCAATCGCGAATCCTCTGCTCACAATTTCCTGTCAACTGCAAAAGAGTCTGGTAAAGCAGCTCCAAGAAAACCGCCGCGGTGGGAAGCAGACAGGCCTTATTATGGGAAGAAGACTGGATGCGCATGCGCTATGCCGGAATGACGGTAAGGTGTTTTATAAAAATAACCTGCCGAATGAAATTCCGGAATTGGCAGTCGGATTGCTTTTGGATGAATCCGGATCTATGCGGTACTGCGATCGGTCTACTTATGCCAGAGCTGCAGCAATTATCCTGTATGACTTTTGTCAAAGACTCGACATTCCGATTATGGTTTACGGCCACTCTACAGATTATGCGAAGGGCAAAAACTACGTAGAACTCTATTCCTATGCAGAGTTTGAAAACTTCGACAAGGATGACAAATACCGTCTGATGGACATTGGCGCCCGTGGGAGCAACCGGGATGGTGCGGCACTGCGCTTCGTCGCGGAGCAGCTTTCCAAGCGAACCGAACCGGTAAAAATTCTCATTCTGGTATCCGATGGGCAGCCGGCCGATGACGATTATTACGGGACTGCGGCAGAAGAAGACCTGCGCGGCATCAAACAGGAATATCACCGCAAAGGGATTCTATTGGTTGCAGCAGCCATCGGGGATGACAAAGCCTGCATTGAACGAATTTACGGTGACGCTTTCCTGGATATTACAGATCTCACACAATTACCTGTGAAACTTACTTCTATGGTAAAAAAACACATTCGAGTATAAACACTGTGAACAGAAGCGGCAGCCATAAGATGATGCTGCCCTTCTGTATATGAGAAAGGATGACAAATATGCATTTTATTTCTTTGGTAACCGTAACACTGCCTCCTATTACAGAGGATCGATACAAAGATGAAGAAATTCAAAATCAAATACGCGCATTGAAAGAACGGCAAGCTGCAGAAAAAGACAATCTTTTCCTGCAGTTGGCAATCAACTCGCTTCGCTGTAAATCGACTGAATTTTCACGTTGCGTATCCGATGCTGTTGAGGAAATCATGGAACCGTATTGTGAAAACACGGATAATCCTGACTATCTGGAATTTGTGGATATGACGGAAGAGCTGAAAGCGGAATATGAAGAAGAAACGGAATGTATCCGGCTGCCGGAAGGGAAAATTGTAGAACTGCAGAACTATCCATACTATCTGCTTTACACCGTCCAGGATGGCAAAGTCTGTCAAAGAAAGGCCGGACCGGTGAAACAAAGCCGCCGGACCAAAAAGACAAAAAAGATAGAAGCACTTGGATATCTTCCGCGCAAAAAAGTCTACAAGAGTTTTCAAAAGTATGCGGATCATCAGGATTATGAATATGATGAAAAGCAGCAGGCATACGGCTATTATACCAATCCGAAAGCCATGTGGGACTGGTATGAAATCGGAGGAAGATGGAAAAACATGTTCCTTGTCAAGTCCACATGCAGAGATTATTCAGCCGGTGAGGGTGGCCTGGACACTGCTGCTGTACCGGAAGGATATATGTGGGTCGCGGCTGCGCGTAAAAACGAGATTGCTTGGGACAAAATGCGCGAATGGAAAATTCACCAGGCCACTCTGATTTTTCAACGGCTCGAAACAATGTTCCATGTCGGCCGGATTGATCCAGATTGTCATGGAAAACTGGTTGATGACGGTATCATTGACTGGAATGGATATCTTTATCGAAAGATTAACTAACAAAAGTCAAGCCCTAAAAATGAGTGGTGGTGAAACAGATGGCTCAAAAAAGGTATAGCAAAGCAAAGGTCTTGTCAG
>CALXBD010000154.1 GCA_944386445.1 uncultured Clostridia bacterium
GGATAAAGGTCCGTTACATATTCCATTAGGATATCCCGGGTACGCTGGCGGCTGAATTCGTGCAATTGCTGTGCAACAGTTTCCTCCCTCTGCAGCTGACCTATAATTTCCAGCACTTTACTAAGAAGCTGCTTTTCATCCACCGGCTTGAGCAGATAGCCGGCCACTCCCATTTCCAGTGCCTGGTGAGCATATTCAAATTCCTGATAGGCGCTCACCATCAGAACTTTAATTTTGGGAAAATGTTCCTTGACAAAAGCGGCAAGCGCAAGTCCGTCAACCGGATCCATCCGGATATCGGTAATTACAATATCCACTGGATGGCTTTTTAAGTATTCGATTGCGCTTGCGCCGTTACCGCAGTCAAAAACAACTTTTGCCCCCGCTGAATCCCAATCCGTCAGGCGAACCATTCCTTCCCTGGTCAGGCGCTTATCCTCCGCAATCAGTATTTTAAACATAAAATGTCGTTTCCTTTCATTTTTTCTATTTTTTTTAATGAATACCCGATGGATTACTAAATGAGAATTTCTGTTTATTATAAGGAAAAAAGAAGGAAACGTCAATCGAAAACGCTCTATTTTTTTGTAAAATCGAGGTATTCTCCTGAAATTTATTCTGTTATCGCAAAAATTAACCTTCATAAGCCGCCGGAAAAGGGGAAAATCAACTGGGTGCCGCCGCCAGATTCCCTCTGTTTTTTTCATAAAAGATAAAAATTGTCAGAGAAGCTCGAAATTCGGGATTGTGACTTGTCGGTATACCGGTTATACTATAGCTGTTTGAAACAAGAAGTAACAGAGAGAAGTAACAGAGAAAGGATATGGTACAGATTGATTACTGCCACAAACAAGACATCCGGGCTACGGGGAATTGGTCGGAAAATTTACAAACAGCGCCAGTTGTTCCTAATCCTGGCAATTCCTCTGATTTTTTATCTGGTATTTGAATATCTGCCAATGTTTAAAGTTCGCTGGGCCTTCACGAACTATGGTGATGTCCCCCTGTCCCAGGTGGAATATATCGGACTGGATAACTTTGAACGTCTGATGAAATCCTCCTCCTTCTGGAACGCATTCCGGAACACCATCATCATCAGTTTACAGAAACTCATCATTGGGTTCCCTATCCCCATCATTATCGCGCTGTTCCTAAATGAGATTACGCACAATGCATACAAAAAGACGGTTCAGACCATTATTTATTTTCCGCATTTTCTTTCTTGGGTAGTTATTGGGAGTATCTGGTTTCTGATTTTGGCACCTCAGAATAGTATCAACGCCCAGATTTCAGGGTTTCTAGGCATTGACCCTGTATACTGGTTTGCAGGGAAAGAGTACATCCGTGGGCTATTGGTTATGACCGATGTTTGGGCCAGTGCGGGCTACTCCGCAATCGTTTATCTGGCCGCAATTACTTCCATCGACCCAGCGCTGTATGAAGCAGCTACCATTGACGGAGCCAGTAAAATGCAGCAGATTTGGCACATTACTTTATCCTCCATCCGTTCCACCGTAATTATTATGCTGATCTTCCAATTAGGGAAAATCTTGAATATTTTCGATCAGGTATTAGTTATGGCTTCGCCGGTTGTATATGAAACGGCTGATGTGATCCAAACCTACGCCTATCGGACAGGAATCAGCGATATGCAAATTGGTTACAGTATGGCGGTCAGTTTGTTCAAAGCGGTGATCAGCTTTGGTCTTGTTCTCCTCACCAACAAAATTGCTCATCTTATTGATGAGGAAGGCGTATTTTAACTCTGATATCGAAAGGTGTGAAAAATTTTGTCCATTGCAATAAAAAAAACAGCCGGCGAACGTGCTTTCCAGATATTTTCCTACATCATCATGGGAATCTTGGCATTGACTGTTTTGCTTCCCCTCCTATATATCCTCCAGCTTACCTTCTCTACTTCTCCGGACCCTTCATTCCGTATCTTGCCCCAGGGGTTTACGTTGGATCATTATCGGTATGTTATTGAAAACGACCTGATCGCCCGTCCTTTCTTAAACTCCCTTTTTGTAACAAGCTGTTATGTAGTCGTTTCAATGGTTCTCACTGTTTGCTTTGCTTATCCACTCTCACGGACTGAACTGGTTGGCAGAAAATTTCTAAACTTTCTTGTGGTGATTCCCATGCTGTTCAGCTTAGGATTTTTGCCAAAATATCTGTTGGTGAAAGATTTGGGAATGCTCGACTCTTTTAGTTCCCTGATCTTCCCAGGGGCAATCAGCACTTTCAATCTGATTGTCCTGCGGAACTTTTTGCAAACCATTCCAGATTCTCTGATTGAAAGCGCCCGATTGGACGGTTGTTCTGAATTGCGGACCCTGTGGAGTATTGTACTCCCACTGTCTACTGCTGCCCTTGCAACGGTTGGTCTGTTTTATATGGTTGGTTCCTGGAATAGTTACCTGGATGTCATGCTGTATATCAACGATCCCAACAAACACACCTTGCAGGTAGTTCTGCGAACCCTGGTTATGGAAAATACGATGGATTCCACGGCGGTAGATACCCAGCTGGTTAAAAACGTCCAGTACACCACCATTATCGTTGCGTTAATTCCAGTTATGATCGTCTATCCGTTTTTACAGAAGTACTTTGTCAAGGGAATCATGATCGGTTCAGTTAAAGGCTAATACCGGATTATAACGGTATCATCCAATATACTTCAGGAGGTAATATTATGAAAATCCAAAAGCTTTCCCTCGTTTTGTGTGCGCTTCTCACCGCTTCTATCGCTCTTTCTTCCTGCGGTTCCGATGCTGGTACAGGCTCGGGCAGTAACCCATCTGCCACCAGCTCGGACGCTTCTTCCCAGCAACCAGAAGCGGCTCTGGACGAAATTACATTTCTCACCAAAGACTACTACACGACTCCGGAATACGCGCAGAAGCTGGAAGCCATGTTCCAAGAAAAAACCGGTGTTACGCTCACGATCAAGCATGTCCCCAGCAATAACTGGGAAGAGAAAATTACAGCTTCTTTTGTGTCCGGCGATCTTCCCGATATCGCCCGGATTTCCAATGATGTCTATCCGATGGTCAAACAGGAATTTATTGTCCCACTGGACAGCTACATTGCAGAAAATGCGGCAATGAGCGACCTGTTTGAACAAAATTCCGGCGTTATTGAGCCTTTCCAGTTCTTTGACTCAACCTATGCAGTATCCGTTACCAACCAGAAATCCATGAATGTCTGGGTAAGAGGCGACTGGATGGATGAACTTGGCGTGGAATCCCCCAATAGTATGGAGGAGTTCACCAACCTCCTGACCTTGTTCCGGGACAGCGACCTGGATGGAAATGGGAAAGACGACACCATTCCGCTGACCTTGTCTGCGACCTTAAAAGATTACGACTGCATTGCAGCTGCATTCGGCGTGCGCGGCGAAATATTCATGAAAGATGGGAAGGCCTATAATCCATTCCCAACAGAAGATTTTAAAGAATACATGGATTACATGAAGATGCTGTATGAGGAAGGGCTGATTGATAAAGAAGCCCCGACCAACACAAGCTATGGCACAATCCGCACCAAATTTCACACTAGTGTGGCAGGCAGCATTATTATGTGGGACGACATTTATGACAATCTGAAAAACGGACTGGTCGATTCCAACACACCAAATGGTACAGTGGAACCGCTTAAAGCTTTTGAAACAGATAAAGGTATGTTTGGCTATTCCTATTATGAAGCGGATTCCCCTATTGCCATTACCAGCGGCTGTGAAAATCCCAAAGAGGTTTTTG
This sequence comes from uncultured Clostridia bacterium, assembly GCA_944386445.1. GTDB lineage: Bacteria > Bacillota > Clostridia > Oscillospirales > Ruminococcaceae > Merdivicinus. Next base: position 3,762 of record CALXBD010000154.1, read on the forward strand.
ATACCTTCTTTACCTGGTATTTCACCGATCCGGATGCAATTATGGCAACCAGCCGCGGGATTGAGGGCTACAGCTACGATATTGTAGACGGCACGATGGTTCCGAACCAAGACAACGGCGGTGTCGGATTTAAAGGTCAATCCATGCCTCCTGTTATGAAAGACTTTGAATACCCCTTCAACCTCGGCGAGGTCAACCAGGCGGAATATGACTACATTCTTGAGCTTGGCAAAATTGCCGAACAAAACCTTGATAAAATCCAAACCACGCCGCCCAGCCATTCCTGCACCGCTTATTACAATATTAAAGGCGACTTGCTTGCCAAGATGCAGGACCTTTTCTTTAACTACATGATGGGGAAAATCAATTATGACGAATACTTAGCTGCCTATAATGATTACGCCGCGGAAATCAACTTGGACAGCATTCTGGCTGAAATAAACCAGTAATTAAAATGAAAGGGAGGACATTCATTTTGCTTAGGGAACAGGTTTATTCCAGACCAGTACAGGTTGCACAGAAAGCTGCATTCCATCCATTTCCACGCTTGGAAGACCGGGATTGCTGGGATCTGGCGGACAGTCGGATTCGGGAATATGTCCTTCAAAAAGCAGAACCGTATCTGAACTTTTGCTGGCCTATGATTTTAGCAACGGATTATATGGAATGTTTCCGGAGTGGAAACCGCGCCCAACAGGAAACCCCGTATTTTGCTAGGCGGGATGCCCTCAGTATCTTGGTGTTAGCCGAGTGTTTTGAAAATCGCGGCAGATTCCTGAATCAGATTATCAATGGAATATGGTGTATCTGTGAAGAAACCTCCTGGGTTGTAAGCGCCCACAATTTTATCTATGAACTGGATCCGGCAAATCAATCCCGCACTCTCCCGGATGTAGACATGCAGATGCTGGATCTTTTCGCGGGGGAGACAGCTATGCTGCTCTCCATGACCGAATACCTTTTGGGACGCAGGCTGGATGAGGTAGAACCGCTGGTGAGCCGACGTATCCGTCGGGAACTGAAAAAGAGAATTATTGATCCCTTTCTCAATCGGTATGATTATTGGTGGATGGGATATAGCGAACGCCGGGATATCAACAACTGGGGGCCGTGGTGCGTCGCTAATTGCCTGACCTGCCTGCTTTTGCAGGAACCGGAGGATGACCGCCGGAACCGCGGCGTAGTACGGGCAATGGATATGCTGGACCGGTATTTGGAAGGAATCAGCGAAGACGGCGGCTGTGACGAGGGCGCAACCTACTGGGGGCGCGCCTGCGGAATGCTCTTGGAGGCATTATTCCTGACAGACAATGCGACTGGTGGGAATATCCAAGTATATTCCGATGCAAAACTTCGTAATTTTGCGGATTACCTGCGAAAAATGTATATTGCAGGAGATTATGTTGTCAATTTTGCGGATGGAGCCGCACGGGTCAATCCTCCGGCAGAAATCATTTATATGGCCGGTTGTAAAATGAACTCGCCCTATTTGGCAGGATTTGGCGCATATCTGTACTCTTATCAGATGGATCACGGAATTTTCCCAGCAACCTCTATTGTGCGTGCGGTTCGTACCATTGAGCGGAGCCAGGAAATGCTTTTCTGGAAAGAATCCCCTTATTTTGAAACATCTCTGTATTTAGAAAGTCAGCAAATCTTGGCTGCGCGTCAAAAGTCAGATCCTGAGAAGGGATTTTTCCTTTGCGCGAAAGGCGGCTGGAATCAGGACAGCCACAATCACAACGATATAGGTCAGGTAGTTCTATACTACAATGGGACACCAATACTAATTGATGTAGGGGTAGAGGTTTATCGAAAATACTTTTTCGGGAAAGACCGTTACCGCATTTGGACCATGCAGTCGGATTACCACAACCTCCCCTCCTTCAATGGAGTCATGCAGCATGACGGTCCGAATTTCCGGGCAAAAAACGTTGCCTATTCCATTGGCGGCAAGATATGCCGGATCGAAATGGAACTGGCCGAGGCTTATCCGTCTGAAGCTAAACTTAAAAGCCTGCGAAGGGAAGTTGTATTCAGCCGTGACCAGTGGGAAGTACGGCTGACAGACCAGTTCCAGATGGAGAATCCGGGAATGGTGGAATTCCATTTTATGACTAGTCGGGAACCCTCACTCTTTTCTCAGGGAATTTTACTGAATAGAAATAGCGATGCCGTCTGGATGCGTTTTGAAACGGATGGTTGGGAGATTTCAGCAGAACGGATTCTATTGGATGACGCCAAACTGACTGCAAGCTGGGGAAAGCAGATTTTCCGGATACTGGTAAAAAGTATCTCACCAGTATCCTGTGGAGAACTTACGATTTCCTTCTTACCTTATCAGGACGCTGATCTTTCAGAAAAAAAAGAACTGCTCATTCGGGAAATCCCGGAACAGTCCCTGCAAATCAATAAAACAATAGAAAGGAACGAATCATTATGAAACTTTCCACTTCCATCAATTTAATGGATGCCGTGTGCGGGAAATTTGGCGAATACAGTGCAGAGGAATGTATGTGGCGCTGCCGTGCGGCAGGATTTGAAGTTATGGATTTCAACTTTTATGATCAGGAACGCCCTGGTATGCCGATGAACTTTGACAATTGGGCAGAGTGGCTCCGGGATATCCGGAAGCTGGCAGACCAGCTGGGAATCACTTTTTCTCAGACTCACCCCAATTTTTACAATATGTTTGATCCCACAAACCCGGAAAAAGACTGGGACTATGAAAAGGTTCGCCGCGGCATCATAGGATCCGGTATTCTGGGCGCGAAATGGGCGGTATTCCATGTAGGCACCATTCCCCTGCCCAACGGTGATTCCGATGATGAAGCATCCTTCCAGGCTAATTTGGAGTATCTGAAACCTCTGATCCAGCTAGCTCGTGAAAACAACACCGGTCTGGCGTTGGAGAACCTAGGGCGTGAATCCTACGCTCGGAACGCTGAAAATCTTATCCGGCTAGTGGATGCACTGGATGATCCAGCCGTGGGAATATGCTGGGATTTTGGTCACGCAAGCTTTATGCAGTTGAATCAACGGGAAAGTCTGCTGAAAATCGGTAAGCGTTTGAAAGCAACTCATGTGCAGGATAACCACGGGTTGGTAGACGAACATTTGCCCCCCTTCTTTGGTATTATTGACTGGAAGGAAATGGTAGATACTCTTCGTGAAATTGAATATGAAGGCGATTTTACCTACGAGATTCAGAACATCACCCGCACCCTCCCCAAAGCTGGTCGCGACACCTTGCTTCGGTATTTTGTAGAACTTGGTGAATACACGATGTCACTTTAATTGGAACTTTTAATAAAATAAATTGATTTTTATGTGTTCTTGTCAGGGGATAAGCACTATATTGCGATTTACTTTAATAAATCTGTTGATGCTTTAATTTACTATACAAAGAAAAGCATGAAAAAAATTGTCTAACAGAGTGGCACAAAAAAGAAATAAAATGGCAAAGTAGGTGCCGATGACAAGGAAAACAATTCATGCTATAATTATAACATCCATCCTTGGGCAATTAAAAACTACATTTTATTCACTTTGAAGAAGCCAGATAAAGAAAAGGCAAAAGACTTTTCTTTATCTGGCTTTTTTTGTTGTTATAATCGGACAGAAAAAGTTTAATATGATTTTAGAGCACATCTGTTTTGAGTCAGGTGTGCTTTTTTATTTAGCCTTTTTGATAGTTTGTTTGTGATTATTTGATCATTTCTATATCATAAAATAAATGAAAAGTCGAAAAGAAAGAGTTGGCGTTGAAAAATGCAAAGAAAGTTGATACATACATGAAAATACCATGTTTTTCAATGAATAGAAAAAAAGACAATATAATACTTCCGAAAGGGATACAGGTGAATGAACCTTCACTTGTGTCCCTTTTTTTCTCGACATTTTTTGACATTGAAAAAGTATGTATCAAACAATATCGTGCCCGTCCCCCGCCTCCGGCAATCTGAATGAAAACAAATTCAGATTGATCGGAGGATTTTTTATGTCATACAACAAAGCCAAAGCCGAAAAAGAATGGCTCAAATGGAAAGAAGCAGAGGAAAAAGAACTCAGGGAACTTGGCGTGAATG